>NZ_JAQIVI010000432.1 GCF_028618695.1 Natrinema soli | reverse complement strand
GAGGCCGGCGTCGACGACGTCGACCAGTGGCTCGAGGAGTTCAACGAGGCGTATGCGGAGGCCGCCGACGCCTTCGAGCGCCTCCGCGGCATGATGGACGACGAGTCGGCGATCGGCGAGTGGGAATCGATGGTTCGGGACGTACTCGCCGCGACCGAGTTGCCCGTCGCGACGGTCCCCGACGGCGAGGCCGCGTTGCCCGATGATCCGATCTACGACTCGAGTCGGTCCTACGCGGAGAATAAGATGCGGATCGATCGGTATCGGGCGGCTGAGTAACCATGCTCGAGACCCTCGAAACCGCCTTCTATGCCGTCGTCACTGTCGGGACACTCGCCTACTACGCCCACGACCGCCTCTCCACCCCCCGAAGACCCCGTCACCGAGGCCAAACGCCTGTACGCCGAGGGTCAGATCGACGAGCCCGAACTCGAGCCCGACTCGGCGAGGCCGTCGACGACGAGTTCGAGCGGATTCGGCGTGGTCGAAGACGTGAACGGCGTCGGGCCGGTGACAGGGAAGGCGATCGCCCGCGAGTACGATTCGTTGGATGGGTTGCGGGAGAGTGATAGAGGGCGGTTGGAAGGCGTGTACGGGGTTGGGGAGGAAACGGCCGGGGCTGTGCTTGAGCGGGTTCAGTGAGAAGTACGTAACCAAGACCTTTCGGAGTAAGACAGTCATGGGATAGCGATCATCGAAGTTGCGATACTCCTGCCCAAATATATATTTCGTCTTAGACGAATTGTTGATTCATATGGGTGTAGTCAGACGAGACGGAGATTGGCGACTCGAAAAACTGGAGAATGGAGTATACGCGATTACTTTCGATAACGCTCTCGAAGCCAAGGTTGTCACTTCCGATTACGACCCCGGAATATACGACGAACGGTTCGATATCACAGCTCCTGTACACGAGGTTGACTCTTTCCAAGATGCCGTGGACCTCCTCGAGCAATTCGCGTCATCTGGAAATCCATCCCCGATGGGTGGACTTGGAGGATTCGGTAATTCAGATGGTGGAATCGAACTTGAGTTCCCTGGCGATGGAGTTTCCGATGGTGAAAGTGGCATCGGAGACCTTCCACCCGGCGGCATATCGCTGGTGTTACTCATTGCAGGAGGGATAGTCGTGTTTTCATCCGGTCTTGCACTGGATTCAATCTCGCTTCTCATCGGCATCACGATGCTGGTGTCAGGAATCGCGATCATAGGTTGGGTCCTCGTCCTTGCCCAACGCGATGGTGTCAGTGCGGCAATCAAGTTTCTCTCCACTATCGAAGACGATTCGAAGGTGCAGAAGAAGGATTCTCAGTCGTCCAACGGACCCGAGAAAACACCGCCAACTCCGCAGTCCTTGAAAGACGAACTCTACTTTGAACGAGCTGGCCAACAATGTGAATGGTGCAACAACCGTACCGATCAACCAGAAGTCCACCATATCACGCCTCGGAGTGAGGGCGGTCCAAACGAACCCTCGAATCTCATTGTCCTCTGCCCAGGATGCCATGCAAAAGCTGATCGGGGTGCTATCTCGAAGACAAAGCTTCAATCGAAGGTCCGAAGAATAGCTCAATGATCGGCTCGTAGGCCGTACTTTTCACTCCCCGTCGAACACTTCCGTATTATCCTCGGCCAGCTTGCTCGCTTCGATGTGCGAGTACATTTCACTCGTCGTCTGTGGATCGGCGTGGCGCAACGTTCGTTGCGCGGCGGCGGCCCCGCGCTCACGATAGAGCTTTTCGCCGACGCCGCGGCGTGCTCCGTGCAGCGTGAGATACTCGTCTTCGTCGAGCCCTGGTACGTCGGCCTCGTCCGAAAGACGCTTCAACAGCGTGCGAGCGCCGGAGGTGCTGATTGACGGCGGTTCGATACCGGTCTCGAGGACGTAACCCCAGGGGTCGCCGTCCGGTTTGTCGTGTCCGGCGTCGTCGATCGCCGCGTACAACGACGGCGGATGCCTCGAGGGGAATACGGGCCACCCGTCGGCCGGCGAGTCGAGTAACGTCTCGAGTCGCCGGAGTGGTTCGACCGCCTGTTCGGGGAGTGCGGTCTCCTCTCTGTTTTGGCTCTTCCCGAAGACTGTGAGAATCCCATTCTCGAGGTCGAGATCGGACCACCGAAGTCCGTTGCGGCGTTTCACACGTGAATCGGCCAGCACCTCAGCACCACGAACGCCCGTGTACGCGAGGACACAGACCAACGCCCGGTCGCGCACCTCCTCGAACGCACCGGTGCCGTCGGCGTCGATCGCCGTGCGAGCGCGTTCGTCGACGTGCTCGATGATCGCTCGGCGCTGTTCCGGTTTCCAGAACTGTTGGTCGCCACTGTTGGTCGTTGTCGTCGGGAGTGGTTTCTTCGCTTCCCGTTTTTCAGCAGGGTTCTCCGCGAGGTCGCCAACTTCAACAGACCGTGTCAACAGCGCCGAGACGTAGTTGTAATACGTACGAGCTGTCGATTCACTAATCCCATCGTCAGGCTTCGAGCGGCGTTTCAGATACGTCGCGTAGTGGCGCATCGTGATCGGTTTGACGTCGTCGAGCGTTTCCACGCGATCGGGCGTCCAGTCGATCCATTTTCCGAGGACGTACTCGAGGTTCGATGCGTAGTTGCCGTCGCGTTCGTCTACGAACTCGTCTTTGGCTGTCTCGAGGGGTTTTCCCTCTGTTGAAGGTCCGGAATTGTTGTTTTGCATCGACTCGGCTTACCAGAGGGCGCGGACCCTGAAAATAATACCGTACATTATTGGTCTAATGTACTGTGTACTGTTGGGGTTGATAGAATATCAGTTACAGACTATGAGCGTACAGATATAGGGATAATACGGGTGCTGGGAAAGTATTTAAATTGAATAACGCTATACAAAATATCCGTCTCTTCCCCTATAGACCATTCCACCGAATATCGGCGTCTGATGCCTACTAGAATGCCGATACGAAACCAAGGGACCGGGTCAGAAGAGGTTATACTTCGTCTATACTTGCCAATTCGCGTTCATCGGCCGACAATACTCGAACCGACTTGTTGGCTTTAAATTCCGAGAGTCCTAGCAAGGCATGCGACTCACAGAAATAATGCGTATTCTGGTTTCCAGTATCCTTATGCTGGATATTGAACTGCCTAGTTGGTCGTTTTATACAAGTGTGTGAGCCCCATTCACAGTTCATTGTGTGGGTGATTATCACAGGCTGGTATGTAAATATAGAGGGTGGTTTACACAAACTGTTTACTCCCGCCCTCGAGCCACTCGTCCAGCTTGCCAAGCGCGCCGTCGGCGACGAACAGGTGACCGTACTCATCATGATGGGTCGATGACGATGTCTCCCGCCGAAGCGTCACGTAGAAATGCGTCTCGGTCAGTGGGACGGTCTCGCCGGTGACGGCACAGACGGCTGACCCGTCGTGCTTGGTCGTTCGGCGGGCCACTGTCGAGACCTGCCAGTCGTCGCGATCGGACGGCGAGCGACCGCGAAACTGTTGGGTTCGGGGCAGGGTATCGGGCAGAGGAGAGAGTTGAGACTCGAGGGCTATGGGTCCATTAGCAAAAGGGGAAGACGCGAGCATCGAGGTTCTCTGGTGTCCCTTTTCGGCCGGCCGCCATAACCGGCCGTGTGGGGCCTCCATGTCTCGTGGGATATCACTTCGGGCGTGACTCAGTGGGTGAAAACCGTTCCAGTTACCGACGCTTCTCCGCGAGCCGTTCCGGAATCTCTTCCAGATTGTCGAGTGCGATTTCTAAGACGATATCGTGGATTTCGCGGAGTTCGTCATCTCGAATCCCCATTTTTCGAAGCTTAGGTGTGACTTCGAAATCAAGTTGGTCCTCGAACTCAGTCCATGTCTCCTCGCGCGCGTACAAGGGACTCTGTCGGACTTCGCTGTAAGGAAACGACGGACCCGTCTCGGTTGGGTCGCGGTCTGGTTCTGAGCTCGAGTTTGAGTCAGACGGCAACGGATCGTCCGTGTCCTGGTTGCTCGTCGACGGCTCGTCGGGGGTTGATTCGTCGTCTGGTTCGTCCGCAGGTTCATCGTCAGCATCGGGGGCTGGGTCACCAAGATCGAAGTTCGTCATTGGTTGATCCCTCCGGTTTCGATGATATCCGCAACCACGCCGAAGTGCTCGAGTTGTGGGTTTTCCGGGTCGTGAGCCGTGAGTGGTTTCCGCTCCTCGTAGGCGTCGCCGATCGCTCCCGTGTGTCGGATCGGTGGCTTCGGCGGGGAAACCTCGCCCGCGTCGATCGCCGCCCACTCGTCGGAGCGGATCCGTGCAAACGGTGGGATATGATCGTTGAGAACCGTCTCGAGGTCGTGTCCATTCGAAAGCGTCCCCTGTTGTGGGTCGACGCCGTCGTTACCGGCCAGCAGGAAGCTCGCAAAGCTTTCCTGCGTATTCATCGACTCGAGTAGCTTCCGATCCGTGGTTTGGTGGTCAATCCGAGCGGAGAGGTCGTTCGGCACCGTCGCCAGTATATTGAACTCGCCGAGCTGCTGCCGAATCGGTTCGACAAGCCGAATCGCAGTCTCCCGGAGCCCGTTCATCGCCTCTGGTTTTGGCATAAGCGGAAGAATCGCATTCGGTGCTGCAATAACCGCGTTGTTCGTGAGTTTCTTCCGAGTCCCCGGTACGTCGAACAGCATGTAGTCGTACTGCTCACCGAGGTGTTTATCGACGAGTTCTTGTTTCATCTTGAGGTCCGATGCAAGGACCGAGTCTTTCGAGAGTTCGTCGGAGATCGTATCGAGATTGAGCGCCGGGATGAAATCGAAGCCGTGGCCGGGATTTTTCACGATTGCCTCGAGTGGCTCGCCCTCAAGTAACACGTCAGCCAGATCGGTTGCACTGTCATTCTCTCGCGTGTAGTAGCCAAGACCGGTCGAGAGGTGTCCGGCCGGATCTAAGTCAACGACGAGTACACTATGGTCTCGGAAATCGCCGAGAATCCCGCCGAGGGTGCTTGCAAACGTGCTCTTTCCGAATCCCCCTTTGAGCATAGGGAAACAAACCGCTCGTGGTGTAGTATTCGCTGCCATTGTGTGATTCCGCCCGTCGCAGCGCCGGTTTCGGGAACCGATCGACTGTCTCGGTGGGCAACCTATACATTCACCTAATCCTACTTATTTCCACTGGAGTCAACTAACTTGATTGGTCCAGTTAACTTAGGCAGCTCAGTTGACTTAGGTGACTCAGTTAAGTTGACTAAGGGAGCTTAATCACCTGAGTTAGCCAGTGTAGGCAAGCCAGTCAACTTCGCTATGGCAGGTGGCGTCGCTATTCAAGGGGGTTGAGGAATCACAGGTAACAGAGCCGCCCTAGTTGAATCTGGTATTTAGCAGCCGACCAAAGTCAGCATGACTACGGGAGCGGAAAGGAAAGACGTTGTGTACGGAAACAGCTGCCACCGTGATGGTCGGTCTCGCAGGGGAACAGTGCAACCTCCGAGCGACCGGCAGACGCGACGGCCAGCGGTGGCTTTCGGCTAGCGCTTGATAGCCATTGTGGTGACAAGCAACACACAAACCAATTTCTGTTGGCAACGGACTCAACAGGCCCATGGCCCTCGAGTCACCTGTCGCGTTCCCAGTACGCGACTCATCCAACCGCAGTATCCGCGGGCGAGTGTCTTCTACTGCGTGCGCTCGCGGGTCTTTTGACACACCACATTTCGAGTGAAAGGTGGGAATCGGGGAGAGATTGATAACGACCTCCATACTTGGTCCAACTGTCGCGTTGTGCCACAGGCGCGACACACCCACCCAACCCACCCCAGTCACTGCGAGTCCGGCCTGGTTACGTCCGCCGGGCTCGCCACTTTTCGTCTCAGTATACATTTTGACCTGGACCGAAGGGACAGCGATGGGGCATCACCACCCATCTCATGAGCAGATGTCCGTTACAGATGGCTATGGGTGCCGTGTGTGAATTTCACAAGCACATGTATGAATGTAGCGCCGGCTCGCAGTTCGTGAGTTTTTCGAGACACCCCTTGTTCGAAGTGAAAATGGCTCAGTTAGTCGTCGATCTGAAAAAGTCAGTCGTCGAACTTCCCGATTGGTGGGCGGTGCGCCTGTACGGGCTGGTCGGCGTCAATCGCCGCGTTCAGCGAACTCAGACAGTACGGATCGCGAAGGACTGACCAGTTCTCGCGGTCGAACACGATTTCGATGTCGTCCGCGTGGGCTTGGCATCCGGGGCAGTAGAAATTGACGTAGCGGCCATCGGGATTTGGCTACTCATCGATACTCGGTCCCCATCCCCGGCAGGCGCTCGAGCAACCAGTCGGTTGTCACGACGTGCAACGTCGCCGCCTCGAAGCCCACGCTGTTGATCATCAGCCCGCGCTTTGTGAGTTGGACCTGGGCTTAAATCATCGCGCTCTGTCGGAGTTCCGGCGGGATATCGCTCAGATCGATTTCATGGACCCTGTCGCCCGGATAGTAGCCCTCCGAGACCAAGTAGGCCAATTTGTAGTCCTCGCGAGCGCTGTTCGACGGATGAGGTTCGTGTGCTCGACGGCGTTGGCGATCACTGCGGGACCGAGCAGGCGAAGTTCCCGATCGACTGTATTTTCTAATCGGTGTCAACGACGATCTCGGATTTGACTTCGAAATCCACTGCTCGAGACGGGAGCGTCTCGGCGATCTCTCGGCGCTGCTCGAGCGTGAGGTCGTTGCGCTCAAGGACTTGGCGGGAAGCCTGGATGAACTTCGGAACGTCATCGCAGGCACTCACCACTGCTTTCGTCTTGTTGTAGTCATAGCAGTCAGCTGCACGTTCGATCGCGTCTCGTCGGTATGCGTAGTCGCCGTCGGTTCTGATTCGAACGGTTCAGGGAGACGTTCGACGACGTCAAGAAACACCGGTTCGGGCAGACCCAGACGGGGTACAAGGAGTGGGCCGTCGACCGCCTCCAGCAGCACCACACGATAACGGTCACCTACACCGGCGACAACAACGTCACCTACAACAAGACGTGTGAGCCGAACCGCTCGGACATCTTGGTCCAGTTGATCGAGCCCGTGTACCTCCCTGAGGTCCGCCACACGACCGACCTCCAGGAGTACACTTACCCCTACGAATACTACGCGGCAGGCCCGTCTCGGGTCACCGCCGAGGACGGGATTCATCGCTGCGTCAACTGTGACAAGAGTGGGCTCGAAGTCCCAGCCGCCCTCCTGGCGGACTGAAAGGGCGAGGCACGCTCGCGTTCGCATGGTCACCTGCGTGGACCACTGTCCACGCGAGTGCGGTGTGGGTGTCCGAGCGCGGATATCCCGGGTGGTTCGAGAGAGCAAATCTCACTCATCATCCCGAAAATCGAAGGTTTTCGGAGACAGCAACCGCGAGCGCGTCGAGCGGTTTCACCACTCGTTATCGAGTGCGGTCGCCACCACCTGACCCGGCGCCGAGACGTCTGAAAAATGAGCTGCCACGCTCGCTTTAGTACGCGAATTGGTCGACGGTCGTCCCGGCTGCCGTCTGCACCGTCGCCGTATCACCATCGTCGTTCCAGATTTCGGTCCCGTAGCCCATGTAGCGGTCGTCGTCGTCGTTGGTCCCACTACCAGTGTGGATGTATACCGAGTCACCGGCGCCGAGCGTGAACTCCGCAAACGTGTGGCTATGACCCGCCTCGTCGGCGAGTGTGAACCCGTCGAGGTCGACCGAACTACTGCCGGTGTTGGTGATCTTCACACGCTCGTCGTTGAGGGAACTTGCTTCCGCGTTGACCCAATCGATAGTAAGCGCACTTCCGTCCCCACCCGACGACCCGTCATCGCCAGAACCGTCGTCGTTCGGCGTCCGACACGACCAGGCGTTTCGCTCGGCGGACTGAGCCGCCGATTCGGCGCTGTAGAACGAATCGCTCTGGGAGAACGTACTGTCGTAGACTCGGGCGTGGCCCCGCTCCACGAGATCGTAGTTGAAGTTCGAACCGTCGACCTGTACGTACGCGAGCAGACGGCCGTAGTCACCGCGTCGGTCCGCCTGGCTGTCGAACTGCAGCGTAACCGTTTGGCCAGCGAGTTGGTCAGTCGCGTACGCACTCGCGTTCTCACCCGCGGCTTGCAGGCACTCACGGCCCGCCTGCGTGTCCGGCACACCCTCGAATTCGCCGGGCGAGACCGACCCGTACGTTTCCGGTGTGTCAACACCTAGCAGTCGAACAGTATCGGTCGACCCGTTCTGGTATTCGATGTCGATTGTGTCGCCGTCGACGACGTTCGTCACCGTCACCGTCGTTGACTCGCTGATCGAGGTCGTC
The DNA here is from genome assembly GCF_028618695.1 of Natrinema soli. The sequence continues at coordinate 18,365 of NZ_JAQIVI010000432.1, read as the reverse complement.
GTCTCGACCGACGGACCCGTGACCGCTCCCGCCGAGGCCGTCATCCCTGTTGCAACGAGTGCTACGACCATGACCGCTGTCAGGAGTTTCTGTCGAACCACACTCACTGACCTGACTGCAATCGTCATCAACTTGTGTAATATCTATATGTACTAGTATATACATATATTTCAGCTCATTTCTAAGTCGAAACGGGACTGCACTCACCGACAGGTCGACCTACTACGTTCAGACGGTCGTCCAACTCACGTGGGACCTCTGGCATCAGGACTGTAAGAAAGTGAAAGAGTATCTTGATGCCGGTGAGATAGCCACCTGGATCCGTCCGCAGCTCGGCGTGTCCTCGAGCACGACGAGCTCACTCGCGAGCAGCGCCGGGAAATCGCCGAGACGCTGAGCACTCGAGCCGTCAGCTTCGACCTCGAGAGTTCTGTCTCAGTTACGACGAAGGAAGAGTTGTGACCTCGCGTCAGAATTCTTCGCAGGTAGCGACGAATCACGAATGAAATAGTCACTCTGAACTGATTACATTTAGAATTCGACTGTAGTAGACTCTAACACGCCTTGTTTCGGCACACCTAAAACTAACGAGCGACATGATTCCAATTGAAGTATGGAACCAACAGTAACCCGCGGGATAGCGTTGAACCGTCCGGCAAACCCGCCGATACGTCTCTCGTTTGGTTTGTTCTGGCTGGTCGATCTCGTCGCTACAGTGTTCCTCTTTCTTGTTCCGTACGCCACCGAACTTAATCCGATCACGACCCATTTCTATGAGCTAATCGGATTGCCCGGTGTCGTTCTCGCAGGAAGTATCTACGCCGCCGTGGTCGTCATGATCGGACACTATCTCTCGAAACCATATGATGCACTGTTCGCTGTCGGTGCTGTTCTCGTGTACGCCGTCTGTGCAACTAACAATGTCATCCTCCTCATGAGCAGGGAGCCACTCGTCGAAACACTCGTCATCGCTTGAGCGAATCGCTCAGAAAATATCGCCGATCGCGATCTTCGCCTGCTCAGCCCGCGGTGATCGCCGCCGCTGTGCCACCGGAGCAGTGGAAGATCACAGGAGTGGACCATCCTGTCTTTGAGGATCGGACAGCCCGACCGTCCATGCGGCCAGTAGACGACGAAGCAGTACCAGCCGTCGTTACGTCGAACTTTCTCGTGCTATTCCCGGTAGACCTTAAAATTCCCTGGCTGGCCGTCGGCGTACTCGTGCATCGTCGACTTAATCTCGACGGGCGTTCCGTTCCCGAATCTCGCGTTGTGCCAGCTCGCCCGCTCGAGATCGAAGCGACACTTCTCGGCCATCCGTTTCTCGACGGCGGTCCCGAGGTAGTTCGCCTACTTCGAGTGGTTCATATCGACGTGGAATTTGACCATTGGGCCATCGCTCCCGTCGGCCTCGAACTCGATCGGGGCGGGGTCGTCGCCGTACTCGACGTGAATCGCAACGGACGCACGTTTGTCGGGCCAGTTGTCGCGAACTGTCACCGCCTGCTTGCTTTCGATGTGGCGGTGCTCGAGAGGTATTCGCCATCGAGATAGACATTCACGCCATCCTCGCCGTCGGAGAGGATGTACGAGCTCTCGGCGTTTCACCGCTCGAGATTGTGCGTCGTCGCCGTCTCGAGTATCTCTTCGTCTATACTCCAGTTCGCTGCCACTTGGCCGGAGAACAAATACAGAGTACCGTAATCACCATCGGCCGTCCTGAGGACGTTACTGTCCCAGCACGTTGAGGTGATGGCGGATCATCGTGTAATCCATGTCGAGTTTGGTCGCGAACTGGTTGGCGTTCCGCGGCTACTCGTCGAGCGCTCGGACGATCTGTACTCGAGTGGGTCCCCCGAGAGAACTCGCGAGCAAGTATCAGAGAACGCCGTCCATCCACTTAGATATCGATTAGCTGTTTTGTAAACACTTGATCATAGCAGAGACTCAGATGCCACAGTGAACTGAGCAACGAGATTGATATCGAACAAAACTTGACTTTGTACTGACGGTAGGCCACGAAAAAATCTAATAGGCTCTTTGAAGGTTAGGTATCACTGAAATTCAGTGTATCCCGTCCCATCTGAATCTGTTCCTATAGTAGGCCCTATTCTGCTGTATAGGAGTCGATTTTCTTTACGTTGTTTGTATAATATCAAATAAAATAAAAACACTTTTTCAGGGGTGTAAGAGTATGTGGGTGTATGTCGCACACGAAGAGCACTACTAAGCTAAGCGCGCTTATCAGCGATTTGGTACAGATTGAAACAGAAAACCCACCTGGCAACGAAAAGGAATGCGCAGAGTATATTGCCCAGTGGTTCGACGAGCATGGGATTGATGCAGAACTTGTGGAAGAACCATATCCAGACCGACCGCAAGTCGGCGCCCGTGTCGGAGAAGGCGATCCGACGCTTGTTCTAAACGGTCACATTGACGTAGTGCCTGCGGGAAACACTGACGAGTGGGCCTTTGATCCCTATGGCGCCGAAGTGAAAGATGAGAGGATATACGGCCGAGGTAGTGTTGACATGAAGGCAGGAATCGCGATATCAATGCTGGCAACTGCGGAACTCGCAGACGAAGTTCAGACGGATGAACTACCAGGATCCATTGTCTTCCATGCTGCTATTGGTGAGGAGACCGCGGAGCCTGGAACAAAGACTCTACTGGAAGAAGGCTATGATGGAGACTACGGCGTCGTACTTGAACCAACTGAGATGCGAACTGCGACAAGCGAGAAAGGGTTAGCTTGGTACGAAATCACCGTCTCAGGTGATCCTTCGCATGCAAGCCGCCCTGATCAAGGCACGAACGCTATCCAGCATGCACAACCTGTTCTCAATGCGCTTGCTAACTACGATGAGAAGGTGCGGACCCGTGAGGATGATCTCGTTGGTCAAGCGTACGCTACGGTGACAATGATAAAGGCAGGAACAAAGGAAAACGTAGTACCTGAAGAAGCCACAATTACGATTGATCGACGCTTCCTTCCTGAGGAAAATATTGTGGATATTGACGCAGAGATAGATGATCTACTTGATCAGGTCGCTGCCGATCATGATATCGAAGTATCGTGGGAGCGTACCCGAACATACGAATCAGCTGCTATTGACGTAGACAGCTCTTTGGCAGAGATATTTAGGCATCATTCATCCGAAATTTCAGGTGTATCAACCGATCCATGGGGGGTCACTGCATCGACTGATGTCCGTAATTTCATTAATGACGCTGATATTGAAGCCATCACCTGGGGTCCAGGCGACCTTTCACAGGCCCATACTTACGATGAGTGTATCGACCTGTCAGCTGCGAGTGACGGCCTTAATGTACTCCTCAATGTAGCGCGTGAAGTACTCAACAACGATATAGACTAGTGGCCCCATTAGAACGTCGCTCGTAAAACAACCTATTTCGCTTAATATAATATCATGTCGAGGAGATATAGTAGAATATTTTCCGTTCAGATCTATTTTTCATAATATTGTGTGTTAAAAATACCAGTACATTTACAAGGAGTTATGACAATGTGATAGGCAGATACACACATGACAGTATTTGGCATGCCCCAGTCGATGTTTTTAGTGTTCCTTGCAACACTTCTCGCAGGGAGTATAGGAGCGCTTCATTATGTAGTCGTCCATGTGATACTTGGCAGGCCAATAAATGAAACTGCAAAGAATCGTACTACAGAGAACGATAGTCCTGTAAAAGAGCGTAGGACTGATGGAGGTCAAGCCGATGACAGAAGTTAATCCATTTTATCTCGGAACGTTCATTGTGTACCTCCTGATCGTGCTTGCTATCGGTATTTGGGGATACACAAAGACGACAGATGTCATAGATTTTTGGGCATTCGGCCAGAATATGGGTCCCTGGCTAGCCACTTGGTCATTCGTCGCAAATTTCGTGAGCGCAGTCAGTGTCATCGGATTCATCGGTGCAGTTTACGGAGAGGGGTACTCATTGATGACTCACACCATCTTTGGGTTGATGCTTGGGACGAGTGCTCTCTACTTCGCAGTTGATCGGGTGCGGAACCTAGACTTATTGACTTTCCCAGACATCATTGCCAGTGTAACAGGCTATGAAATTGCCCGGCCTATCGCAGGTACAGTGTTACTCGGTAATGGGTGGCTTTACCTAGTTATGCAACTTGTCGGCGCGAGTCTTTTGGTCACGACGATCACTGGCGTACCCTATGAATACATGGTATGGGTTATCGGAATTGTGTTCATCGTTTACACTGTTCTTGGTGGACTCGTCAGCGTCACATGGACCGACTTTCTACAAGGAACGCTCATGGTTGGTGCAGTTTTGCTCTCGCTCGGGTATATGATGTTTGACCTCGGAGGATTCACTGCCATTAATCAGCAGTTTGCTACGCTCGACTCCTCGTACGTTCATCCCACGAGTGAAGGAGCGTATACTACCATTGGTATCATCGCGACGATTGTAGCTTTCTTCGGGACAATCTTCACCGAGCAAAATAACATCGTGCGTATTGCTGCAACAAAAGACGTCAAGACAGCAAAACTTCATCTCGCTGCAGCTGGCGTCATTCTGGCGGTATTCTATTCGGCACTTGTCATCCTCGGCGGTGCTACGACAGTCGCGCTCGAGTTAAACGGATTAGCTATCCAGACACAGGACGCAGCGTTCCCCACGCTGATCACCGATTACGTCCCAGCTAGTGTTGGTGTTATCATCATCCTCTCGGTCATGAGTGCTATCCTTTCGACAACGGACACACGTCTGCATTCGACCGGTATCACTACTGCACACGATATTTATAGCTACTTTCGGCCGAACGCCGGTGACGACTCTCAACTCCGCGTCTCACGGATAGCAACCATCATCTTTGGTCTCACAGCAACTGCCGCAGCAGTCAACCCACCAGGAACTATCATCGATCTTTATAACTTCCGAGCAGTCCTGCTGACCAGCGCGTTCCTCATTCCAGTTTATGCAGGCCTCTACTGGATTGGTTTGAGCGGACGTGCTATTCTCCTATCCATCCTCACCGGGGCGGTCCTTGGCGTCGGGACCGAACTTTCCGGTGGTCTGTTCGGCGTTCCGTCAACCTTCATTGGGGTTAGTGCAGCAACGCTTGTGCTTCTCATCGGCCACTTCCTTCTCTCAGGTACCGAACCAAAGGGTGGAGCAATGGCAGGGGATTAACTGATTGAAATATGACCGGGCTTACACATGTCACCCTTTCAGGAACGGCATACGAATGCGGTGTAATTCATGGTGAAACATTCGTTGATGAAATCCAACAAAACATCTCGGTGTATCTTGACAAATTTGCTTATCATGGCGTAGATAAGCAGACAACACGTGAGCAAGCTTCCGATCTTCTCCCGCGTATTCAGGAGTGGAATCCCGAGTACGCCGAGGAACTGCGCGGCATTGCTGAGGGTAGTGGTATTAGTGTGATAGAGATCGCGCTCCTGAACGTTCGGTACGAGGTGCTCTACGCTGCCTACTCAGATGGGAGCCTTGGTGTAGACGGCTGTACCAGCTTCGGGCTCCTGCCAGAGGTGACCGCTGATCATCACACATACGTCGGGCAGAACTGGGACTGGGCTGAACCTATCGCTAACACGCTCATCGTTACGGAAGTCCATCGAGATAACGTGCCGAACCATCTCGCAGTGACCGAGGCCGGGATTGTCGGCGGAAAGATGGGAATCAACGAACACGGGATCGGGCTCGTCGTAAACGGCCTTGTCTCACCTAATGACGGTGATGATCCCTTTAGAAAACCGTTTCACGTTCGCTGTCGGGAAGTACTCGAGGCAGAACGGTTCGATACCGCACTCAAACCGCTCGTCGCGTCACTGCATGCCTGCTCATCAAACTTCGTTCTTGGCCATGCCGACGGTGAGATAATCGATGTCGAGGCGTCACCTAATGGACCCGGATACGTGTATCCACGAAACGGAGTCCATACCCATGCGAATCACTTTGCCAATAACGGCTTCGAGAGCTGCATGGAGCGTCAACTACCGGATACACTGTACCGAGCACGTCGACTCCGACAGGCGCTCGAACAGCACTCCGGGGACATCGACCCTGCAACCATCAAATCGGCACTCAGCGATCACTTCGGTCGCCCCGCTAGCTTTTGTCGCCATATTGACAAAAATAAACATCCACAGAAACGTACACAGACCGATACCAGCGTGATTATCGATCTCACAGAACGCACGCTGTGTGCGACATACGGTCCTCCCTGTGAAACTACATACAATACTTATCAATTAGGAGGTGCAGCATGACGCTCCGCCTTGATCGCGATCGTCTCATCGCGACGATGGAGGAACAAGCGACGTACGGCGCTACTGAGGACGGCGGTCTGCACCGACTCGCGCTTACCGAGGCCGATCGCGAAATTCGAGATTGGTTTCGCGACCAACTTCGAGCGGCTGATCTATCGGTCCGTATCGACGAGTTCGGCAATATCTTCGGTCGACGCGAAGGAAGTGATCCCGATGCCGCACCGGTGTTATTGGGCTCGCACCTAGACTCACAACCGAACGGCGGAATTTACGATGGAGTGCTTGGAGTGATCGCGGCTCTGGAGTTTATCCGTACGTTGGATGACAAAAATATTGAGACAACCCGCCCCATCGAGATCGTAAACTGGACAAATGAGGAAGGATCGCGCTTCCAGCCGGCAATGCAAGGCAGTGGCGTTTGGACTGGCGCTCACGATATCGAGACCGAGCGTACGAAGACCGACGATAACGGCGTCGCGTTCGGTGAAGCGCTCGACAATATTGGATATCGAGGAGATGTACCAGCAGAACCAGGCACTGAATACGATGCCTATCTCGAGCTTCACATCGAGCAGGGACCGAAGCTTATTGAGGCTGATGTGGATGTAGGAGTTGTCACTGGTATTGTCGGTTTCACATGGGGAGCCGTTACCTTCCACGGCGAAGCGGATCATTCTGGGCCAACGCCAATGCACCACCGCAGTGACGCCCTCGTGGCTGCCGCCGATCTAATTACCTCAATTCGACGTATCCCAGGTTCACTCGGCGAACAGACGGTCGGGACTGCCGGCTACATAAATGCCGAGCCGAACTCCATTAACGTCATTCCCGGTGAAGTGACGGTAACATGGGGTTTTCGCGATCCTAACGATGAAGTCGTCGAACAGGCGTACCAGCGGGTTCTCACAGAGGCTAAGCATGCAGCCGAACGAGAAGGAGTAAACTACGAGACCGAAGAACGGATGCGTGCGCCGGCTATTTCCTTCCCAGATCGCCCCGTCAATGCCGTTCAACGGGCAGTCAACCAATGCAACTACCAATCCCTCGAATTAGTTAGCGGTGCAGGCCACGATGCGACCCACCTTACGTCGGTCTGTGATACCGCTATGGTATTTGCTGTGAGCGAGAACGGCAAAAGCCACTCACCGGATGAATTCACCAGCTGGGACGACTGCTACAAGGCGGCAACCGTCCTAGCGAACGCAGCACTCGAGCTCGCAAACGACGTAACAGAGTAGTAAGAGACGAGCTTTCGAGGAGAGGTCAGAGGTGATGCGTACAGAATCTTATTCAGTGAGGCCAATTAGATCGGCTGTCGATGCAGCCATCACCTTCGTTGCGGTTACGATCTCGTCGATCGGTACGAACTCGTCGACAACGTGAGCCTGTTCGAGCAGTCCAGGACCGTAAACGATGCACTCCTCAATACCTGCATCATTGACGACGAACCGTTGATCGTCAGAGCCGGGCGAAACTACAGGATCGGTCTCATCGTAGAATTCGAGGATATTCTCGGTATACGTTCGACTGATCGTGCAGTCCACCGGAACGCTCGCGGGTTCAGCGAACATGATTTCATCGTAGTCGAATGTATGGCCTGTCGCGGACTCCGACTCATCCATAAGGTCACGTATCTCTTCGCGGGCACTCTCAATAGTTTCTCCAGGAACAAGTACGCGATAGAACGTTGCCTGACAGCGATCAGGAACAACATTTTCGGAGTAGCCAGCATCTATCATCGTTGTTGAGATATCTGCCTGGCGTGATTCTGGCGGTGTGACTGGGAGATCAGTTGTCCGGGTATGAAGCTCGTCCTCGTATGTATCGACCCGTTCGAGAAGATCACTCATTGCCTTGATGGCATTTGCACCATCATGGGCCATGCAGCCGTGTGCCTTTTCACCATGAGCAGTAATGTGAAATTTTAGGACGCCTCGATGGCCGAGACAAATCCTAGAGGAATCAAAACACTCTGTGTAGACACAGTAGTCGGTATTTTCCGAGGAAACGTATCCCTCGTCAACAAGGTATCCAAGTCCAGTGAATCCGCCCGTTTCTTCGTCGATAGTCATGCTCTGTGTGATCGATCCACGAAGATCAACGCCAGTGGCTTCGAGCGCATCGATGGCGAAGAGACTAGCTGCGATACCTGACTTCATATCACTGGCACCTCGTCCATGGATACGGCCGTTCTCAACGACAGGATCATAGGGGTCATATTTCCAATCTTCTCCGGCAGGAACTACATCAAAATGGCCCGTAAAGTGAATATCTGGCCCCAAGAGTTTACCTGTCTTCTGTCCAAGCACATTGACGCGCTCGTGATCAGCCCGTTCAGGATAATGTTTCTCAACAGTTTTCTTGGGGACAGGAATCGTTTCAACATCATAACCCCGGTCGATCAGTTCGCTAGTGAGAAACTCCGCACCTTTTCGATAGTTTCGTCCAGGTGGGTTTTCCGTTTCGATCGCGAGAAATTGCTGAACAAACTCTACGATGTCGTCCTCGCGGTCGTCTACAGCATCATAGATGTCTTGTTTAGTGACCATGTTAGATGTCCCTCCCTCCATCGACCTCAAGTACTGATCCAGTCACCATTGATGCCTCCTCACTAGCGAGAAAAGCTGCTGCACTAGCGATATCACTAGGTTCAGCTAGCCGACCTAATGGAATCGTCTCAGCCATCGCATTCACACTCAAATTATCGCCCGTAAACTCTGGAAGCATGTCAGTATCAGTGGCGACCGGACAGATAGCGTTGACTCTAATTCCGTCTTCAGCGAGTTCGTGTGCTAGCTGTTTTGTAAGTGTAATCATCCCGCCCTTGGAGACAGCGTATGCTGAAAGACCTGTCCGAGGACGAATACCGGCCGTAGATGCCGTGTTGAGAATTACTCCTCCACCCTGTTCGCGCATATATGGAACCGCATGCTTAGCACCGAGGAACGCACTCTTCAAGTTCACATCCTGAATACGGTTCCATGTCTGTTCAGTTACGTTTTCGACTGGTGTCGACTCTTGAGGGATACCAGCATTATTATGGAGCACATCGATACTCCCAAACTCCTTGACGGTCCGCTGGATAAACGAGGCAACTTCGTCCGAATTAGAGACATCCGCAGTTATTGCGATAGCATCAGCATCAGTTACTGTAGCTTCAATATTCGAAACAGCCTCAGTAGCAGCATCGCCATTGAGATCAACAACGGCAACATTGGCGCCACGCTCTGCGAATAGGCTTGCTGTCGCTCTGCCCATCCCGGATCCTGCACCAGTGATGATTGCTGTTTTATTATCTAACGTCATAGTCACTAGTTGTCATACCAGTCTATCAAAGTATCGGACAATATTCGAGCTCAAAGAGGAATGCTAGAAATATACTTGTAGATATCCTCTTTATCAAGGAATTTATTCACGCCATGGTGACTCATATCCCAACTGTCAGAGGGAAATTTACCCTCTTAGAGATTCCGTGTTAGGATATCACGCTCCGGGAAGATCAAATTCGTCGTTATCTCCGAGATTTATTGCGACATTTTTCGTCTGTAGATATGATTCGAATGCGTCGAGACCCTTTTCGCGTCCGATACCGCTTTTCTTGTAGCCGCCGAATGGAGTCTGATTCGTATCACCAAACCACTTGTTGATATAAACATTACCAGTTTGGAGGCGCTGAGCGAACTGATGGGCACGCTTAATGTCGCCGGTAAAGACACCACTGACCAGTCCGTACTCCACGTTGTTCGCAATTTCAAGTGCCTCCGCTTCGTCACTAAATGGAATTACTGTGAGTACGGGGCCAAAAATCTCCTCTTGAGCGATTCTCATGTTGTTTTTGACATCTGTGAACACAGTTGGTTCGACGAAGTATCCCTGCCGATCGAGTTTGTGTCCTCCAGTTGCAAGTGTTGCCCCCTCCTCGAGACCAAGATTGATGTATTGCATGACTTTCTCAAGCTGTGCTTTGGAGGCAAGCGGACCCATATCTGGATCCTGATCACCTGATCCGATGTCGTAATTCTTAGCGCGGCGAGTGAGTCGGTTGACAAGCTCATTATGAATGTTCTCATGAACAATAACCCGATCAGCCGCTGAACATACTTGCCCAGCGTTCGTGAAAATCGCTCGAGTAATCCAGTTTGCAGCTTGGTCAAGGTCTGCATCAGGAAACACAATAGCTGGATTCTTACCACCGAGTTCCAGAGTCACAGGAGTCACGTTATCCGCGGCCTGTTTCATAATAGCTTGACCGGTTGGAACACTCCCAGTAAACGTGATGGTATCCACATCGGGGTGTGAAACGAGCGCCGATCCAGCCGGTTCTCCAAATCCGGTGACCACGTTGATGACTCCATCTTGAATACCCGACTCTGCACAGATCTCGGTGAGTCGGAGCGTCGAGAGTGGGGTCTGTTCAGCGGGCTTGATAACTGTCGTATTGCCAGCGACAAGCGCCGGTGCAACACCACGAGCAAAAAGATTAGCAGGGAAATTCCAGGGCGTGATCTGTGCACTGACACCATAGGGTTCTCGTACGGTGAAATCGACCTGCTCCGGGCCAACTGGTACACTTGTCCCCTCGAGTTTATCTGCAGCACCTGCATAATACTCGAAATATCGAGCCGCACTCTCTATGTCGCTCTTTGCTTGAGAGAGTGGCTTCCCCTGATCTAAGCTTTCCAAGGTTGCCAATTCATCCTGATTATCTCGAATAAGCTGACAAATTTCATAGACGATACGCCCTCGCTCATCTGGAGGTGTGTCACGCCATGTAGGATATGCCTCGCTTGCGGCTTTTACTGCACGGCCGACATCGGTGGCTTGCGCTGCTGCAATCTCTGCAATTGGTTCTTCAGTTGCTGGGTTGATGGTAAGAAAATGATTATCTTCAGTTGCTGATACCCATGATCCATCGATATAGAGATGATATGTGTCTTGAACTATCTTGTTTGAGATACCCATGCACGATAGTATATTATACAAGCCAATAACCGTTTGCGCCTATTGAAGAAAGGTCAGCTGGATAACTAGATAGTGCAGGATCACTATCTAGCCGTAAGATTTATTATATATGGCATGTCTTCACACCACACGGGAAAATGTATGGTGTGATAGTGGATACTGACAACGTAGTCCAGGAAGAACCAATTACACTGGGAAATAATCCAACTTGGGTGGTAGAGGGATGAGCATTGGAGCCCTCGACCTCAGCACCATTCTCATCCTCTTTGGATGGATTCCATTCTGGTGGGCTGTCGCATTGATAAGCCTCTATCGAATGAACCAAAACGGTAAAAAAGCTCGTGAAGATCCCACGGAGGTTGACAGCATATGACAAATTGGATGCTCATTATACCATTTGTCGTGTACTTGCTCTGCTTGCTCGTATTTGGTTATCTAGCTAGCCAGAGACTAGATGATCTCAGCGATTACCTATTAGGAGGTCGAACAATTGGAAGTGGAGTAACTGCCTTAACGTTACAGTCGACCTCCATGAGCGGCTTTATGTTCATGGGTGGCCCAGCACTTGCTTTTCAACAAGGGCTCTGGGCGCTGTGGTACGCTGTTGGTGACTTTGGCGGTGGTCTCGTCAACCTCTCTATTCTCGGACGAAACCTCCGTAGAATCACCGAAGCTCTTGGGTCGCTCACACCAATTGAATGGCTCGAGGATCGCTATCCCCATCCGAGTATTCGAATTACAGGGGCCACGATCTCGATTATCTTCCTTGCTGCGTATGTGTTCGCCCAATTCATTGCTGCTGGGAAGGCAATCGAGTCGATTAGTGGTCTACCGTTCCTTCACGGCCTGCTCATTGGTGCTGGCATCATTGTTCTATACACATTTGTCGGCGGCTATCTCGCTGTTGCTTGGACTGATGCCTTCCAGGCAATTGTGATGGCAGTTGGAATCAATATCATCCTTATTGCTGGTATCATCGAAGTCGGGGGTATCGGTGCACTGATCAGCGAACTTTCGGCCCGAGATCCAACGTACCTCTCAATCTGGGGCCAAGGCCTTGAGCACGCTGGTGAATGGGGAGTTGTCGTCGGCGCCGTCCTAATTTATGCAATCGGATACATGGGCCTCCCACATGCTGTTGTTCGCCATCTCAGTATGGATAATCCTGATACCGCGAAAAAGGCCACTATCTGGAACGTATTCTATAATACATTTTTCGTCTATCAGCCGTACATCCTTGGGTTACTTGCGATCGTCCTGCTCCCGAATCTCAATGATCCCGAAATGGCGATCCCACAGCTCGCAACATCACTACTACCCAGCATCCTTGCAGCCGTCGTCCTTGCGGCACTAATGGCCGCCGTTATGAGTACCGCTGACTCGCTGCTTATTATGGCTGGCTCAATTCTATCCCGTGATATTGTCCAACGGTTCGGTAGCGATAATCTCACTGACGATCAAATGTTCGTTTGGTCGCGGCTACTTGTTCTAGTGATTGGAATCTTAGGGGTAGTCGTCGCCGCAATTCAACCTCCAGGGGTCTTTGAGCTCGTCGTGTTTGCTTTCGGTGGACTCGGAACGGCATTCCTTGTTCCGAATGTCGCTGGTGTCTACTGGGATCGTGCTAATTGGCAGGGTGCACTTGCTGGCATGATTGGCGGTGCTACGACCAACATTATTTGGACATCCCAGAATCTTCAGGACACGACTGCAGTACACCCGTTCTTTGCGGGCTTGATCGCCTCAGCTACCCTGCTTGTTGTCGTGACACTTGTTACGGAACCTCCGACTGGTGACGCCATCTCGATCGTCCGACGTGCGCGCACATCTGGTACTGCGCCGTCTGGTACCGTCCAAAAATCTGCTCGTTCACTTGCACCTGAAGCGCGTGTCATCGGTGAACATCTCGCCGTCAACAAAACGGTTCCACAATCGCCAGACCAATCGGTAGCCACTGGCCACCCAACTGACGACTAACTATAACCAGCATGTCCACATTTCATGCTCGACAGACGGTAGCGGTGTTCGATTCAACTGTATCGACAGCCGACGCTGAGCAAACGCTACTTGAGACAGATGAGGAGATGATCCAAGCAACTACAGATGGCTACGTCTACTATCCGTACCATGTATTTGGCTTCCATCTGCATGCGAAGGCGCTGCTCGATGAGTTCGAGGAGCAGGTATACTGCGGTATCGATCTCTGTAATGATAAGGAGATGTTCATTGATCAGCAGCCAGCCACGACCGAACAGACTGTCAATGAAGACGCGCTCGTTCCGCCAGACCCGACTCTCGAGGATCCAGAGCGAACAGCTCGACACTATCTGCTTGAGATTGCACGTAAAGAATTCCGTGTTGGCTCACCGCCAGAGTTGACCGTTGTCGAGGACCAGCGCGTATACCGGCCGTTCCATCTTGTTGAATGCAAAACTACGACAGGGACATTTCTAACATATATTGTCGACGGTGTCAGCGGCGATTTCCATCGAGTGTATCTTGACTAATATCGGCACTTACTCTCGTGAACAACCTAAATTCCTATAACTTCTAGCCCGCAAATATGCAACCCTGAAGAAATTACTTACTGATTCGAGGGAGTAAGGATGTTATTGCGCGCTTCCTCGGCTAGATTAGCTGTGATCTCTCGCTTGTTTTCGAACTCTTGCATGACAAACCGCGATGACGTTTCGTTAACACCGTCAATGGCTACTATTCGATCAATTAGGTCGTTCAATTGATCACGTGATTGCACCCGACTAATAGCGACGAAGTCAACATCACCCATTGTATAATACACCTGTTCAATTCCGTCAAGTGCGGCTAGCGTCTCTCCGATTTCTTCAGAATACCCACTCTCATGTGTGACAGAGATGTCAGTGATTGCCACCATTTCAAGCCCAAATGCGAGTGGGTCAATATCAGCAGTTATCCCTTTGATCACGCCGTTGTCTTTGAGTTTGTTCACTCGGTAGTGGACTGCGGATTTTGAAACATCAAGTTCCTCAGCGAGTGTTTCGAGGCTCACATCAAAATCTGCTTCTACTCGTTCAAGAATCGCGAGATCCGTTTCATCAAGGTCAGGGGCCGTTCGGAGTGCGTCGTTCATTTGCCGTAGTTAAGGAGCGCCAGTATGAAAACGATGGTGTATCTCGTATTGTTAGCTCGAAGCCACAGAGTTGCTCACAGTCTCTCTTCAGCACTACAGCTGAGAATGGACCGCTCGTCTACAACTACTGCTTCATTGCGTTGTCAGACACATCGAGTCCTACGTCAATTGCGTTGATCGCTTCGTCGATTTCATCCTTAGTGATGGTGAGCGGAGGTGCAATGATGAGCGTGTTAATCATGTTGGCAACGTATGTACCGGACTCATAGGCGGTTGCGGACACCTCGTCAACTACGGTTGAGCCAGGATTGATCTTGTCTTCGCGCTCGCCAAACGGCACACGCTTCTCAGAGTGCTTTGTGAGTTCGATACCACGGAACAATCCAACACCGCGTGTCTCACCCACACTTGGGTGCTTTTCGGCGAGTTTATCGATCTGTGCACCGAGGTATTTGCCAATCTCATTTGCGCGCTCGATAAGATTTTCCTCTTGATACGTTTCGATCGTCGCGAGCCCGGCAGCAACTGCCACGGGATGACCAGCATACGTGTGCCCGTGACAGAACATATTCTCATCGAAATGCTCAGCAATTTCAGAGTTAACAATGGTGGCACCGAGTGGCTGGTACGCGCCAGTCAGTCCCTTTGCCATTGTCATAATATCAGGTTCAACATCGAACACATCACAGCCAAACCATTCGCCTGTGCGGCCGAACCCAGCCATCACTTCATCACAGATGAGCAAGGCACCATGGTCGTGCGCAATCTCTTTGAGCCGTGGGAGGTACTCGTCTGGCGGGACAAGAATCCCGTTTGACCCGACAATCGGTTCAACGAGTACCGCGGCGACCGTGTTACCTTCGAGTTCGAGCATTTCATCGATGTACTCGAGGCTTTCCATTGGGTCAAGCGTAGAACCGTACGCGTATGGATCTGGAGCTTTGATTGTGCCAGGGATACCAGGTTCGGACTCAAGACGACGCGGGTCTCCCGTGACACTAATCGAGCCATAGGTAGCACCATGGTATGATCGATATCGGGAGATTATCTTCTGCTTACCAGTATAGAAGCGTGCAATCTTGATCGCTGCTTCAACAGCTTCCGTCCCGCTGGTCGAAAAGAACGTCTTTGAAAGATCACCAGGTGTAACCTCAGCAAGTTTCTGGCCGAGCTTTGCACGTACTTCTGTTGTGTAGCTTGGAGCAACGTATCCGACTTTGCTTGCCTGCTCAGCAATTGCTTCTTCAACTTTTTCGGCGGAGTGGCCGAGGTTCGAGCACATCAGTTGACTTGAGAAGTCAATGAAGTCGTTGCCGTCCGCGTCAGTGAACCGAACACCGTCGGCATCAACGACTTGCGTAGGTTGCACTTCCTTTTGATAGGACCAAGTGCCGAAAACGTGCTCTTTGTCGAGTTGCTCTATTTCATTCAAGTCTCCGGTATCAGAGTCTGTCTCGAAGGAATCTTGTTTAGACATTGCTGTGTGCTATGTATTGTCTCATGTATGATTAATCTTTGGCCCAGAGGCCAAACTATAGAATATCATCCTGCTAGCTAGGCTATATTGTAGATATTATCTTGCTCTGTAGCATCGGGACTGGAAATAGTAGGAAAGACTTATTGGGGGCGGTGCAGAGTTGCAGATGTCGGATGACACTCAATACCACCCCACCATGGGACGACGTACAAAATTATATTGACGGCAGTTGGCAGACGCCCTCTGGCGATGATGGCCAAGATGTTGTCAACCCTGCAACGAATGAAGCTATTTCCTACGTTAGATTTAGCTCAACCAATGATGTCGAGGCCGCGGTTGAAGCCGGCCAGAAAGCGTTTGAAGAATGGAGCGAAACACCGGTCGAAGAACGGATTCAGCCTCTTTTCGAGTTCAAGCAATTGCTCGAAGAGCATCAAGATGAACTCGCGCAGGTACTTGTCCAGGAACACGGAAAGACACTCGCAGAAGCAAATGGTGAACTGCGCCGTGGTATCGAAAACGTCGAAGTCGCCTGCGGCATCCCGAGCATGATGCAGGCTGGTCACTTGCCAAACGCCGCACCAGACATCGATGAGACTGCTGTGCGGAAACCACTAGGTGTATTCACCGCGATCACACCATTCAACTTCCCTGGGATGATCCCGCTGTGGTATCTTCCATATGCGGTCGCGACAGGAAATGCATTCATCCTGAAACCCAGCGAGCAGGATCCGGTCGTCGCTCAGCGGCTATTTGAACTGATAGACGCAGCCGGTTTCCCAGATGGAGTCATCCAGCTTATCCATGGGAGCGTCGATACGGTAAACACGCTACTAGATCATGATGGGATTGAAGGTGCGTCATTCGTCGGCAGCACACCGGTTGCCAAGACTGTCTACGAACGTGCTGCAGCAAACGGCAAACGTGTGCAGGCACAGGGAGGTGCAAAAAATCACATTATTGTGACTGAGACTGCTGATCTGGACTTTGCTGCAGAGAAAACAGTCGGGTCTGCGTGCGCCTGCGGTGGTGAGCGTTGTCTCGCAAATGATATCGTTCTCGTCGAAGAGAGTATTTATGACAAATTTGTGGATCGTGTTGTTCAGGTAGCAAATGCTCAAGAGATCGGATATGGTCTCGATGAAAAGACGGACATTGGTGCACTCATTACCCAAGAACACGAGGAGCGCGTCCGCAATTATATTCAGAGTGGGATCGACGAAGGCGCTGAGTTACTGCTTGACGGCCGTGACGTCAAAGTGGAGGACTACGAAGACGGGAACTTCCTCGCTCCAACTCTGTTCGGTGGTGTCAACCCAGAGATGACAATAGCCCAGGAGGAAATATTTGGACCGGTGATTGGGCTGATGTCTGTTAGTGACATTAACGCGGCAATCGACGTGATGAATCAGAGTGACTTCGGCAACGCTGCAAGCCTCTTCACCGGTAGCGGTGCTGACGCTCGAAAGGTACGTCATCAAGCAGATGCTGGCAACCTTGGTGTGAACGCCGGAACTGCAGCCCCAATGGCATTTTTCCACTTTGGTGGCCGCAAAGACTCATTCTTTGGCGACCTGCATGCACAAGGCGAAGATATGATCCACTTTTATACCGACAAAACAGTCTACATCGAGCGCTGGCCGGACGCCTGATCGTGTCCCGTCATGCAGTCGTTAGCGCTGATGTTCATCTCTCGTTTCTGCGTACGTTAGCAATGGATTGGGTACAATAGATCTTTTGTCGTCTGGTCGACCATCGTCGCAAGGTCGAATCGATACTCACTCTCTCGAATCAGCGTCACGTAGAAATGGGGCTCAGACAGCGAGACGGTCTCGCCGGTCACAGCACAGACAGAAGACCCGTCGTGGTTGGTCGTTCGACGGGCACTGTCGAGACCTGCCAGTCATCATGATCGGGCGGCGAGCGCGGAACTGTAGGATTCAGGGCTGGGTGTCGGGTATAGGAGCGAGTTGAGACTCGAGTGATTTAGCTCAGCGAGAACAGGCTGTTTCTGTAATCGTGGTGAAGCCGGTCAAGAAGGACTTCACGGACTTCTGTCCGAAGATCGCCTGCATTCCGTTGGACATCCGAGAGTAGTGTATAGAGATTGATGAGAACTGGCATCTCCCACTCGTCGAGTACCGCTGGATTATGCCGCTCGAGAGCGTCGATTAAGAGCAGCATGTCGGCGTAGACGTCAAGATCTGGTTCCGTCCGGTCTTGCTCCTGCTCGTCAGTGGAGGGAGAGACACCCGTGATGAGTTGCGAGGTTGTTGGCTCGTCGGTCTCAGTGAGCGTCCCCGCCCGGTCGTTGCACTCATAGCGAGGGTGAAGACTCAGCACTGCCGCGTACGGTTCCGCGTCCAGGGGGAGCCGTTGGAGGTCGAATGTGCCCCCAGAGTCGGTGATTCGGCCGGCTAAAGTCTCGAATTGGTCGCGTTGCAACGGCTGCGAGTCGCCGGTATCGGTGAACTTGATCACGATACGAGACTCTTGAGCACTGGTAATACGAAACTGCTTCTCAGTGAGCGGT
>NZ_JAQIVI010000431.1 GCF_028618695.1 Natrinema soli | reverse complement strand
CTCGAGCCGGTGGGCGAACGCGGCGTCGTCGTCGACGTGGTGGTCGCTCGGGAGACAGACCAGGACCGGCTCCCGATCGAACCGCTCGCGGAGCCGCCAGACGGCGTAGACCAGCGCCGGGCCGGTGTCCTTGCCGTCGGGTTCGACCAGCACGCCCGCTTCGGGCGCGTGCTCGTGAATATCGTCTGCAAAAGCGTCGCGGGTCAGGACGTAGCGTTCGTCGGCGAACGCGGTTCGATCCATCGTCCGCGAGAGCAGGGAGCGCTCGCCGCCGAGCGCGAGGAACTGTTTCGGCCGGTCGCTTCGGCTCGCGGGATAGAGTCGACTGCCGATGCCGCCGGCGAGGACGCAGGCGACGATTGGCCGATCCATGTTACCAGGTCTCGATTCGCCCTTCGCGGACGTCCTCCGCACACCCCTCGCAGTCGGGGTGGCCCGCCTCGTAACAGGCCGGCCGGTACTCGTCGTCGAGCTTCGCCGCCCGCTGTTCGGCGTAGCGCCGACAGACGATCTTCGCCCGTCCCGCCTCGTCCGACGGCAGTTCGCGCGCGTTTTTCGCCACCTCGTAGGCCTCGCGGGCCTCCTCGAGTTGGCCGTCGGTCGATCTGCGAAGCTCCTCGAACTGTTCGCCCGCACCCTGCAGCGTCGAGCGCAGGATCCGCTCGAGCCGACGCCGATCCGCCATTGGACACCCGTTCGACCGGCGGGCACATAGGCCCGTCGGCGACGGCGGCCGACGGCGTCGGCTACGCGGAGTCGATGACAACGATTTTGCCAGACTCTCCCGTCGAGTACGGACATGGATATCCGCGACACCCTCCGGGGGATCACCTGTCCGATGGTAACGCCCTTTGACGACGGATCGATCGACGAGGCGGCCCTCGCTGGCCTGCTCGAGCACCTGCAGTCGGGCGGCGTCGACGCCGTCTTCCCCTGCGGAACGACCGGCGAATTTCCGAGTTTGACGGCCGACGAGCAGCGACGCGTCGTCGAGGCGACCGTCGAGCGCGCCGACGTTCCCGTCGTCGCGGGT
>NZ_JAQIVI010000430.1 GCF_028618695.1 Natrinema soli | reverse complement strand
CGATCCACGGCGAGACGAACGCCCTCGAGGCGCTGCTCGCCCAGCCCCGCGGCGAACTCGATCGCGTGCTCCGGGAGGCCAGCACCGGCGGCGAGGCCGACCTCGGTGAAACCGAGGCGCTGTTCGAGGAGATCGCGGTGGTGCTCGAGGAGGGGGAGATCGACCCCGAACTCGCCGAAGCGGTCCGCTCGCAGTTCGAGTTCGCCGCGGGCGAGGTGGTCCGAAATGACTGATCCCCACGCTAACGCCGACGATGCCAACGCTGACGACGCAAACTCCGCCGCCGACGCCAACGCCGACGACGACGCCGCTACAGCCCCTCCCTCGTTGTCGGTCGACGGTCTCCGGACCGCCCTGCACTGCCCCCGCCGATACGAGTTCGCACACGTCCACGGCCTCGAGGGGAGCGACGACGATCGCACCGTCGAGGACCGCGTTTCCCTCTTGCGGAGCGCTCTCTGCGACGCGCTCCGAAGCGGCGAGACGGAGCGAGCGGCGCTCGAGAGCGCCGCCCGAAATCGACTTTCGGCTCGCTGGAACGAGTACGACGAGCGCTTTCACTCCGTCGCCCAGCGCCGTCACGAACGGCGGGTGCTCGAGGCGACGCTTTCGGCGTACCTCGAGCGCGTCGGCGTCGATCACGCCGCGGGGATCGCGCGACTGGACGCCGAGGCCGCCCGCGGTGAACTGATCGGGCCGGGGCTTCCGCTCTCGAGTACGATCGAGCGATCGACGAAGACGGCCGAATCGGACGCGGTGACGATCGACACCGCGGTGGACTACGTCTACGGCGACGGCTCGTCGATCGTCGGCGTCCGGTTCGTCCCGACGCTCGCACCCCTGGGTCTCCTGCGCTACCGATCCGACTGGGCGGGCGACGTCGAGGATCTTTTCACCGAGCACTTCGACGCCGATTCGACGACGTTCGAACCGGGTCCCGTCGGCGCGCTCTTCGAGACCGCCGTCGTCCTCGACGGGCTCCGCGACCTCCGCGACCGGCTCGAGCTCGGGGAGCGGACCTGCCGATACGTCCAGATCCCGCTGGCCGATCGGTCGGGAACGGCGGTGAACTGGGTCCGCGAGACGGTCGAAACGAGCCTCGAGATCGTCGATCTGACCGACGTCTACGTCGACCACCACACCTTCGGAATGACTCACGATCACCGAAACGGGACCGTCGACGACCGACTCGCGGCGGTCGCTGCGAGCCTGCTGTCGGGACCGTTCGACCCGTCCGATCGGTGGGACCGGATCGCGGAACACGCCTGTCCGGACTGCGAGTACACCGTCTGCTGTCAGGAGTACATCGCCGAGGAGGTGCGTTTCGATGACTGAGGAGCCCCGCCGAACCGATCGCGGTTCGGGCTCGGAGGGGGATCGCGAGGACGCGGCCGATCTCGAGGCGGACCGCGGATCGAACCGGGACCGCGACGGGGTCGCGTTCGCGTCCGCCGCCGACATCGAGCCCAAGGGAAATCAGGAGGCGGTCATCGACAGTCGCGCGGCTTGTACCTCCGTCGACGCGGGGGCCGGCACCGGGAAGACGACGACGATGCTCGTCCGGATCGAGCGCGCCATCGAGCGGGGCGAGGTCGATCCCGACGACGTGCTCGTGTTGACCTTCGCGAACGAGGCCGCCGCGAGCATCCGCGCG
>NZ_JAQIVI010000043.1 GCF_028618695.1 Natrinema soli | reverse complement strand
GACCGTCACGTCGGCGCCGGCTTTCGCGAACGCGGTGGAGAGCTCCATGCCGATGTAGCCGGCCCCGACGACAAGCAGGCCCTCCGGCACCGCGTCGGCGGCCAGCGCGTCGCGCGACGACCAGACAGGGTCGTCGTCGAAGTCGAACCCGGAGAGCCCTATCGGTCGGCTCCCCGTCGCGACGATGGCGTGCTCGAACTCGACGGATTCGCTCCCCTGTCCCTCGCCCCCGTGGGCGATGCGGACGGTCTCCTCGTCGACGAACGTTGCCGTCCCCTCGATCAGGTTGACACCGTTAGCCTTGCAGAGCTTCTCGACGCCGCCGGTGAGCTGATCGACGACGCCGTCTTTCCACTCGACGAGTGTCCGCATGTCGACGGTCGGATCGGCGTGGACCCCTATTTCCTCGCCGCGGCCCGCCTCGTGGGCGAGGTCCGTCGCGGTGATCAGCGCCTTCGACGGAATGCAGCCGTAGTTGAGGCAGGTCCCCCCGTAGGCGTCGCGTTCGACGAGCGTCGTGTCGAGCCCGTGTTGTGCGGCGCGGATCGCGGCCGTGTAGCCGCCGGGTCCGCCGCCGATAACCAGTACGTCAGTGCCAGTCGTTACGTCTCCGACGACCATTATTAGAGTAGTAGTAGTTCTGGCGCGTTCAGGTAGCGCTTGACCTCGTTCGTGAACTGTGCCGCTTCGGCACCGTCGACGAGCCGGTGATCGACTGACATCGAAATCGGCATCGTCGGCCGGGCGACCACGTCCCCGTCCTCGACCCAGGGGCGCTCTTTCATCGAGCCGAGCGCGAGGATCCCCGCCTCGGGGTAGTTGATGATCGGGGAGGCGTACTCGCCGCCGATCGCTCCGATGTTCGTGATCGTGAACGTCCCGCCCTGCATCTCGTCGGGACTGATCTTTCGGCTCCGGGCGCGCTCGGCCTTGTCGTTGATGTCCCGGGCGAGTTCGAGCAGCCCCTTCTGGTCGGCGTTGTCGATCACGGGAACCATCAGTCCGGCGTCGGTCGCGACGGCGATTCCGATGTTGTACTCGTCGTGGACGACGATCTCCTCGGCTTCCTCGTCGAGTTCGGTGTTCAGTGACGGCACCGATCGCAGCGCCGCGACGACGGCCTTGACGGCGAACGGCAGGTAGGTGAGTTTGACGCCGCGCTCCTCGGCGCGCGCTTTGAGCCGGGAGCGCGCGTCGACCAACTCCGAGACCTCGACCGCGTCGTGGTGGCTCACGTGCGGCGCCGTGAACTTCGAGGTCGCCATCTGTTCGCCGATCGTCCGCCTGACGCCGGTGTACGGGATTCGATTTCCGGCCGTCGGGCCGTCCGATCCGTCGGTTCCGCCCTGCCCCGCACTCGAGGCCAACGTCCCGTTTCCGGTCGGTTCGGGAGACGGCCGGTCGCCCGCCGCGTACGC
>NZ_JAQIVI010000429.1 GCF_028618695.1 Natrinema soli | reverse complement strand
ATCGTCGCGAGGTCGGCCTGGATCCCCGCGCCGCCACCGGAGTCGCTGCCCGCGATCGTCAGCGCGACCGGCCGGCTCTCGGGTGCTGGTGTTCGCATACGGAACCGTATTCTCGGGTTATACTAAGCGATGATGGTCAGCGAAGCTGAGAGTCGTCCGTATTTCCACCGACGGTGGCGCGTGCGGAGTCGCGATGAGCAATTGGCGAATCGCGACTCGACTCCACGCGAGGGATGAGCGAGAGAACAGCGTGAACGAGGAATCGGCTGGGGAGGGCGTGGTTCTCCTCGTTGCCGGTATGAGCAGAGACGATATCCGAATGAATAGGGACTCTCTCCCGACCGTGGCTACTAGGATTTCCACCTCCTCCCCAGCCGATTCGCTCACTCCCTGCGGTCGCTCGCTCATCCCTCGCGCGGGTTCAAGCCGCAGTTCGTGTATCACTCACTGCGGCTTTGCACGCGCCACCGCCGTGGACGGATCGTTTCGAGCGTCCTCGAGCGCCCTCGAGCGCGAACCGGCGGGCGGACCGACGAGACTACTCGTCCGCGGAAGCGGCCAGTTCGGCGTACGCGTCCCACGACGGATCGACGGTCGGATGCTCGAGTCGGTCCCCGTCCACGAGCACGT
>NZ_JAQIVI010000428.1 GCF_028618695.1 Natrinema soli | reverse complement strand
CGTAGACGCCGCGGCCGGCCTTGAGTCCGACGCGCCCCTCGTCGACGAGTTCCGTGAGCACGGCCGGTGGCTCCGGCCGCGAGTCGACCTCTCCGAGCAACTCGGTGAGGACCTTGTGATGGACGTCGAGGCCCGAGTGATCGCCCTTCTCGAGGACGCCGAGCGTCAGGAGCCGGAAGCCGAACGTCCCCTTCACCGCGCGATCGATGTCCTCGGCGCTGGCGATCCCGGCCCCGAGCAGCGCCCACGCCTCGCGGGCCATCGCCGACTGGATTCGGTTGGCGATGAATCCCGGCACGTCGCGCTCGACGACGACGGAATCCTTGCCGATCGACTCGAGGAAGGCGGCAGCGGCGTCGACGGTTTCGTCCGCGGTTCGCTCGCCGTAGACGACCTCGACGACGGGGACGATGTGGGCCGGATGGAACCAGTGGGTCCCGCAGAATTGCTCGGGGTCGGAGAGCGACGACGCGAGTTCGGTGATCGACAGCGAGGACGTGTTCGTCGCGATCGTCGCGGAAGGCGGTGCGTGGCGTTCGATCTCCTCGTAGACGGCCGCTTTCACCTCGCGGTCTTCGGTCACCGTCTCGACGATCAGCGGTGCGTCGCCGACGGCCGCCGCCAGATCGGTCGCGTACGCGACGCGATCGCTGATCG
>NZ_JAQIVI010000427.1 GCF_028618695.1 Natrinema soli | reverse complement strand
TCGCCGCGATGGCGGCCGCTGCCGTCCGGACCGGCGTTTCCTTCGTCGGCGTCGTCGGCGAGGAAATCGACTCGAAAGGGTCACGCTACCTGGTCGACGACCGAGACGAGCCACCGGCGGCCGTCGTTAACGGCGAACCCTCCGGAGCCGACGGGATCACGCTGGGCTATCGCGGACTGATCGCCGGCACGTACGTCGCGACCAGCGAGTCCGGCCACACCTCCCGGCCGGACCCGAACGCGATCCAGCACGCCGTCCGCTGGTGGTCGGCCGTCGAGGACCGGTTCGAAGGCGACGAGTACGAACCGGTCTTCGAGCAGGTAACGACCAAGCCGGTCGACATCGAAGGCGGCGTCAGCGACGACGGTCTCTCCGTCGAGGCGACGATGGACGTCCAGTTGCGCGTGCCGCCGGCGCTCGACGTGGGGACCGTCCGCGAAGCCGCGGAAGCCGAACTCGAGGTCGGGACCGTGACCTGGAAGGACAAGGTCCCGCCGGTGATGATGAGCCCGCGGACGGCGGTCGCACGGGCGTTTCGCGCCGCCATCCGCAAGGAAGGCGCCGATCCTCGCCTGGTGCGAAAGACCGGAACGAGCGACATGAATATCTACGCCGGAGCCTGGGACTGTCCGATGGTCACCTACGGACCGGGCAACTCGGACCTCGATCACGCGCCCGACGAACGGCTTCCATTATCGGAGTTCGACCGGTCAGTGTCGATCCTCGAGCGCGTCGCGCGGACGCTCAGTGACAACTGAATACACGTATTCCAGACGAACGATTACAATGACGATAGATACCGACGACACACAGCCGAGACATTTCCTCGACGTCGACGATCTCTCCGAGGAGGAACTGTTCGCAGTTCTCGACAGAGCCGACGAGTACAAACGCGCCGTCGAGACCGGCGAGGAGCACGCTGACCTGTCCGGACAGACCCTGGGGATGCTCTTCCAGAAGGCGAGTACCCGTACCCGGGTCTCCTTCGAGACGGGGATGACGCAGCTCGGCGGACACGCGATCTTCCTCGGGGAGGACGACATCCAGCTCGGCCGGGGCGAACCGCTGAAAGACACGTCGCGAGCGCTCTCGCGGTACGTCGACGCGGTGATGGCCCGCGTCTTCAAACACGAGAACGTCGAGGTGCTCGCGGAGTACTCCTCGGTGCCGATCGTCAACGGCCTCACCGACGACGCCCACCCCTGCCAGACGCTCGCGGACCTGCTGACGATCCGCGAACACGAGGACGGCTTCGAGGACGTCTCGGCGGCCTGGATCGGCGACGGCAACAACGTCGCGCAGTCCTTCGCGCTCGGCTGTGCGCTGACGGACGTCGATCTGACGATCGCGACGCCCGAGGGCTACGAGGTCGACGACCCCGTCCTCGAGCGGGCCCGCGAACTCGGCGGCGATCCGACGATTACGACTGATCCCGTCGAGGCGGTCACCGACGCCGATATCATCTATACGGACGTCTGGATCTCGATGGGCCAGGAGGACGAACGCGACGTCCGGATGAACGACTTCGAGGGCTTCCAGGTCAACGCCGACCTGCTCGAGCACGCCCCCGACGCCTCGGTCATGCACTGTCTCCCGGCCCACCGCGGCGAGGAGGTCACCGACGACGTCATCGAGGGCGACCGCTCGATCGTCTTCGATCAGGCGGAAAATCGGCTGCACGCCCAGAAGGCGCTGTTGAGCTGGCTGCTCGAGTAGTCGGGCGATCACGAACGGAGTGAGTGATCGGTTTTTGGTCCAGGTTTTTCATGCGTGGTGAGTGGCGCTTCGGGGGCTCCCGCGGCCGCGAACACTTGCCACGCTGGTTCGGCGGCGTACTGAACCGTCGGAGAAATCGCTCGTTTCCGCGAGCAATCCGATATTGGTCAGCGCTGCTGTGTGTTAATAATTCTGAACTATCTAGTACATTTATATCTGTGCCGACCGAGAAGTGACGCGACCCATGTCGTTCAGACTGATACTCGCGGCGCTCCTCATGGTGTTAGGGCCGGCGGCCCTGATCGCGTTGATTCTGCTGTGACGGTGGGGAAAGGGGGTATCGACCACAGATCACGGGGACTGCAGTGATCCGGTTCGCAGTTCGGGGAATCGACTGACTCGACTATCGTCGTCACCTCACCGAAACGGGGTCAGCGACGCGGCCCAGCGGGTCGCCCACCGGCGAATCCACTCACTTTTTCCCCCTCGCCACCCTCTCGACCGACAATGAGTCTCAGTCTCTCGGCCGATCAACCGGAACGACCTGCGGACGCCGACGAGGGCGTCTGGCTCGAGTGCATCGAGTGCGGCGACACCTTCGCTCCCTTCGACGACGTCCGATACACGTGCGACGAGTGTGACGGGCTGCTCGAGGTCCGCTACGCCGACCTGCCAACCTTCGACGACTTCGAGGGCGAGGGCGTCTGGCGCTACGCCGACGCGCTGCCGTTCGAATCGGGCGTCTCGATTCAGGAAGGGGCGACGCCGCTGTACGAGGTCCCTCGTCTCGAGGACGATATCGGCGTCGAGACCCTGCGGATCAAGCACGAGGGGATGAACCCGACCGGCTCGTTCAAGGACCGCGGGATGACCGTCGGCGTGCGGGTCGCCGAAGAACTCGGCGTCGGCCGACTGGCCTGTGCCTCGACGGGCAACACCAGCGCCGCGCTGGCCGCCTACGGCT
>NZ_JAQIVI010000426.1 GCF_028618695.1 Natrinema soli | reverse complement strand
GTGCAGTTCGCGGAGTCGCGACTCGAGCGGAGCGGTCCTCTCACCGTCGTCGGGCGGCGGGCCGTCGTCGGTCACGCTCGAGCGGACGGTCTCCAGTACCCTGAGAGTTCGGCGTCACCGCCCGCGCGCCGACGGTCCCCTCGTTCGACTGCTGCCGCCGTTTCGCACCTGATAGACTGCGATATCCGCCTCGCATCTGCTCGACGTCCGGTTCGCGTCCGCTCGAGCGCGTGGCGGTTTCCACCCGTTCGACTTCCGCTCCCTTCGAAACGGTGGGAAACGTTGATACGAGTTGTGACCGATGTGGACGTATGACACGTGACTGTTCGTTCCTCGAGGCGCTCGACCTCGCGGACGATCAGATCTCTTTCGCGGACGGGCGACGAGAATCGCACGCGACGGACTTCGGCACGGAGCAAAACGACGGGAGCGGCGTTCTCCCGGACGCCGTCGTCTGGCCCGAGTGCACGGACGACGTCTCGGCCGTGCTCGCCGCTGCGACGGACCGCGGCGTCCCCGTGACCCCCTACGCTGCTGGGACGGGACTCGAGGGGAACGCCGTCCCGACTCACGGCGGCATCAGTCTCGATCTCACGCGGATGGACGACGTCGTCGACTACCGTCCCGACGACGTCCAGATCGACGTCGGACCGGGGATCATCGGCTCCGACGTCGACGAGTACGTCGCCGGTGACGGCCTGTTCTTCCCGCCGTTGCCCTCCTCCGGCGACATCTCGACGATCGGCGGAATGATAGCAACCGACGCCAGCGGCATGCAGACCGTCCGGTACGGCGAGGTCGCCGACTGGGTGCTCAGTCTCGAGGCCGTCCTCGCCGACGGGACGGTCGTCCAGACGGGGTCGCGGGCCGTCAAGACCTCGAGCGGCTACAACCTGACCGATCTCATCGTCGGCAGCGAGGGGACGCTGGCCGTCGTCACCGAGGCCACGCTGGAACTCGCTGGCCGCCCCGAGCAGATCCGCGGCGGCCGAGCATTCTTCGAAACGCTCGACGACGCGGCCGAAGCGGTCTTCGACGCGGTCCGGACGGACGTCGGCGTCGCCCGAATCGAACTCGTCGACGGAGTGAGCGCGACGATGGCCAACGAGTATCTCGGCAGCGATCTCCCGGACGCGCCGATGGTCTTCCTCGAGTTTCACGCCAACCACGGCATCGAGGAAGAGATCGACCTCTGCCGGGCGATCTTCGAAGACCACGGCGTCGCCCGCTTCGAGATGAGCGACGACGATGACGAGATGGACGCCCTCTGGCGGGCGCGTGGGGAACTGGCCTACGCCGTCGCGACCTACGATCCCGCCCTCGAGCCGCTCCACCCCGGCGACGTGACGGTGCCGATCAGTTCCTATCCGACGGTCGTCCGCGAGACGAAGCGGCTGGCCGACGAGTACGACCTCCTGGTTCCCTGTTTCGGCCACGCGGGCGACGGCAACCTCCACTACAGCGTCCTCGTCGACCCCGACGATTCCGCCCAGCTCGAGCGCGGCGAGCGCCTCTATCGCGAAATCGTCGAACTGGCGATCGAACTGGGCGGCACCGCGACGGGAGAGCACGGTATCGGCCAGGGAAAACGGGAATACCTCGAGCCCGAACACGGGGCCGGCGCGGTCGAGGCCATGCGGACGATCAAGCGGGCACTCGATCCGAACGACACGCTCAACCCGGGGAAGATATTCCCCGAAACGGCTGACGGCAAGCGGCTCCGCGATTCGGAGCAATAAACCACACTACGAACCCACCGACACAGCGTGTTGTGAGCCACTCAGCACTACACGTTGGCAACCCCGATCGTCACTGCGGATTGTGATCCGGGTATAACACAGTATTTATTGAGACTCAACTAATCCGAGTAGATACTCGCGTTCGGTCGGCGAAGCGATGGTCCCTGATTCGGACGGAACTCGATACCTATGACACGCAGGATTCACGTCGACATCCGGTCCAGTTGCAGTCTCCTCGGCACGGTGCTGAAGTATCTCTCCCTCACGTTTCTGTTTCCCACGGTCGTCGCGCTCTACTATCGAGAGAGCCCGCTGCCGTTCCTCGTCGCACTCGTCGTCGCCGTCGCCGTTGGAACGGGACTCGAGCGCCTCGAGCCCGACCCGGACCTCGAGCACCGCGAAGCGTTCCTGCTCGTCGCGCTGACGTGGCTCGTTCTCCCGATCGTGGGGACGATACCGTACCTCGTCGCCGGCACAGGGACGATTGCACACCCTGTCAACGCGCTGTTCGAGAGCATGAGCGGCTTCACGACCACGGGTGCGACGGTTATGGGCAGTATCTCCGTCGAGACGCACTCGCGGTCGATCATGATGTGGCGACAACTCACCCAGTGGCTCGGCGGGATGGGGATCATCGTGCTCATGGTCGCGATCCTCTCGGAGCTCTCCGTCGGTGGGACGCAGCTCATCCGGGAGGAAGCACCGGGGATTCAGGTCGAGAAACTGACGCCGCGGATCAGGCAGACGGCGCGGGCGCTCTGGCTGATCTACGCCTGGTTCACGCTCGCCGCCGTGGTCGTCTACTACGGGCTCCACCTCGCGGGGTTGGCCCCCAGTATGACGTTTTACAACGCCGTCGCTCACGCGCTCACGTCGCTGCCGACCGGCGGGTTCTCGCCGGAGGGGCGCAGCGTCGAGGCGTTCGAACCGATCGTCCAGTGGGCGGTCATGGTCTTCATGGTCGTCGCCGGGGCGAACTTCGCGCTCTACTGGTACGCCTGGCGCGGCCACCCCGAACGCCTGACCGGGAACGCCGAGTTTCGATCGTATATTCTGTCGATGGGCGTCGTCGGCGGCCTCCTCTCGGTGCTGCTGTTCCTCGGGATGGGGCTCGCCACGGTTCCCGAGGGCGTCGCGACGATTCCCGGCAGTCTCGAGCGCTCGCTGCGCCACGGGCTCTTCCAGACGCTCGCGATCGTGACGACGACGGGCTACGCCAGCATGGACTTCAACACGTGGAGCGAGTCGACGCAGGTGATCCTCCTGTTCGCGATGTTCCTCGGCGGGTCAGCGGGCTCTGCAGCCGGATCGATCAAGATCATCCGCTGGTACGTCGTCGGGAAGTCCATTCAGCGAGAACTGTTCACGACCGTCCACCCGCAGGCGATCCGGCCGGTTCGGATGGGTGACACGGGTGACGTTATCGACGAGGAAGCGATCCACGGCATCTTCGTCTTCGTTCTCCTCTTTCTGACGCTGTTCGTCGTCTCGACCGTCCTGCTCTTTCTCGATGCGCACCGAACATCAGACCTCTCGCTGTCGGGACTCGAGGCCACGAGCGCGACGATCGCGACGCTCGGGAACATCGGTCCGGGTGTCGGCGTCGTCGGGCCGATGAACAGCTACGAGTCCTTCTCGAACGCCGCGAAGCTGTACATGACCTTCCTCATGTGGATCGGCCGGCTCGAGATCCTCTCCGTGCTGGTGATTCTGACGCCGGCGTACTGGCGCTCGTAGCGGCAGCTGAGACTCGTGCGGATCCGTCACTGTTTTGCGGCACAACCGCGGGACGGTCGCAGTTGCGTCGAAGACGACTTCTAGGAGTCCGTCTCAGTCTTGGACCAGCACGTCCAGCACGTCCGGTCCCTCGCGGGTCAGCGCGTCCTCGAGCGCACCCTCGATACCGTCCGGCGTCTCGACGCGTTCGGCGCGTGCGCCGTGGCTCTCGGCGTTTTTCACGAGGTCGACCGCCGGCTCGAAGTCCATCCCGACGAACTCGTAGTCGTCCTCTTCGCCGCCCATGAGGTGGAGCGTATTGTCCTTCAGGATCCGGTAGTTGCGGTTGTCCGAGATGACGACCGTCAGGTCCAGATCGTACCGGGCGGCGCTGTAGATCGAGTGAGGGTAGTACTGGTAGGAGCCGTCGCCGATGAAGCCGACCACGTCCCGCGGGTCGTCTCGCTGTTCCTCGGCGACGGCGGCACCGACCGCTGCGGGAAGTCCGTAGCCGAGCCCACCCCCCTTGTTCGAGATGTACTGTTCGGGCGCGAAATCCCAGCGCGTCAGCATGGCGTACTTCGAGGTGACGCCCTCGTCGACGATGGCGGCGTCGCCCGCAACGCGCTCCATGGCGTCGACCAGTTCGGCCTTCGACGACCGCGGATCGTCCCCTTCGGCCTCGCCGTAGCCGGCCATCTGGGACTCGACCATCTCTTTGACGTCGGCGACCGTCTCGAGGCGGTCGCCGACGACGTCGTCGGAGAGTTTGCCCTGGACCCGTTCGGTCAATTCCTGCATGACCAGCCCCGGATCGCCGATCACGGCGGCGTCGGCGGGCTGATTCTTGCCGACCTGCCAGGCGTCGTCGCTCAGGTGGATGCAGGTCGTGTCGGGATCGACCAGCGCCTCCTCGTGGCGGGTCAGCGTCGTGTTCGTCGAACAGCCGGCGAAGAGTATCGTATCGGTGTCCATCAGCATCGACGCGAGGCGCTCGCTGGTCGGCAGGTAGGAGACCCACTGCTCGTGGTCGGTGGGAAAGTCCACCTCGCAGGAGAGGATCTCTCCGTGGACGCGAGCACCCGTCGCCTCCGCGAGTTCGACCGCCGCGGCGACGGCGTCGGCACCGGAGCGGGCGACGTGGTCCCCGACGACCATC
>NZ_JAQIVI010000425.1 GCF_028618695.1 Natrinema soli | reverse complement strand
CCTGGGTCGGCATGTGCGGCGAGATGGCCGGGAACCCCGAACTGGCGCCGCTGCTCGTCGGGCTGGGACTCGACGAACTCAGCATGAGCGCCGTGACGATCCCCGCGGTGAAGGCCGCGATCGCCGACCTCGAGACCGACGCGGCCGAATCGCTCGCCGATCGGGCGACCGACGCGACCGCGAGAACGACCGTTTACGAACACATCACGGAGTACGACCAATGAAATTCGTCGCAGTAACGTCATGTCCGACGGGTATCGCACACAGCCAGATGGCGGCCGAGAATTTAGAGCAGACCGCGACCGATCTCGGTCACGAGATCGACGTCGAGGTTCAGGGAGCCATGGGCCAGGAGAACGAACTCTCGAGCGACGCGATCGCCGAGGCGGACGCGGTGATCATCGCCGCGGACACGTCGGTGAACCGAGACCGCTTCGAGGACGAGCCCCTCGTCAAGGCACCGGTGAAGGAGGCGGTCAACGACGCCGAGGGACTCGTCGCTCGAGCCGTCGCGGAAGCCGACGGCGAGGCGTCGACCGCCGGGTCTGCGGGGGCG
>NZ_JAQIVI010000424.1 GCF_028618695.1 Natrinema soli | reverse complement strand
CGCGCCGACGCGGTCAGGGCCGACCTCGCGGACCGACTCGGCGTCGACGTCTTCGAGGTCCCGATGGGGCCGCCCAGCCTGCCCGGGATGCGACTCGAGGACCTCCTCTACGACGCGCTCGAAGAGCGGGGCGTCCGGGTGA
Source organism: Natrinema soli (assembly GCF_028618695.1). Next base: position 405 of record NZ_JAQIVI010000424.1, on the reverse strand, counting down.
CGACGGGGGTTCCGGTCGTCGATTACGAGACCGACGCGGGCGAGACGGGTCCGAACGGCCCCGAACGGATCGATCGCGTCGTCGTCGACCGAAACGGCAGCGAGATTCCCCACCGCGCCGACCAGTACGTGCTCGCGACGGGCGGGCTGGTCGGAAAGGGCGTGCGATCGGAGCGCGAGCGGGTGTTCGAACCGATCTTCGACTGCCACGTCCCGCACGCGGCGGACCGCTACGACTGGTTCGTCGACGACATCTTCGGCGACCAGCCCTACGCGCGGTTCGGGCTTCCGGTCGACCGCGACCTCCGTCCACTCGACGCCGGCGACGAGCCCGAGTTTTCGAACCTCCGGGCGGCGGGTGCGGTACTCGGCGGCTACGACTTCGCGGCGGAGAAATCGGGTGCCG
>NZ_JAQIVI010000423.1 GCF_028618695.1 Natrinema soli | reverse complement strand
GCCGGCGACGGCGCGATCGGAGTTGGGGCCGCCCTCGTCGGACTCGTCCTGATCGGCGTCGCGGTGGGACTCGCCCGCTGACGGGTAGTGCGGTGGTCCAGCCGCTGACGTGGCGTCGCGGAAACCGCAAAACAGGGCCACTTCGGCGGCACCGCTCGAGGGAGCCGACATCGTACTGGCCGGCACGGGACTCGGCTACTCGCGGATCAACTCGACGTTTCGCATCTCGCCCCCGCACTGCTGGCAGGTGCTGAGGAGTGTGTCACCAACCGTTTCCCGCCGGCCACAGTGGACGCACACGTACTCACGTTGCTCCTCGAGTGTCATGTGGTAACATATACACTGGATCGGGTTAACTCTTTTTATGGTACACCCGTGCCGGACGGACAGCGAGGCGATGGCCTGACCGCGATCGCCGCCGCTCGTCTCGGTACGTGGACCGGACTCGACTGAAACGATTCGAACCGACGGATCTTGTATCATTGTCATTATATGGCATATTAATTGTAATAGATCCTAGCGGACGAGACTTATATGATAGTTCCTGATAGATTCCGGTACCGATGGCAGCCACTACGACGACAGACTGGAGCGACCCGATCACCTGTCCGTTCTGCGGAGACGAGCTCGCCTCGCCCGGTGCCGGATTCGTCGATCACATTCACGACAACGCCGAGTGTGAGAAGGGGTTCGAACACTGGCGGGAGAACATCGCCGGCGACCTCGCGGGCGAGTGGGCCGGGTAAGGCGATAGCCGGTCGGTCACATTCGAGTCGGTTCGTTTCCCTCGCTTTCGCCAATCAGACTGAGCTGCAATGAGCGTCTCACCCTCATTTGAGTCGTGCGTCCCGTACTCGACAACACAACGCGGAAGTCCGGTCGGCCCGGACCAGCCGTATGGGCTATCACACGTTTCCGGTCGATCGCGCGGACGCGCTCGAGGATCCCGGTCGCTACCGGTACTGTTCCCGCGAGGAACTACTGGCGATGCTCGAGCCGTCGGCCGACGGCGTCGTGGCCGATCTCGGCTCGGGAACGGGATTCTACGCGGACGACGTCGCACCGTTCGTCGAGACGCTGTACGCCGTCGACGTGCAGTCTGCGATGCACGATCGGTATCGGGAGAAGGGCGTCCCCGATAGCGTCCAGTTCGTCACGGCCGAGATTTCGTCGCTCCCGTTCGACGACGATCACCTCGACGGTGCGTACTCGACGATGACTCACCACGAGTACGCGTCACCGGAGGCGTCGGCCGCCGCCGGCGAACCCGACGGCGCGCTCGAGGAGCTCGCACGAGTGATCCGTCCCGGCGGCCG
>NZ_JAQIVI010000422.1 GCF_028618695.1 Natrinema soli | reverse complement strand
GTCGGCCCCGGCGCTCGAGCCCCCCTCGCCGAGCGAGACGGCAGCCGGGAGGCCGTCTCCGAGGGGGACCACCGCGCGGACATCGTGACCCAGTTGCTCGAGACGACGCGAGCCCTGTTCTCCTGTGAGTTGCGCGAGGACGTCGCGGACGTCGTCGTCGACGCCGCCGAACGGGTGCTCGGGTTCGGCGTCGTCTCAGTTCGCCTCTACGAGTGCGACGCCGAGGAACTGGTCCTCACCGCGGCCTCCGACGCGGTCGGTAACCTGTTCAGCGAGCGAAAACGCGTCTGCGTTTCCGAGAACACGATGGGCGATTCGTTCCGTCGGTCCCGAACCGGTCATCATCGAGGACCTGCAGAATAGCTCACAGTACGACTACGGACCGCTTCGGGGCGCGATGATCATTCCGATCGCCGACCACGGTCTCCTCAACGTCGGTTCGCCGGTCAGCGGTGCGTTCGACGACCACCACGTCCAACTCGCACAGCTGCTGACGGCCAGCGCGGCTGCCGCGCGTGGGCCGATCCCGGGCTGCGAGCCGTCGTCGACAACCTCCTCGAGAACGCGGTCCAGCACACGGGATCGGAGCCGATCGTCGAGGTGTCGGTCACGCGCGACGGCGAGGCGGTCCACCTCTCGGTCGCCGATGACGGCCCCGGCATCCCGCCGGCGGAGATCGACGTCGTCACCGGTGAGACCGACATCACGCAACTGACCCACGGGAGCGGCCTCGGGCTCTGGCTGGTCAACTGGATGATCGACAGCTACGGCGGCAGCGTCTCGTTCGCACGGTCGGCCATCGGCGGCAGCCACGTCGAAATCACGCTCGAGGCCGCGCCGGCCGACCCCTCGGACGCGATGCGATCCGGCGGTCGGCCGAGTTCCTGACCCGATTTCGCGGCCAGGCTGGTCCGGGCCTCTGCGACGACCGACTGAGTCCGCTGCAGCTCTCGAACGGGCCTCTTACTGGTCGCACTCAACGGGATTACTACCCGACCGCACAGAACCGAAACCACTCCCACACCGTCCGCCACCGAACCGAAATTACTCCCACACCGGCCGCCACCGAACCGCAACCACTACCACACCGGCCGGCCGACCCATATCCATGCAACTGGGCCTGATCGGACTCGGACGGATGGGACAGATCGTCGTCGAGCGCACCCTCGCGGCGGGCCACGAGGTCGTCGCCTTCGACCTAGACGAGGACGCGGTCGCGGCGGCGGCCGACGCCGGTGCCGACCCCGCCGACTCGATCGCGGACTTCGTCGATCGACTCGACGACGAGAAACGTCTCTGGTTGATGGTCCCAGCCGGCGACGCGGTCGACGTCACTATCGAGGAACTCGAGCCCCACGACGACGGCGACGATATCGTCGTCAACGGCGGCAACTCCAATTTCGAGGACTCCGTCCGCCGCGCCGAGGCCTGCCCCGCGGCGTATCTCGACTGCGGCACGTCCGGCGGCCCCGCCGGTGCCGAACTCGGCTTCTCGCTGATGGTCGGCGGTCCCCAGTGGGCCTACGACGAACTCGAGCCGGTCTTCGACGCCGTCGCGACAGGCCCCAACGGCCACGAACGGATGGGGCCCGCCGGCTCGGGCCACTACGTCAAGATGGTCCACAACGGCGTCGAGTACGCCCTGATGCAGACCTACGGCGAGGGGTTCGAACTGCTCCACGAGGGACGGTACGATCTGGACCTCGAGAACGTCGCGTCGGTCTGGAACAACGGCGCGGTCATCCGCTCGTGGCTGCTCGAACTCTGTGAGGAGGCGTTCCGCGAGGAGGGGACCGACCTCGGGACGGTCGCCGATCGCATCGAAGGTGGCTCGACCGGCACCTGGACCGTGCAGGAGGGCCTCGAACAGGAGGTTCCCCTGCCGTTGCTCTACACCGCGCTGGCAGAACGGTTCGGTTCGCGGGCCGACGACGGCCGGTTCTCGCGGCGCCTCGCGAACCGACTCCGGTACGGCTTCGGCCGGCACGAGGTCCCGCGGCGGGAGTGACCGTGCGTCGATACCGGAACACGTATATCCGATATCGGAATAGCCGGTGGTAGCCACCTCGAACGACGCCGTAGTGGTATCTGACGAGTCGTCCTTTTCTCCATCTGAAGCTGGGAGAAATATTGGGCCATCTTCTTTACTCCCGGTCCCCGACCACCAGTCATGCACTCATCGCAGTCGCTATCCGCCACGGCAGACACCTCGCTTAGCATGACCGTCATAGATCTCGTCGCCGAGGCCGACGACGCCGATCCGCTCGACCTCGACCCGCTGTACGACGTGATCGATCCCGACATGCTCGATTCACTTCCCGACGCCGACGGCTTTTCGGGCCTCGAGTTCGTCTATCAGGGGTATATCGTCTCCGTCACGGACGGCAACGACGGCGTCGAGGTAACGCTCGCGGAAACGGGCGTTTCGGTCGACGGATCGACCGGCGACCTCGCCGACACCGAATTTTCGACGTAGGGCGATCTGCGGCGCATGCTACCGGGTCGCTGATCGCTTCTCGCGTTTTCGCGGGCGTTATCGTCAGAAACGAGTTACACTGATCGCACAGCCGTCGCGTGATCGGGGACGCACGCGCTAACCGACACAGAGAATTCGAAGCGGGAGTGAAGCGAAGTGGAACGATAGCAGCACATTTTCGTCCGGCCGACTCCGAACGATTCGAATCCGAGACGGGACGGAAATCGGCGCGAAGTTCAGTAGACTGATCTCGTTCGAAAACCGAACGGGGTCGACGAATCGTATCGGTCCGCTATCGCCCCGCTGGGCCCGCATCGAAATCGATCGGCTGCGCTACGTTCGGTCATCGGTGAGTTCGAAGAACCCCTTCTCGTGTGCGATCACACCCTCGGAATTGAGCTCCGAGATTCCACGACTGACGGTGTCATCACCGTATCCGTACTCGTCCGAGAGTGTGCGCCTGAGCGACTTGTGGGTGTGGTTCTCTCGCTCGAGTGCGTCGATAATTCGCTCTTTCAGGAGTTCGAAGTCGGTCATCGCTCTGGCTCTGGCTACGCCGCCGAGACAGGTATGCCTTGTTCGTATCGGGGTTTCACGCTCGAATCGCGCCCTCTCAGTCCCCGATCGTTGCGAGCACCGCAATCACGAGCGTATCGGCACGGTGAATCCGGATGTGAGTTCCTGCCACGACATGCTCCAGCAGGGACAACTGCGAGCGGAACTGCCAACTACACTCGAGTTTTGCACGACCGGAAGCAACTCGTGAGTCCGGGATTCGCGCCCGGACCGTTGTTACTGCCGTGAGAACGCGGCAGTGACGGAACGGTCATCTCGTTGTACAGGTGGTATCGGCGGTCGCTCCGGCAGACCACCGAGCGGATCTCCGGATTCCGGATGGATCCGAACGCGGTCGTCGACGAACTCGAGCCCGGCGGCTCGCAGTAGCCACTCTTATCAATATCTTATCCGATTGAAATTATATGAACAGGCGGACGGTACTCTATGGGAGCGGTGCAATATTCATATCGGCACTCGCCGGCTGCTCGAGCGACGAGACCGGCGGTACCGGCGACGATGACGAACCGGAAACGGTCGTCGACGAAACGATCGCCACCGCGTCGAACTACAGCGTCGACGCCGACGCGGGTGACGTGATCACCGTCGACATCACCGGGTACGAGAGGGGAGGCAGTATCCGCGTGGTCAACGTGGACGGGGCCGTCGAATCGATCTATCGCGAAACCGTCGAGGCCGACGCGTCGTTCGAGGTTGCGATTGAGGACGCCGGCACGTACGAAATTCGAGCGGTTCCACGGGGAGAGACGAAGATTCGGGCTCGGATCATTCGCTCGTAGGCAGCTATCGATACCGCCGGCCGCCGACTGTGTCGACCCAATTGCTGAGCGAGTACGGCGACGATATTCCGGACTCGGCCTCGAACACCCAGGATCTCAGCCGTCTTCGGTCTCGCGCTGGCGCTCACGCTCGCGCATAGGGGATTATTGTGACACAGTGATCTGGTCTCTATGCAGGGGCACGTAGACATTATATTCAACCCCCTGCAGAGGAGGATTTAGCTACGTCGGTTATCCCTTCCCCGACGTAGCTTTTCAGTGCTATCGACGACTCGAGAAACCCAGTTCTCCCTACTGCCAGTCGAGAAGGTGCAGAACTAGACAGTGACGAATCACGGAATAAGACAATATTATGAACTTTTAACCGTGACACTGCGTCTTCACACCGTCCACACCGTGGCACTGATGACTGGTTTGGATAGAGTAAACCCATGCCTTGCCACTTAAAGATCCGTTATCTATGGTTTTCACTTAGTGAAGTATACTCTGAACAAACTCCTTATACCGATTCGGAACTTGTTGCTTGAGTTGACACTGGTCGGTTTCACCGTCGATATTGACCAAATAGGTTCGTCCTCGCATACCTTCGTACGCCCCTTGGAAATCGTAGACGAACCCATAGAGATTCCGCTCTTCAGATACTGCATCACTGTCGAGAAGGAATCGAATCTGTCGATGAACATTGTATTCGACGAGTTGATTGATGACTTTAAGATCCTTCGTCTCTGTATCAACACGGTCTGATTTGAGCCCCTCATCGACAATATCTACAAGTACTTCCAGTTCTTGTCTGATTCCAGGTGATTCATTGAGCTGTTTTCCAGTTGCAATCTCATAGGCAGCAGTAATCGCACCGCAGTCAGTATGCCCGACAACAACTCCGTTTTCGGAATCCGCCTTTTCGAGTCCGTAAAGAAAATCACCGTCTACAACTCGTTCGCCCTCTACTATACTGATTGCTTTATTTCCTATATTGCTCGGTTTAAACAAGAAACCCGCCTCAAGAGCACCAAGAAACATGCCTTCTTGGGAGACTCGTGAATCAGAGCAACAGACAGTGGTCACAGAGGGTGCTTGACTGTTTTGGACATCGCTGAAATAGCCGTCCGGTAATGCGTTTGTCCACACTTGGTTTCGCTGCAGCAGACCAGTGAGACCATTGCTGAAAGAGTGTTTATTTACAGGTCTGTGGAGGGCAGTGTTCATACTGGCTCGTTGAGTAGTTTTAGCATCTGCTACCCCGGAGACGTCCCAGACTCCTAGCATCGCGAGACCGATCGCCCCCGATTGAACGAATCTCCGTCGGGTGGTCTCTCTTTCGTCTGTTTCTCCGGTGTGCCGCAGGTCAACGTCCGTTTCTGAGCTATCGGGCATTGATCAGGTTTTTATAGATGATCTATCAAAACTTAAAATGTGCGTTTACTCATCTGTTTAATCTTTTGATTATCCCATCTTGGTCGAATAAAACCACTGTTATGGTTAGACGATCCTATATCTATCATTGGAGAGACGGGATACAGTCGGCAGTTCCCATCAGAACTGATTGCTGACTCGATTCCAGTCCGTCTCGAGGAAGTCCTCTCTGACGTTCGGATTCTCAACCGCCAACTGATCCAGCCGCTCACACTTGGTCCGGCGATCCGTAACCTTGAGGAGACGATCGAGGTCTATAGACGACTCGAGGCAGAGGACGTGGACAGTGCGGAGGGCAGCCGATGACGAGTGGATATTCAAAGCTGCTGCGAGGAAATAGATTCAAACATACAGGCAGAGCGCCCCCCGACAGTGGACAGCGAGTGAATTAATTAGTAAGTAGAACGGCCTACATACCTTTTTTCCGCCTCGGGATTCCCCACTTCGTTCGGAACATCTCGTCTGTTCACGGGTGCGTAGCGCCCGTTCGCATGGCCCGCGGGACCGGAGGACCCGCGCTGGCGCAAAAATCTACGCTACAAAGGCCGCCTTCGCGGGCTTCGCCCGCTCCGGTGGTGTCGTTCGAAAGGCGCTCAGCGCGCTTTCGTGATGCCGAGAGAGCGATGCTCTCTCGTCGCAAACCGCTCGCTTCGCTCGCGGATGCTGGCAGCGGTAACTCCTTCGTCTATACTTGCTGCGAATTGCACGAGTATTTCTACATAAAGAAAGCGTACTACTATCTACTGATACTGATTATTGTCCTCGAAAACCATTTCATATCTCAACCCCGAGCGCGAGGTAGACGGATCGTTGTATAAGCACCATCGTGCTCTCCGTCGGTTATTCACAGCTCCAGTCGTGGACTGCTATCGGTAGTCACACCACTGTTGGAAGTCCAGTCGCAGTATACGGCATGGTTCGGTCGAAGCTTTTGCCGATTGGTCCGTCGAGTTCACCAATGCATCGTATCGAGCCGCAACCGATCGAGTCGTGCCCCGTCTTCTCTCAAGCCGTCTTCTGCGTCAGATAAAACCGCGGAGGGTCTCTCCCCCTCTGAAGAGAGCCGCTTCACATGCAACAGTAGTGTGTCTGTGGTCGGATCGCCAGCGCTACGCGTCTTCGTCGGGTTCGTACTCCGCGTAGATGCGGTCCATCCGAGCGGCCATCACGAAATCGGTCTTGTGGAGGCCGTCGATCTTGTGCGTCCACATCTCGATCGTCACCTCGCCCCACTCGAGCTGGATATCCGGATGGTGCCACTCCTCCTCCGCCAACTCGCCCACTTCGTACGTGAACTCGAGGGCGTCCCGGAAGTCCTCGAACGCGTACGTTCCCTCGAGGTGGTGGTCGTCGACGACGTCCCAGACGTCGTCGCGAATCTCCGCGAGATAGTCGGCGTACTCGTCGGACTCGAGGGGTTCGTCCTCGCTCGTACAGGCCTCGCACTCCTGGTCGGCGAGTGCTGGTTCGGACATGGACGATACGACGACCGGGAACGACGTGAAGATTTGGGCGGAAGCCCGTGCTGTCTCGAGGAGCCCAAAACAAACCAAATCAGACGGGTTCCCGAAGCGCCCAGACGTCCTCGAGCGGCTCGAGCCGGTGCGGTTCCGCTCCCCGTTCGGTGAGGATCCCGGTGTGGTACAGCATCGCCTTCAGCTGGAACACCGTCGGCGAGTGGTAGACCGAGCCGTCCTCGAGCGCCGAGCGCCGAAGCTCGCCGTCCTCGGTCAGTACCCGGCTTCGGACGCCGTCGTCACCCCGAATGAACAGTTCGACGGTGAACGACGGATGGAGCTCGTGCAGATAGGTGACCGCGTCCACCAGCGACGGCTCCGTGATTCCGTCCTCGTACATGGTCTGTAACTCCGTGACCAGCAGTTCGGTCGCGGGATAGGCGAAGAGCACCCGCCGGGCCAGCCGGCCCCACGCGGGCGCGAGATCGACGAATCGTTTCCGGGATCGGAACCAGTCCTCGAACTCCGCGAGCGCCGCCTCTACGGAGCCACAGCGGGCCGTGGCGAATCGAACGACTTCCTCGCCGAGCGATGTCAGTTCGATGCCCTCGACACTGACGCCGTCCTCGATCAACCCCAGGAACGCGGCACCCTGTCTGGCGCTTTTCACGGCGCTCACGACATCGTACTCCGACAACAGCGCCGCGGTGTCTCCCGCCGCGTAGTGGGCGAGCGGATAGCCGAGGTAGTTCTTCGGGTGGTTCAGTCCGAACGACGCGTTCGCAACCCCCTGCGCGCTCGCCTGGAATCGCAGCGCCGTCGCCTCGCTCGTCGTCCGATTGCCGACGACGCGGGGCACCTCGAGCGCGTCGACCGTCCCCGCGGAATCGACGCCGAGAACGCCGACGTTCAGCTCTCGCGCGAGCGTTCGATCGGTCTCGGAGATCGCGGCCGCCGGCGCGGCGAGGTAGGCCGCGTTCGCCTCGTGGAGCCGATCGTAGGCCTGCACGATTCCGAGCTGCGTGTCGACGCCGCCGCTCGTCTCCCCCTTCGCTTCGATGGCGATCAGCGGCGGTTCGTCGCCGAGGCGCTCGACGGCCAGCAGGTCGGACTCGAGGGTCCGAACCCCGACGAGATCGGGATAGCCGCCGCCGATCCGGACGTGGTTAAACGGTGCCAGAGCGTCGCGAATTGTCGGATCGACGGGGTGCCCCGGAAGCCACTCGGCTTTCGAGAACTGGGTGTCGGCCACCGCGTAGGCGGTCGACTCGTCGTCCGCCGGAAAGAGCCGCCGCTTCGCGTGGGCCAGCACCTGCGGTTCCGAGAGTGGTCCCGCCGCGCTACTCATGGGTCCCCATTGGCCAGCTGTCCCAATAATGTTCTGGCGACGGGGCGACGAACCGGCTCACTCCGCTTCGACTGCGAACGCGCCCGGCTCGAGTTCACTCGCGATCCCGGCGAAGACGGCCGCCGTCCCGAGGAGGGCGAGGATGATTCCACCGATCCACGCCACCGACCACGCGTCGACGACCGCGACGAGCCAGCACGCGCCGACGAGGACGACGCCGCCGGCGACGATTAGCCGAACGAACCGCTCCATGGGTGTCGTTTCGCCGTCCCGATCCAAGTATCCCGGTGCTCGAGACCGAGAACAAGCGTTAGTAGCTCGGGGCCCCACGTCCCTCTATGAGCGAGAGCGAGGCGACGCTCGTCTACGACGACGACTGCGGCTTCTGTACCTGGTGGGCCGACTACTTCGACGAGCGGACGGCCCTCCGCATCGTCGGCTTCAGCGATCTCACCGACGAGCTACGTGCGCGACTGCCCGACGACTACGAGGACTGCTCGCATCTGGTGACCGACGACGAGGTGTACTCCTGCGGGGCGTCGATCGAGGAGGCGCTCACCCGCACCGACGTCGGCGGTCCCGTCGACGACGTCGTCGAATTCCTCCGGCAGTTCGAGGACTACGAACGGTTCCGCGAGCGCGGCTACCGGTGGGTCTCGGACAACCGCGACCGCTGGGGCCGGTATCTCTCGAAGACGCCGCCGGCGCGCCGGGGATCCGACGACGGCTGAACTGCGTCCCAAATACGAGCCGCCGAGTCACCCAAATCGCCGCCGGCGTCCCCGCAATTCCTCGAGCGAGACCGGCTGGACGTACGTCCCGACGCGCTCGCGTGACCACCAGCGGCCGCTTTCGCTCCGCTCCTCGGGCGTGGTGTACCGGTAGCGGTACCGGACCGCACGGACGTGTGTTGGCGACTCCCCGTCGAACGGATCTTCGGCGAGCAGCGCGAGCGTCTCCGCGTCGGCCTCGAGCAGTTTCCCGAGGAATCGCGGGAACCACGGACTCCGGCGCGGTGTCGGCGACATGGCGGCGAACCACAGCTGCCAGTCGAGTCGGAGGTGGTAGGGTGCGACCTGCGGCGGCCGGCGCTCGGGGTCCGTCGGCTTCCCTTTGAACCGGTAGGACCGCCACTCCGTCTCCGGTGTGAGGTCCTCGTCGGCGGTCCCCTCGACGACGACCTCGTAGCGGTCCCGCGTTATCGAGCCGAACGCGCCGTAGGTGTTGACGAGATTAAGCGGATCGAACGAGGTGTTCATGAGCTGGCTCTCGGACAGCATGTTTCGCACCGGTTGGACGCTCAGGACGATCACGACCGCGGCCAGGAGGGCCGCGAGGACCTCGAGGTAGAGCGGCGTCGGCGCGGTCGCGGGCGCGGAAATCGGGAGCGCGGCTGCGAGCACGCCGTCGCTGAACGTCGGAATCGCCAGCACGATCGTGAGCGCGTTCAGCCAGGCGAAGTTACCGGTGACCAGCAGCCAGCCCTGAAAGCCGATCGTCGCCAGCCCGGCCAGCGCCGACAGGGGCTGTGGCGCGAAGTAACAAAACGGGACCAGCAACTCGAGGACGTGGTTTCCGAACGTCTCAATCCGGTGGAATCGATCCGGGAGGTGGTGGGCGAACCAGCTCACGGGGTTCGGGATCGGCTGCGTCTCGTAGTGGTAGTCCATCGCGGTCAGATCGCGCCAGCAGTCGTCGCCGCGGAGCTTGATCAGCCCGGCACCGAACATGTTGCGAAACAGCACCCACTGCAGGAGCAGGATCACGACGAACGGCGGTGCGACCGATCCCGCCCCCAGAAAGATCGCGAGAAACCCGGTCTCGCAGAGCATCGACTCCCAGCCGTAGCCGTAGAACGTCTGGCCCGCGTTCACGAACGACAGATAGAGCGCCCACAGCGCGGCCCACAGGGCCATCGAAATCGGCGTCGCGAATCCCGCGGGGAGCCAGTACGGCACTCCCACGAGCGTCAGCGCCGAGAGCACCACGCCGGTCCAGGCCGCGATGGCGATCGCACGGTCGCTCGGCACGAGATAGAAGAGGCTCGGCCGGTCCCAGAACGAGACACCGTTGACGTACCGCTCGAGCGGCAACAACCCATCCTCGCCCGCCAGCGGTCGAAACTGACGCGCAGCGACGAGAAACGCGAGCAGGTACAGCAGCGCGAGGCCCCGCTGGAAGACGAACCGGACGAGCCAGTAGCCGTCACCCTGCCACATGGTCAGCCGTAACTCCGCGGACGGTCAAAGGCGTGACGCGTGAGTCCGCCGTCGGCTCGAGCGCGTCTTTCACGACTCCACCGAGTGTCCGTCAGGAATCCCCGTATCGGAACCGCAACACGCCGCCAGCGACCGCTACGACGAGCCCACCGGTCGCGAGGATTCCCAGTCCCGGCGCGTACGAGCCGGTGAGGTCGTGCAGCGTCCCGACGAGCACCGGGCCGAGGAAGCCGCCGATCTCGCCGACGGCGAAGATGAATCCCACGGCCGTCCCGGTCAGCCGCGCGCCGATCCCCTCGAGCTCCGGCGGGATCGCCCGGATGAGCGGCGAGAGGCC
>NZ_JAQIVI010000421.1 GCF_028618695.1 Natrinema soli | reverse complement strand
GAGGCGTTCGACGGCGTCGCCCCGGTCGTCGAACTCGGGACGGCGACCGACGACGGTCGACTCGAGATCGATCTCGGCGACCGAACGATCGAGACCGACGCGGCCGCGATCCGCGAGCGACGCGCGACGATCGAACGCGAACTCGAGTGACGGGACCGATCGAGAGTCCCCGAACCGATTCGACGGATTTTTCGCCGTATTGTCCGGTATATTGATATACGACCGGGCCGATTCGTTCAACGAACCGCCAGACTGGAGGAAGTTCGATGTCCACAGATACCCCGTCCGTCCTGATCGTCGAAGACGAGCCCGACCTCGCGAACCTCTACGCCGCGTGGCTCGAGGACGACTGCGACGTCGAGACGGCCTACGACGGCAACGAAGCGCTCGACGCGATCGACGGCGCGATCGACGTCGTCCTCCTCGATCGCCGGATGCCCGGTCTCTCGGGCGACACCGTCCTCGAGACCATTCGAGAGCAGTCACTCGAGTGCCGGGTCGCGATGGTGACGGCGGTCGAACCCGATTTCGACATCGTCGAGCTCGGGTTCGACGATTACCTCGTCAAGCCCGTCTCGAGGGACGAACTGGTCGACATCATCGACCAGCTGCTCCTCCGGGCGACCCACGACGAGCAGCTTCAGGAGTTCTTCGCACTCGCGTCCAAGAAAGCGCTGCTGGACGACCAGAAGACCGAGTCCGAACGCCAGTCCAGCCAGGAGTACGCCGAACTCGAGGATCGGATGGCCGTCCTTCGCGTACAGGTCAACGACACGATGCAGGAACTCCTGGAACAGAACAGCTATCGGGAGCTCTGTCAGGACATTACGCGCGAATCCGTTTTTCAGGAGTAGCGGGGATCGATACAGCGTGGTGAAACGGGGTCCAGCAACCGACGAGCCGAAGTGCTCGTCCACGCGAAACGGTCTCACCGCTGAATCGGTCCATCGCTGAATCGGCCCAACCCGAACGCGGACTCGAGCGCCCGGATCGGTTACCCGAGTCGCCGTTCGAGCGTCGTGATGTCTCGGATTTCGATCCGCGTGCCGCCGTTCTGGCCGTTGGTGACGGTGCACTCCCAGTCGTGGGCTTCGGCGATGGCCCGGACGAGCGCAAGGCCGAGCCCGTCGGCTGCGGTGTCGTCGTCGGCGGTCGGATCGAGGACGCGTTCGTGTGCGTTCGGCGGGATTTCCGCGGCGTCGTCGAGCACGAAGAAGCCGCGACTGCCACCGTTCTCGAATCCGACCAGCCCGATCTGGATCGTCACGTCGCCGTCGGCCCGCGCGGCGGCGCTGTCGAACGCCGTCTCGAGCAGGTGGACGAACCGATCGGAATCCGCCCGGAGCGTGGCCGGGGCGTCGACGACGAGCGCGTCCGTCTCGAGGCGGGACTCCCCGACGGCGTCGTCGATCGCCGACTCGAGGTCGAGCCGGGTACGGGTACCGGTGGCAGTGGCGTTGCGGGCGAACTCCCGAACGTCGTCGACGAGGCGCTCGGCCCGGTCGAGGGTCGTTTCGACGGTGTCCTCCACGAGGGGGAACTCCCACTCGTCGGCACCGTCGTGCTCGAGCGCGTCGGCCACGGCCTCGAGCTGACGCTGCAGGTCGTTCGAGAGCACGTCGGCGACGGCTCCGAGGCGCTCGGTCTGGCGCTCGAGTTCGGCCGTGCGGTCCCTGAGGATCCGTTCCCGATCGGCTCGATCGAGGGCGGCCCGCGTGTTCTCGACCAGCGTCGAGATGAGGTCGACGTCGCTCTCGTCGAACCGGTGGGGCTCGAGCGACCCCGTCATGAGCACGCCATGGGTCCCGATCGGCGCGATGATCTCCGAGCGCAGCGGCGTGTCGGGATTGTAGATGTCGTCGACGGTTTCGAGGTCGTCGAACAGTTCGACGCCGCCGGCCTCGAAGACGTCCCAGACGAGCCCCTCGCCGGGATTGAACCGCGGGAGGCCACCGAACTCGTCGTGCGCGCCGGCGGTGCCGGCGACCGGCTCGAGGTAGCCCTGCTCCTGCTCGAGCAGCCAGATGCCGCTGATGGGGAGATCGAGCAGGTCGCTGCCGGAGTGGACGGCGATCGCGCAGATTTCCTCGGGATCGTCGGACTCGAGGAGCCACCGGGTGACCTCGTGCAACGACGTGACGACGCGATCGTACTCGTGTTGGTCGGTAATGTCTCGGACGACGACGGCGACGGTCGCCCTGTTGTCCTCGACGGGGACGAATCGGAACTCGCCCATTCGGTCGGTGCCGTCCGGTCCGACGTAGGAGAGCTCCAGCTGGCGACGGCCGGCGTTGCCGACGTCGACGTCGGCGATCGCCCTGCCGATCTCGACGGCGCGTTCGTCGTCGATCCCCGCCAGTTCGGTCAGGGTCTCGACGTGCTCGCCGACGAGTTGCGATCGGTCGATGCCGAGGGCCGACTCGGTCGCGCCGTTGGCGGTGACGATCTCGCGGTTGCGATCGAGCGTGACGACGGCGTCCCGGATCGCCTCGACGACCGCGGCGTGCTGGGCCAGCGTCGTCTCCTGGGCCTTCCGCTCGCTGACGTCGCGCATGTACACCGAGAGGCCGGTCTCGGAGGGGTAGGCTCTGGCCTCGAACCACGTCTCGAGGGGCGTGTGATAGATTTCGAACGAGACCGGCACCTGCTCGTCCATCGCGTGGTGGAAGCCGTCCGGGAACTGCGTCTCGACGGTTTGGGGGAACTCGTCCCACATGACCCGGCCGATCAACTCCTCGCGCGAGCGTTTCAGCAACGTTTCGGCTCGCTCGTTGAGATAAGTGAACCGAAAGCCGGTATCGAGGGCGAAGAAGGCGTCGGTAACTCGGTCGACGATCGGAACGGATCGCGTCGTCACGGCTCTCCACTCCCGTTCGGCGACGGATTCGTCGCTCCCTCTCGCTCGAGGAACTCCCCTCTCTCGGCCGTTTGCATCATCGACAGACAGTCAGCACATCGTTCGTGGGACGCCTATTTCAGTGTCGTGGCCGAGCGGTAGTGTCCGACTCACCTACACGAATTCACACGGTCACCGCAATGCCATCGACTGAGAGGAGACAGGAGCGCAAGCGGAAACGTGACCGTAACGCCACGCCGAGTCGGTGACCGGCTCACGAACCAGCTGATCAGTATAGGGGACGGAGTGAATGCCTTGAGCAACCGCGAGCGAAGCGAGCGGTTTGCGACGAGAGAGCGTCGCTCTCTCGGCATCAAGCGAAACCGACGGTTTCGCGGACCTTGTGGAGTCTGGCGGGACGTCCGTCCCGCTGACCTCGCGGGAACTTCGTTCTCGCTTAGCTTTACCGCTCACTCACGAAAGCGCGCTGAGCGCCTTTCGAACGACACCGCCGAAGCGGGCGAAGCCCGCAGAGGCGGCCTTTGTAGCGTAGCTTTTTGCAAGCGGTTCGAGCGACCGAAGGGAGCGAGGTCGTTCAAAACGGCGGAGCCGTTTTGCGATGCGAGAAATCTCCGATTTCTCAGCAACCCGCAACAAAGAGGTACCATGTATCGTAAGGGTTGCGCACGGTAGAACGCTATCTGCGGACGCGAGCTGGAACAGCGCTCGCTCAGAGGGAATCTCGGAGACGGTCAGAGAGTTGGAATTCTCTCTCAGTTGCTCAGGTGGTGTTCCGATTCCGTCCAGCACCGTTTTGGCCCCGTGTATGGATCGCTTTCGATCGTTTACGTGACGGTACACTCGAGTTGCACTCCGTCGATCCGGCACGCAGGTCGTTTCGGGGCCGTTTGTCGGAACGACCCCGACACCGCTCCTGTTGCGGTCCATTTCCGCGTGTTGTCGCCGCATTACAAATGTCCGATCCCTCGAGTGGACGACCACGTTGGTCGAGTTCACCGTCGCATCGGTCGGTCGTCCGTCTCTCACCGCCCCAGTCTACTATGAATAGGGAAGATCACATCGTCAGCGGCTTCAAGGCAACGCTCGCCGCGCGCGGCGTCTACATGCTCTCGAGCGCGCTGCTGATGTTCGTCCTGGCGCGGTACCTGCTCGAGCCGGACGGCTACGGCGCGCTCTACTGGGCGATCGGCGTGTTGGCGATCGTTCAGCTGTTCGCTGACCTCGGCCTTAGCCGATCCGTCGCGCGGTACATCTCCGAATACCGCGAGGCGGATCCGGGCCAGATCCCGCACCTGCTCAGGTCCACGGTCACGGCCAAGCTCGTTCTGATCGCGTTCGTCTCCTACGTCCTGTTGCTCTTTCACGAGCAGATTGCGGTCGCGCTCGGCGAACCGGACGCGGCCCCGTTTCTCGCCGCGGGCGTACTCTATCTCGGCGTCTTCTCCTTTAGCGCGTTCGTGCGGGTGGCGTTACAGGGCTTCAACCACCTCGGCTACAGCGCGCTCGTTCAGGCGATCAGCGGCGCTGCCCGACTCGTCTTCGTCGTCGCGTTCGTCCTCGCCGGGTTCGGTGCGCTCGGCGCGTTCTTCGGGTACATCGTCGGCTACGCCATCGCCGCCGTCATCGGGATCGGGATCCTCTACTACGGGTTCTACGTCCGATACGACGCCGCGGACGAATACGAAGACGGCCTCTCGCGCCGCCTCCTCGAGTACAGCGTTCCCCTGACGGCGACCCAGAGCGCGAACGTCATCGACAAGCAGATCGACATCGTGCTGGTCGGGGCCTTCATCAATCCGGCCGCGGTCGCGTTCTACACCCTCGCGAAGCAGATCACCGAGTTCGTGCTCGCGCCCGCGGCGTCGCTCGGCTTCACCATCTCGCCGAATTTCGGCGAACAGAAGGCGGCCGGCGAACTCGAGCAAGCCAGACGGATCTACGAGACCTCGTTGACGAACATCCTGTTGCTCTACATTCCGGCAGCGGCTGGCCTCACGATCGTCGCGGGACCACTCTTGACGATGGTCTTCGGAACCGATTACGCCGGTGCGATTCCCGTCCTGCAGGTGCTCGCCGGATTCGTCGTGCTACAGGCGATCACGAATCTGACCAGCGATAGCCTGGACTATCTGGGTCGCGCTCGAGCCCGGGCTGTCGCGAAGGGTGTGACTGCGCTGGCCAATTTCGGGCTGAACATCGCGTTGATTCCGATGATCGGCGTCGTCGGGGCGGCGATCGCGACGGTGGCGACCCACTCGGTGTACGTCGCGGTCAACCTCTACATCGTCCACACCGAACTCGGCCTGCACGTGGGGCGGCTCGTGCGGACGACGGGGCTGATCTGTGCGATTACGGGCGTCATGGCGGTCGCCGTCTTGCTCGTGACGCCGCTGGTCTCGAACCTGCTCATGCTGTTCGGGGCGATCGTTCTCGGTGCCGTCACCTGGGCCGTGCTGGCGGTGCTGAGCGGGCTGGTCGATCCGGGACAGGTTCGGTCGGTCATCGGGTGACGTCGGTTCGACCCGTTCGGGCGTTCCCCATCCAATTCCGCTGTCACTGAATGAACTATCAACGCTTATCCGACGACTCGGTGTCTAGTTCGTATGGCTGTTGCCGATCCCGTGACCGTCGGGGTACTGAGTCTTCACACGAGCAAGGAAACCAAGGCGATTCTCAACGCCGTCGAGGATCTCGGACACGACACCGAGTGGCTTCGCACCGAGAACACGTCGGTCAGCGTCACCGATGGCAGTCCCACGCTCGAGCCGGCGGTGGACGTCATCGCGAACAGGGTGCTCCTGTCGAATACCGAACAGCCCGCCGAGGAGCTCGGGCTGGTGAACGCGTTCTCGCAACTGGTCCCAACGCTCAATACGCCGACGGCGGTGATGACGGCGATCCACAAGCTCTCGACGGCGACCGCGCTCGCGTCGAACGACGTGCGGACGCCCGACGTGACGCTCGCATTGAGCGGCGAGCAGTTGAACGCTGCACGGGACCGATACGGCGAAGAGGCCGTCTACAAGACCGCCATCGGCACCCACGGCGGTGGGACGTGGAAGGTCGGCCCCGACGACCCGATCAACGCCAAGGTCGGTAACCGGTACGCCTTCCTGCAGGAACTCGTCGATCAGGAGGACGTTCGCCACCGCGATCTGCGCGTCTACGTCGTCGGCGGCGACGTCGTGGCCGCGATGTATCGCTACGCGCCGGACAACGACTGGCGAACCAACGTCGCGCTCGGCGGCTCGGTCGAGGACGCGACCGAGGACCTCCCCGACGAGGCCCGCGAAATGGCCCAGCGCGCGTCGGATATCGTCGGCCTCGACTACGCCGGCGTCGACCTCGTCGAGGGGGACGAGGGCTGGTTCGTCCTCGAGGTCAACCCGACGGCGGGATTCAAGGGTCTCTACGAGGCGACGCAGGTCAGCCCGGCGCCCTACATCGCGAAACTGGCGATCGAGCGCGGCGGCGGCGAGGTGGACGACGATCGGGTGCGAGAGCTCTCGAACGTCCTCGACGACTCCCGACCGACGGCCCAACCCCAGGAACCGATCTCACAGGACGCGGAACCGGCGGTGATCGGCTACACCGAGGAGGTCGTCCTCTCCGGCACGAGCGGATCGAAGTCCGTCCTCGCCAAGTCCGACACCGGTGCCACGCGGACGAGCATCGACACCGGTCTCGCCGCCGATATCGGTGCCGGCCCGATCAAGTCCATCACCCGCGTTCGATCCGGCAGCAGCAAACAGTCCAAGAGCCGTCCCGTCGTCGACGTTGTCGTCGGGGTCGGCGGCAACCAGCACACCGTCACGGCCAGCGTCGAAGACCGGAGCCACATGGACTACCCGGTCATTCTCGGCCGGGACATCCTCGAGAACTATCAGGTCGACGTCAGTCGTCGGATCGACAGCGACGCGGCCGACACGCCCGAAGAGGAAGAGGAATAACGAGTCGACCGGCCGCTCCGCTCGCCGATTTCTCAGTCCCGATTCACATCTCGGATCCGGTCGGGTTCGATCGAGAGGGGCTAATCGCTCGTTTCCGGTTCGATATTTTCCCTATCGAAAACAATATGGGCAAAACACGAAATTGAAGTTTCGATCGGTACATCTATTATTCCCTAATCCATTTCTGCAATCGTAGGAGACTGCTCATGTCAGACGACATACCGAATCACGACTGGTGGCCGAATCGATTGGACTTGAAGGTCCTCGACCAGAACTCCCAGCAAGCCGATCCGATGGGCGATGACTTCGAGTACGCCGAGGAGTTCCAGAAACTCGATCTCGAGGAGGTGAAGGCGGACCTCACGGAGCTGATGACGACGTCGCAGGAGTGGTGGCCGGCCGACTACGGCCACTACGGGCCGCTGTTCATTCGGATGGCGTGGCACAGTGCCGGCACGTACCGGACCAGCGACGGCCGCGGCGGCGCGGCCGGCGGTCGACAGCGCTTCGCGCCGCTCAACAGCTGGCCCGACAACGCGAACCTCGACAAGGCTCGCCGACTGCTCTGGCCGGTCAAGCAGAAGTACGGCCGCAAACTCTCGTGGGCCGACCTGATCGTTCTGGCCGGGAACGTCGCCCTCGAGTCGATGGGATTCGAGACGTTCGGCTTCGCCGGCGGACGCGAGGACGAGTACCAGCCCGACGAGGCCGTCGACTGGGGGCCCGAGACCGAGTGGGAAGCATCCGACCGCTTCGACGAGAACGGCGAACTCACGGGGAACCTCGCCGCCACCGTGATGGGCCTCATTTACGTGAATCCGGAGGGGCCCGACAGCGAGCCGAATCCGGAGGGATCGGCGGAACGGATCCGAGAGTCGTTCGGCCTGATGGCGATGAACGACGAAGAGACGGCCGCGCTCATCGCCGGCGGACACACCTTCGGGAAGGTCCACGGCGCCGCCGACCCTGACGAGCACGTCGGCCCAGAACCCGAGGCGGCCCCAATCGACCAACAGGGCCTCGGCTGGGAGAGCAGCCACGGCTCCGGCAAGGGCTCCGACACGATCACCGGTGGCATAGAGGGCCCGTGGAACAGCACGCCGACCCAGTGGGACATGGGCTACCTCGGCAACCTGCTCGACTACGAGTGGGAGCCGCACAAGGGTCCCGGCGGTGCGTGGCAGTGGCGGCCGAAAGACGAAGAGGCACACGACACCGCCCCGGACGCCCACGATCCATCGAAGAAGGTGACCCCGATGATGCTGACGACGGACGTCGCGCTCAAGCGCGATCCCGACTATCGGGAGATTATTGAGCGCTTCCAGGAGGACCCGACGGAGTTCCGGGAGGCGTTCGCGAAGGCCTGGTACAAGCTGATCCACCGCGACATGGGCCCGGCGGAGCGGTTCCTCGGCCCGGAAGTGCCGGACGAGGAGATGCTGTGGCAGGATCCCATCCCCGACGCCGACTACGACCTGATCGGCGACGAGGAGATCGCCGAGCTCAAGGAGGAGCTCCTCGCGTCAGATCTCTCGGTCTCTCAGCTCGTCAAGACCGCCTGGGCGTCCGCATCGACGTACCGCGACAGCGACAAACGCGGCGGCGCCAACGGGGCTCGCATCCGTCTCGAACCGCAGAAGAGCTGGGACGTGAACGAGCCCGAGGAGCTCGAGACTGTGCTGTCGACCTACGAAGCGATTCAGGAGGACTTCAACGGCTCGCGATCCGACGACGTTCGGGTCTCGCTGGCCGACCTGATCGTTCTGGGCGGTAACGCGGCCGTCGAGCAGGCCGCGGCCGAGGCCGGCTACGACGTCGAGGTTCCGTTCGAACCGGGCCGTACCGACGCGACGCAGGAACAGACCGACGTCGAGTCCTTCGAGGCGCTCAAACCGAACGCCGACGGGTTCCGGAACTACTACAGCGACGAGGCCGACCAGTCCCAGGAGGAACTGCTGGTCGACAAGGCGGACCTCCTGGACCTGACGGCACCCGAGATGACGGTGCTGGTCGGCGGCATGCGCGCACTGAACGCGAACTACCATGACTCCGAGCTCGGCGTCCTTACCGACCGGCCGGAGACGCTGACCAACGACTTCTTCGTGAACCTGCTCGACATGGACTACGAGTGGGAAGCGTCCGACGACTCCCAGGACATCATGGGCTGGGAAGCGCCCACCGACGACTCCGACGACGGCGAGGTGTTCGAGCTGATCGACCGCGAGACGGGCGAGCTCGAGTGGACCGCCACCCGCGCGGATCTCGTCTTCGGGTCGAACTCCCGGCTTCGAGCCATCGCGGATGTCTACGCGTCCGACGACGCGGAAGAGAAGTTCGTCCGTGACTTCGTGGACGCGTGGCGCAAGGTGATGACGCACGATCGCTTCGACCTCGAGTAATCGCAGCCGAGAGCCTCCCGGTCGGTGTCGCCGACCACCTCGAGTAATCGAACCGTCGCGACGATAGTCTATCGGGCGGCCGTCGCCCGAATCGCTGTTCGCTCGGTCGGTGACTCTCCGATCGCTCACTCGCTGTGGATGACGATTTCGTCGTCCGTGATCTCTTTTATCTGTGATGCGTCGACCGGATAATCGTCATCGCCGTGGCCGCCCCAATCGAGGCGCGCTTTGAGCCGGTCGGTGAGGCCTGGTTCGGGATCGATGTACGCCGTTTGCCCGTCGACCTCGGCGACCATGCCGACCTGCTGCCCGGAATCGTCGACGACGTCTTTGCCCTGTTCGTCGGTCGAGAGTTCGATCGACGCCGGTTCGGTCGCCTCGTCCGTCGCACCCATGTCGGCGTCGGCCCCGGCACCCGCCGTCCGCTCGTCGCCCTCGATACCGGTGGCGTCGGATTCGGTACTCGCCGTCGGTTCGCCGGCCGCAGTACCGGTCGTTTCGGTCTCCATCCCGGCGGTGGTGTCACCGGTCGCTTCGGGTTCCATCTCGCCGGTCCCCATGGACTCGTACTCGTCCACGTCGATGATCTCGCCCTCGAGCACCTCGCTGGCGAGGACCTCTGACTCGATCAGTTCGGTCTCCTCGAGCATGTACCGCATTCGCAGTCGCTCCGTGACCTCCTCTTCGATCGTCCGGCGCTCGAGGAGCTCGCTCTGGACGGCGTCTCCCTCGGTCCGTTGGCTCTGGATGACCTCCCGCTGGACCACGTCGTCGGGCGTCACGTTCGAGCGAACGACGTCGCCCTCGAGGATGGATCGCTGGACGCTCTCGAGTTCGATGTCCGTTTGGATATCGTCTCGCTCGAGTTCCTCGTCCTGCTCGATATCGACGTCGATGACCTCGCTCTCGACGATGTAGCGTTCGATTTCCTCGATGGTGTCCATATGCGTTTCGTCGACGGTCACCTCGATCACGTCGTCGGAGACGAACTCCGTCTCGACGATGTCGCGGCTCACCAGTTCGGAGTCGACGACGTCGCGCTCGACCAGATCAGTGTCGATCACCTCGCTCTCGATCGTGTCGCGTTCGACGATCTCCCGCTCGACGACCTGCGTCTCGACGATCTCCGTCGTCACCGTCTCGCCGCGTCGCAGCGAGTCCTCGAATTCGTCACGACCGAGATCGGCGCGTTCGAACGCTTGCTCGCGCTCGACGATCTCGAAGAAGCCCATCTCCTCGCCGGTCGGCTCCGCCTCGTGGTAGACGAATACGAGGTTGTCGTCGTCGAAGCGCTCCTCGAACTCATCCCAGGTGTACTCCTCGTGGTGCTCGCCCATCTCGTCGCGCCGGGCGAAGGAGTGGCCGTGGTCCTCGCTGTCACGGACCCTGACCGGAACGGCGTCGCGCGCCTCGGCCCACTCCCGGATCCGCTCGGGATCGGAGGTCATTCGCCGCTGCTCGGCTTCGCCAGTCTCCGTCGAGGATGTATCGTTTGCCATCTCCCGTTGGACTGAGACTGATCCGTACTTCAGTCAACAGGGCCATCCCGTCGGGACAGTGTCTCGTTTCTCGAGTCCCCTCGTTCGGCCGGCAGTGGCCGGGTCGTAATCCGTTATTGCCGTCTCTGACGGTAACCGTTTCACGACCCGCGAAGCCTGTAGTACGTTCTTACCGATCGCGAGAAGCGGTCCGTAATCAGGGATAGAGAGGGACAGAGCATCCAATCACGTCGATATTCGGCGACGTCCGACGGCCTCCCCTGAACACGGGACGAAGAAGCCGATCGCAACGGGACGGATACCGATTCGAGGAACGGAGATCGAACGCGTTCAATCCGACTCGTACTCGGCCCAGATGTACCGCGTGGCGACGCTCCGATACGGCCGCCACGGCTCGGCGATTTCGCGCATCTCCGCGCGGGTCAGCTCCTCGCCGTCTCCGTACAGCTGCTCGATTCCGCGGCGAACGGCGAGATCTCCGAGCGGGAGCACGTCGGGTCGCTCGAGGACGAACAGGAGGTACATGCGTGCGGTCCACGCGCCGATCCCCTTGATATCGGTGAGCAGATCGACGACCTCGTCGTCGGCGTAGGAGGCGAGTCCCGTCCGCGTGTAATCGTTCTCCTGAAAGGCGCGGGCGGCGTTCTGCACGTACTCGACCTTGCTCCGGGAGAGCCCCGCATCCCGGAGAGCCGCCTCGTCCGCAGCCAGGACGGACGCCGGCGTCACGTCGCCCTCGAGGAGGTCGAACACGCGCTCGCGGACGGCCGCCGCGCTCGCGGTCGAGAGCTGCTGGTTGATGATCGAGATACAGAGCCGCTCGTACTCGTCCCAGTCCGGTTCGGCGTAGGGGTCGTGCCGGTCGAGGAGCCCCGCCATAACGGGGTCCTCGCGGAGAACGGCGTGAGTCTCTTCGTTCATGCGCACGCGTTGATACGGGAGTACGGGACCGGAAACGCATAGACCTCTCGGTCGGAGGCCCCGCTCGAGGGGGTCAGACGAACTGCTGGGAAGTCAGTTCCGGCGCAGCCGCGACCCGTCCCGCGGCCGCTCCGGGACGTCGGTACACCACCCCATCTCACTCGAGGTCCGGGGAGCGTTCGGGCTCCACGTTCGCGAGTCGCATCGCGTTGCCGGTCACGCCGAGGCTCATTCCCATGTCGCCGACGACGACCGCCAGCGCGACGCTCACCAGCCCCAGCGGCACGCCGAGCGCGAGCAGCGCCTTCACGCCGAGGCTGGCCCAGACGTTCTGTCGGATGACGCCGTTAGCCGTGTGGGACAGCTCGTACAGGTACGGTAGCTTCCCGATATCGTCACCCATCAACGCGATGTCCGCCGTCTCGAGGGCGGTGTCGG
>NZ_JAQIVI010000420.1 GCF_028618695.1 Natrinema soli | reverse complement strand
AACGAGGCCGTCGCCGAGGCGGCCCGCCAGCGAGGGATCCTCGTCAATCGGGCGGATCGATCGGGCGAACGCGATCCCGGTAGCGTCGTCGTTCCCGCGACGGTCCGCGAGGAGCCGGTAACCGTCGCGATTGCGACCGGCGGCACGGCACCCGCGCTGAGCAAGTACCTTCGACAGGAACTCGAGGAGACCCTCGACGGGGCCGGCGAGATGGCCCAGGTCTGCGCGGGGCTCCGCGAGGAACTCAAAGCGCGCGACGTGCCGGCCGACCGACGCCGACGGGTTGTCACCGACGTCGTCAATTCTCCGGGTCTTTGGACAGCTTTACGTACGGGTACTTCCAACTGTCCCCAAGTGATCGAGGACGTGCTCGGCGAACAACCGTCTACTGGGGGTGATCGTCCGTGATTTCGACCGGGGTCGTTACGGCAGCGCGGGTGACGCACGACAGCGGTAGCGTCGACCAACTCGCCGCCGCCAGCCCCGAGAGTCAGGAGGCCGCCGTGAGGGAGCTGTTGACCGTGCCCGACATCGAGGAGGCGTACGTCCTCTCGACGTGTAACCGGGTCGAAGCGTACGTCGTCGGCTCCGACCACTCGGTCGGCCGGGCCGCACTCGCGGAATTCTTTTCCGGAATCGACGACGAGGCCGTCGTCACCACCGACCACGACGAGAGCCTGCGGCACCTGCTGCGGGTCGCCGCCGGCCTCGAGTCGGTAATCCTGGGCGAGGACCAGATCATCGGCCAGGTCCGGACCGCCTACGAGGACGCCCGCGACGCCGGCGGGATCGCCTCGATGCTCGAGGCCG
>NZ_JAQIVI010000042.1 GCF_028618695.1 Natrinema soli | reverse complement strand
GACGAGCGCGTGGTCGCCGGCGCGAACGACCAGCGCGTTCCGATCGGTGCCGACGCCCGGATCGACGACCGCGAGGTGGGTCGCGGGCGGAAAATACGGCAACACCTCTCGGAGCCAGAAGGCCGCCGTTCGAACGTCCTGCCGGGGGAAATCGTGGGCGACGTCGACCAGTCTGGCGTCCGTTCGCTGCAGTATCACTCCTTTCATCGCCGCGGGGTACGGCGTGCCGAAGTCCGACGAGAGCGTGATCATGGTCGTGTCTCTGAGCCGAGTCAGTCGCCGTTCGAGTCCGAGTCGCTGACCATCTGGATCCGCTCGATGCCGTCCATCTCGTCGACGACTTCGACGACGGCTTCGGGGACGAGCGACTCCCAGTCGCCGTCGTTGATCATCCGCTCGCGGACCTCGGATCCCTCGAGCACGTCGCGGTTGAACATCGGCGACTGACGGATCTCGATGTCGGCCTCCCGAAAGAGCTGAATGACGAGTGGGTTGTTCGAGTAGGCCACGTCGAAGTCCGGACTCATGCTCTGGACGTGACTCACCCACACCGAGTTCCGTTCCAGATCCTCGATCGGAACGGCGTAGGTCACGAGATCGAAGTCGACCAGCGACTTCGTGATCATCATGATCCGCTCGCCCGCGGTGAACGGGTTACGGACCGTGTGGGAATCGTCGGCGCTCCCGATCCCGAGGACGAGTTCGTCGACGTCGTTCGCGATCTCCTTGACCATGCTCCGGTGGCCGTTGTGGAACGGCTGAAAACGACCGATGTAGAACCCCCGGGTCATGCCGGACACTGCTCGGGCACGGCGCTTAAGCGTGGCGAGTTTTCGCACGGATCGGCACGGTCTGAATCGTGGCCGGTCGCGCCGACTACAGCTCGTTCCAGCCTGCCCGTATCGTTCACGATTGCTGACCGGTCTCGCAACCGTATATTCCGCGCCAGATAAAAATGATTAAATATTCGGTGTCTATCGCGTGATTCGCCCCGTCGACCGCTGTTCCCTCCGGTATCAGCGACTGATACCATCCTCCGCATGGAGAAAGTATATCAGTCGCAATCCCTTCGAATCAGGTACTGAACAGAGTTCTATGAGTAACGATACGAACGTTGACGACCCTCCCGAAGACGCCTCCGACGCTGCTTCCGAGGAGGACCGGCCCGCGGAGCAGCCCGAGCGTCAGGGAGATCAGTCGCCACTCGAGGAGAACGGCGACCGTCGTCCCGGCGGCGACGATCCGATCGACGAGTTCGAGTCGTCGTCCGACGAGGCAGAGGGAGACGATATCGAGACCGTCGACGACCTGGGGAGTACGGTTGAGGTCGACCCCGGCGTCGAGGTCGACGAGGAGATCGCCGAGGACGACCTGCTGGGTGGCCTCAAGATCGACTCGACGGAGGACATCGAAGTCCCAGATCGGCTCGTCGATCAGGTCATCGGTCAGGACGAAGCACGAGATATAATTATCAAGGCGGCGAAGCAGCGCCGTCACGTCATGATGATCGGCTCGCCGGGGACCGGCAAGTCGATGCTGGCGAAGGCGATGAGCCAACTGCTGCCCAAGGAAGATCTCCAGGACGTCTTAGTCTACCACAATCCGGACGACGGCAACGAGCCGAAGGTCCGAACCGTCCCCGCGGGGAAGGGTGAACAGATCATCGACGCTCACAAGGAGGAAGCCCGCAAGCGCAACCAGATGCGCTCGATCCTGATGTGGATCATCATCGCGGTCGTCCTCGGCTACGCGATTTTGGCGGGCGGGCAGCTCCTGTTGGGCATCCTGGCGGCGGGGATCATCTGGCTGATCTTCCGCTACACCTCTCGAGGTAGCGACGCGATGGTGCCGAACATGATCGTCAACAACGGCGAGCAGCGCGTCGCTCCCTTCGAGGACGCGACCGGTGCCCACGCCGGCGCGCTGCTGGGCGACGTCCGCCACGACCCCTTCCAGTCCGGCGGCATGGAGACGCCGTCCCATGACCGCGTCGAACCCGGTTCGATCCACAAGTCCAACAAGGGCGTGCTGTTCGTCGACGAGATCAACACGCTCGACATCCGGACCCAGCAGAAGCTGATGACCGCGATTCAGGAAGGCGAGTTCGCGATCACGGGCCAGTCCGAGCGCTCCTCGGGCGCGATGGTCCAGACCGAACCCGTCCCCTGTGACTTCATCATGGTCGCGGCGGGTAACCTCGACGCCATGGAGAACATGCACCCCGCGCTCCGCAACCGGATCAAGGGGTACGGCTACGAGGTCTACATGGACGACACCATCGAGGACACCCCCGAAATGCGGCGCAAGTACGCCCGCTTCATCGCTCAGGAGATCGAACGCGACGGTCGCCTCCCCCACTTCACCGACGAAGCCGTCGAGGAGGTCATCCTCGAGGCGAAACGCCGCTCGGGCCGGAAGAATCACTTAACGCTGCTGTTCCGCAGCCTCGGTGGCCTGGTCCGCGTCGCGGGCGACATCGCTCGCGCCGAGGATCGGGAGTTCACCACCCGCGACGACGTCCTGCAGGCCAAGGCCCGCTCGCGCTCGATCGAGCAACAGCTCGCCGACGACTACATCGAGCGCCGCAAGGACTACGAACTGCAGGTCAACGACGGCGGCGTCGAGGGCCGCGTCAACGGCCTCGCCGTCATGGGCGAGGACTCCGGTATCATGCTCCCCGTCATGGCCGAGATCGCGCCCGCGCAGGGCGGCGGTCAGGTGATCGCGACCGGTCAGCTCAAGGAGATGGCCGAGGAGTCGGTCCAGAACGTCTCCGCGATCATCAAGAAGTTCTCCGACGTCGATCTCTCGGAGAAGGACATTCACATCCAGTTCGTCCAGGCCGGTCAACAGGGCGTCGACGGCGACTCCGCCTCCATCACAGTGGCGACGGCCGTCATCAGCGCGCTCGAGAACATCCCGGTCGACCAGTCGGTCGCGATGACCGGCTCGCTCTCCGTGCGTGGCGACGTGTTGCCGGTCGGCGGGGTCACCCACAAGATCGAGGCCGCCGCGAAGGCCGGCTGCACCAAGATCATCATCCCCGAAGCGAACGAGCAGGACGTGATGATCGAGGACGAGTACGAGGAGATGGTCGAGATCATCCCCTGTTCGAACATCAGCGAAGTCCTCGACGTCGCCCTCATGGGCGAACCGAAGAAGGATTCGCTGGTCGACCGCCTGAAGTCGATCACCGGCACGGCGTTCGATCAGGGCACCGTCGGCTCCGCCGGCGGCTCGAACCCGAGCCCACAGTAAATGCCGCAGTGGGCGACGTTCGTCGGCATTACGGGCGTCGTCCTCGTGTTGCTGCTCGTTTTATCGCATCTCACCCAATCCGCGTTCACCGACGGTGAAACCGACGCCAGCGACGGCCCCGGGGAGTCGGCTGACGGGACGATCACCTCGAGTCAACGAACCCCCGAGTCGTCCTCCGAGTTCGACGGGAACCCGGCGGCGACGGATCGAGATTCGACCCGAAATGCACGGTCCGCCGATGCCCCTGCCAACGCCACTCCACGACTGACCGGGAGCACTGCCGGCGTGTCCGACGAGAGTACCGCTGGCGTCCCAGACGAGAGTACTAACGGAATCGAATCCGACGACTCGAGTGCGCACCGCGAGCGCACCATCGAGGGCGACGAGCGCCGGCCGACCGAGCGCGGCGTCGATCCGGACTCGCTGTCGACCGGAATGGTCCTCGCGAACGTCGCCTTCTCCCAGGGGCTGTTCGCGCTCGTCCTGCTCGGCGCGGCGGTCTACACGGCGATTCCGGCGTCAGCGCTGGGCATCGAGTTCTCCCTCGCATACCTCGAGACGGGGCTGCTCCTGGGAACGGTCGCCGGAATCGGCTTTTACCTCGCGAACGAACTCGTCGCGGCGGCCGCGACGCGGTTCGGGTTCGACCACGACGAGGCGCTTCGAGAACTGCTCTCGCCCGACTCGATCGGCGGCTGGCTCATCCTCCTGCTGGGCGTCCTGCCGATCATCGCCGTCTTCGAGGAGTTCCTCTTCCGGGCGGCACTGATCGGCGTGCCCGCCGCCAGCTTCGGTCTCTCGCCGTGGCTGCTCGCGGTCGGCTCCTCGATCGCGTTCGCGCTCGGCCACGGCATGCAGGGATCGGTCGGCGTCGTCGTCACCGGCCTCCTCGGTTTCGTCCTCGCGGCCGTCTTCGTCCTCACCGGGAGCCTGCTGGTGGTCGTCGTCGCTCACTACCTGCTCAACGCCCTCGAGTTCGTCGTCCACGAGGGATTCGGCCTCGAGTGGGCTGAAACCCTCGAAAGCTAAGGCCCGAGAACGAGTCGGGTGGGACATGAACGCGACCGCCGGATCGATGGCTCGGTCTCGAGCGATCGTCGCCCTGATTCTGGGCTACTTCGTCGTCCTGGTCTACGCGACGATCGCGAGCGATCCGCTGGCGGCGATCGTCGCGGAACTCGGGTTCGGGGTCATCGCGATCGCCGTCGGGGCGATGCTGTACGGGCAGACCGCGAACCCGCGATCGGTGCTGGCCGCTGCCGCGGGCTGTCTCGGCGCGGGCGGCGTTCTCACGTTCGCCGCCGTTCTCACGAGGGTGGCCGCCATCGACCTGCTTTCGTCGTTCTTCGTCTTTCTCGGGGTCGGCTGCTACGTCTATGCGGTCTGGCGTTCGAACTGAGTGGTGTCTGCATCGATGGATATCGATTCGAACTGAACGGATTGATTCAGTTCTCGTGTGAATGGTGCAGCCGATTGTAATGGGGATCAGGTAACGGAGCGTCCTGCTATCGTGGCAACAGGGAATCGCCACGCCCTCCCCAACCGATTCGCTCGCTCCCAGGCTCACGGCTTCGCCGTTCGCTTCCCGAGGCGCTCACAGTGTTCGCGCCTCGCTCCGCTCGCTCATCCCTCGCGCAATTTAGTGCCGCGGTTCATTCACATTCACCGCGGCATAGCGCGCGCCACCGCACGCCGGTTGACCGGTCCGGAGTGAGATATTGCTCCCCGATACTGTCCACATCAGCCGACATCCATTTCGAGCGCGTTTCAAAACTGCTCGAGCCCGGTCTGTTCGGCGGCCGCGAGCGCGTCTTCGCAGGTCGACCACGACTCGCGCGCGAACGGCGGGAGTTCGCGGTGCTCGTCGACGTAGGACGCGAGGAACGCTCGAGTGGTCGAATCGCCCGGATAGCCGCTGCCGATCGACCCGTACTCGTCGGCGAGGGTAGCGATGTGCGCGTCGCGTTCGACCTTGGCGATAACGCTGGCCGCGCCGACGAGCGC
>NZ_JAQIVI010000419.1 GCF_028618695.1 Natrinema soli | reverse complement strand
GCGGCGGTGTCGCCCGCCAGCAGGTTTCCCGGATCGGGCTGGACGACGAGGCCGACCCCCAGAAAGCCGATGGCGGCACCGACGGCCCCGAGCGGCGAGAGCCGTTCACCCAGCAGCGGGATCGCCCACAGTGCGGTGATGATCGGAATCAGTCCCTGCAAGATCGCGGCGACGCCGCTCGGAACCGTCTGCTGACCGAGAAACAGCAGTCCGTTACCGGCGATGAGGAAGATGCCACCGCCCGCGACGGCCGCGAGGTCGTTCCGCGCGGTCGGCCGCCACTTGTCGACCCGAACGATGGCCGCGGCTAGCAGTAGGGCCGCCGCGATATCGTACCGGGCGGCCGCGAACAACAGCGGCGGCAGGTGCTCGAGGCCGATCGAAATCGCGGGAAAGGAAAAGCCCCAGAGAACGGCCAGCAACGCGAAAAGCGACGCATCGAGAGCGCGAGACATGGGGAATATAGCCGTCAGTCTCCGAAATATCTCGCGCTTTCGGTGGGTTCCTGCCGCTTCCGGTGTGGCAACAGGGTGCAGATCGGGTGCTCGAGGACGATACGGACGGCTCGGATACGGACGGCTCGTGGTGAAACGAAGGATGCGACCGAACGCAGTGAACGGTCGAAACTACATCGAAAACGGAGCTCTCACTCGGCTTCGGGGATCGCCGCATCGTCGACGTACGGCAGTTCTCGAGCCGTCTCGCGGACCGCGCCGGCGTTGGACTTCATCAGCGCCGTCGTGTCCCAGACGCCGTCGACGAGCGCCTTTCGCTGGGCGTCGTCGACGGTGACGTCGATCGTCTCCTCGCCGTAGGTGACGGTCTCCGCTTCGATGTCGATGTCGATCTCGCCGTCGGAGTTCGCGTCGACCCAGTCCTGAAGTTCCTCGATCGTCTCGCTGTCGGCCGTGACGGTCGGAATGCCCAGTGCCAGACAGTTGCCCGCGAAGATCTCGGCGAAGCTCTCGCCGATGATCGCGTCGATCCCCCAGCGCATCAGGGCCTGGGGCGCGTGCTCTCTCGAGGAGCCACAACCGAAGTTGCTGTTGACGACCATCACCGAGGAGTCCTGGTAGCGGTTCTCGTTGAACGGATGCTCCTTCTGGTTGTCGTCGTCGTCGAACCGCAGATCGAAGAACGCGAACTCGCCCAGTCCGTCGAAGGTGACGACCTTCATGAACCGCGCGGGGATGATCTGATCGGTGTCGATGTCGTTACCCCGGATCGGGACGCCGGTACCGGAGACGTAGTTGACCTCGGGAATTTCGACTTCATCCGTCATGCCAGATTCACCTCCTTCAGATCGCGCACGTCAGAGACCTCGCCGGTGATCGCCGCCGCGGCGACCATCCGCGGACTCATCAGCACGGTCCGTCCGTCCTTCGATCCCTGTCGGCCGACGAAGTTCCGGTTCGAGGAGGAGGCACAGGCCTCGTCGCCCTCGAGTTGATCCTCGTTCATGCCGAGACACATCGAACAGCCGGCGTTTCGCCACTCGAAGCCGGCTTCCTCGAAGGTGTCCTTGAGGCCTTCCTCCTCGGCGGTCCGCTGTACGCGCTGGCTGCCGGGGACGACCATCGCGCGGACGTCGTCGTCGACCTGGCGGCCCTCGACGATCCGAGCGGCGCGTCGCAGGTCCGGCAGGCGGGCGTTCGTACAGGAGCCGAGGAAGGCGACGTCGATATTGTATCCCTCCATCGTCTCGCCGGGCTCGACGCGCATGTGTTCCTGCGCGCGTCGGGCCGTGTCCTGCTTCTCCTTCGGCAGCGACTCCGGTTCTGGAATCGGATCGGAGATTCCAACTCCCTGCCCGGGCGTGGTCCCCCAGGTGACGACCGGCTCGAGTTCGTTCGCGTCGATGTGGACGACGTCGTCGTATTCGGCGTCCGCGTCGGAGCGGATCGACTCCCAGTAGGGTTTGAGTTCGTCGAACGTCTCGGGGTTCTCCTGGAAGTAGTCGGTCTGCTCGAGCCACTCGTAGGTGGTCTCGTCGGGGTTGACGTAGCCCGCTCGAGCGCCGCCCTCGATGGACATGTTACAGATAGACATCCGCCCTTCCATCCCGAGGCTCTCGATGGCCTCGCCGGCGTACTCGTAGACGTAGCCGACGCCGCCCTCGGTGCCGAGCCGGCGGATGATCTCGAGGATGACGTCCTTCGCTTCGACGCCGTCGCCGAGTTCGCCGTCGACCTGAATCTTGCGGACCTTCTGTTTCTCCATGGCGACGGTGCCCGTCGCGAGCACGTCGCGGATCTGGGAGGTCCCGATGCCGAACGCGAGCGCGCCGAAGGCGCCGTGGGTCGAGGTGTGGGAGTCCCCGCAGACGATCGTCTTGCCGGGCTGGGTGATCCCCTGCTCCGGTCCGATGACGTGGACGATCCCCTGATCGCCCGTCGTCGGGTCCGAGAACTCGATGCCCGCGTCGCGGACGTTTGCCTCGAGTTCGGCCATCATCTCCTCGGCCGCGTCCTCCTCGTAGGGGCGGGACTGGTCGGCCGTCGGCACGATGTGGTCGACCGTCGCGTGGGTCAGTTCCGGAAAGGCGACCTCGAGGTCGCGCTCGCGGAGCATCCCGAACGCCTGCGGGCTCGTGACCTCGTGGATGAGGTGGAGCCCGACGAACAGCTGATCCTGTCCGGTCGGCAACGTCGTGACTTTGTGGCGATCCCAGACCTTGTCGTACAGTGTGCCCTTGCTCATTCCTCTACTACCGTATCGCTATCGGACTGGCGTCCGTGTTCGGTCCCGCGCTCGAAGACGCGGTTCGCGTCGTCGGCCCGCTTCGGCGGCGTGTGGTCGACGTCGCTCATCGTTCCGTTCGTGTCGGTACTCTCGTCCGCTCCGTCAGCCTCGGTCGTCTCCGACGTGCCGCCGTCGGCGGCGACGATCGGCCCGCGGCTGAACAGCCGGCCAGCCGTCTCCCCCGTGTGGGGATTCGTGTGGCTGATCTCGCCCATCGTGTCCGTCGTCTTGTCGTTTTCGCTCATGGTTGCTCGGGTTCCGGTGTTAGTCGTCCGCCTGCACCGTGGCGGACTCCGCTTCGTCTTCGGTCTCGTCTTCCTCGGCCCAGGCGAACAGGTCGCGCAGTCGCTCGCCGACCTCCTCGATCTCGTGGTCCTGCTCGGCCGCTCGGAGCTGGTTGTAGCTCGGACGCCCGGCCTGGTTCTCGAGGATCCACTCGCGCGTGAACTCGCCGTCTTGAATCTCCGCGAGCACCTCGTCCATGTTCTCGCGCACGGAGTCGTCGACGATGCGGTCGCCGCGGGTGAGACCGCCGTACTCGGCGGTGTCGGAGACGGAGTTCCACATCTCCATGTTTCCGCCTTCGTACATCAGGTCGACGATCAGTTTGAGCTCGTTGAGGCACTCGAAGTAGGCGATTTCCGGCGAGTAGCCGGCGTCGACGAGCGCTTCGTAGCCGTGTTTGACCAGCGCGGTGACGCCGCCACAGAGGACGGCCTGCTCGCCGAAGAGGTCGGACTCGACCTCCTCCTGGAACGTCGTCTCGATGACGCCCGCTCGAGTGCAGCCGATCGCCTTCGCGTACGCCAGCGCGCGATCGTCAGCGTCGCCGGTGGTGTCCTGGTACACTGCGAGCAGGCCGGGCGTGCCCTCGTCGTTCTCGTAGTTGCGCCGGACGAGGTGGCCCGGGCTCTTGGGTGCGACCATCGTCACGTCGACGTCTGCCGGCGGCTCGATCTGGCTGTAGTGGATGTTCAGCCCGTGGGCGAACTGCAGCGTGTCCCCCGCCTCGAGGTTCGGTTTGATGGCGTTCTCGTAGACGTCTGACTGGACGGTATCGGGCACGAGCACGGAGACGTAGGACGCCTGTGCGACCGCGTCGGCCGGCGTCTCGACGGTCAGCCCGTCGGCTTCTGCGGCCGAACGCGACGACGAACTCTCGCGCAGGCCGACGACCACGTCGACGCCGCTGTCGTCCAAGTTCTGTGCGTGAGCGTGGCCCTGGCTTCCGTAGCCGAGGACGGCTACGGTCTCGTCGTCGAGCGTCGATACGTCTGCGTCGTCGTCGTAGTAGATGTCGGTGGTGAATTCGTCAGTCATCGGTAGCTGTCTCTGTGTATTCTCCGTCGTAGTTCGCCTCGTCGGCGGCCGATGCGTCTGCGGTGGCTGCCAGCGTGGATGCGGCGGTGTCGTCGGTACCGCGGGCCAGCGCCGTCGTCCCGGTCCGGGAAATCTCTCTGATCCCGAACTGGCTGAAGGTGTCGATCGCGGCCTCGATCTTCTGGCGCGCGCCGGTCACTTCGATCGTCGCCGTCTCCGGACTCGAGTCGACCGTCTTGGCGTTGTACATGTCCGCAACGGCGGCGACCTGGCCGGGTCGATCGGCGTCGACCTTGATCAGCGCCAGTTCCCGACGCATCGCGTCGGGCTCGAGTTCGCGCACGGAGATGACCGGCACCAGTTTGCGCAGTTGCTTTTCGACCTGATCGATCCCCGGATCGGGTTCCTCGACGACGATCGTGATTCGCGCGTGATCGTCGTCTTCCGTGGGGCCGACGGTCAGGCTCTCGATATTGAACTGCCGCCGCGAGAACAGTCCCGAGACGTCCGAGAGGACGCCCGGTTCGTGTTCGACCAGCGCCGAAATGACGGTGCGCCGGGGCTCGTGGGTCACCTCGACCTCCGGGTCGATGCGAATGCCCTGTTTGTTGCGCCGTCCCGCGGGGGTCGGTCGCTCGTCTGGCTCGGGCCCGCCCAGTCCGCGCTTCATAGCTGGTCCTCCGCCAGTGCGAACTGGCCGTTGTCGCCGCCGCTCGGCACCATCGGATAGACGTTGGCGTCGGGATCGATATGAACGTCGATCACCGACGGGCCGTCGTAGGCGATCGCGGCGTCGATCGTTTCGGCGACGTCGTCGTAGTCGTCGATCCGGAAGCCGCTCGCACCGAAGGCCTCCGCGAGCTTGTCGAACTCGGGCATCCAGTGGTAGTCCGACGCGGAGTGACGGCCGTCGAAGAAGGCGTCCTGCCACTGTCGAACCATGCCGATGTACTCGTTGTTGAGCACGGCAACCGTGATGTCGAGGTTCTCGCGGACGGCGACCGACAGTCCCTGCAGCGTCATCAGGAACGAGCCGTCGCCGTCGATGCAGACGACCTCCTGATC
Organism: Natrinema soli; assembly: GCF_028618695.1. The sequence continues at coordinate 925 of NZ_JAQIVI010000419.1, read as the reverse complement.
GTCGTCGGCCGCGATCCGCGCGCCGATCGCCGAGGGCAGCCCGTAGCCCATCGTCCCGAGCCCGTGACTCGAGACCCAGGTGCGGGGCTCGGTGTAGGTCCAGTACTGACAGGCCCACATCTGGTGTTGGCCGACGCCGGTGGTGACGATCGCTCGGTCGCTCGTAGCCTCGTCGAGCGCTTCGACGACGAACTCCGGCTGGACCGGTTCGTCCTCGGGCGCGTCGTACGCCATCGAGTAGTCGGATTTCCACTGCTGGCACTGCGCGCGCCACTTCGTGGCTTCCGGCGAGGAGTCGACGGCCTCGGAAAGCTGCTCGACGACCGTTTCGGCGTCGCCGACCAGCGGGTAGTCCGCGTGGATGTTCTTCGAGATCTCCGCGGGGTCGATGTCGACGTGGATGAGCTCCGCGTCGGGCGCGAAGGTCTCGATTCCGCCGGTCAGTCGGTCGTCGAATCGGGTCCCGATCCCGATCAGCGTGTCGCAGTGAGTGATCGCCATGTTGGCGTAGCCGGTGCCGTGCATGCCCGCCATCTCGAGGGAGAGTTCGTGATCCTCGGGGAACGCGCCGATGCCGGGCATCGTGGTGATGACCGGGATCTCGTGTTCGATGGCGAACTCGCGGCAGGCCTCGCTGGCCTCGCCCTTGATGACGCCGCCGCCGAGCAACATGGCGGGGCGGTTGGCGTTCTCGATCCGCTCGGCCGCGGCCGCGACGATCTCCGGATCCGCTCGTTCCTGCACCTGATAGGTGTCAGGAACCTTCGGATCGTCGGGCTCGTGGTCGGTCTCGCCGTTCGTGATGTCTTTCGGCAGGTCGACCAGGGTCGGTCCCGGCCGGCCCGCGCCGGCGAGCGCGAACGCCTCGCTGACGTCGCTGCCGACGCGATCCGAGTCGCTCGCGAAGGTGTTGTCCTTCGTGATC
>NZ_JAQIVI010000418.1 GCF_028618695.1 Natrinema soli | reverse complement strand
CTATCGCCGCGCCCCGTCACGGACTCCGTGTGGCCGTCGGCCTCAAGGGTGACCGTGATCGTCGCGTCAGCGTCCCGGCAGGCCGCGACGAAGTCGGGATCGAAATCCGCCGGCGCGCGGTCGGCCTCGATCGCGAGGATGCAGTCGCCGGCGGCGGTGAGAAAGTCGTCCGTCGTCACTTCGAACGTGCTCGCGTGCTCGGCGCTGACGTTCTCGTGGCCGCGAGCGTGGATTACCTCGTCCATGGAAGGCGGTTCGTTGCCGGCCGGAAAACGGGATCGAATCGGATCGGCGCACCGGCGCTGTGGAGCGGTTCGCGGGTCGTGTTTCGTACTGGCTCGAGCCTCGAGTAACGGTGCTACGATTCCGAACGATACCCCGCTCGGAATTCGCGGACCCCGGCACCGATCGTATTGCCGAGGAGGACGACGAGCAGGATCGAAACGAGTCCGATGCCGGACTCCTCGTGCAGAGATCCCGTCGCGATCCCGACGGCAGTTGCAATCACCGCGCCGATGGCTGCGAACACGGCTAGCCCGAGCTGGAGGGACGATCCGCTTCGACGCGACAGCACGTACTGGGGCACTCCGACGCCGACGGCCAGATAGATCGCGATCCCGACCGCCGTCAGTCCGAGAACGGCCGGACTCTCCGTGAGGGCACTGACGATGCTGGCGAGTACGATCGCACCGGCGAGACTGCTTGCGACGATAGCGGAGTCGTTCATAGTATCGCAGTACTGTCACCGGATAAATACGTGCCGCTGGTCGAACTGGTCGCCGCTCAGATCAGACTCGCGCCGTCGAAATCGCCGCGGCTGTACTCGATCTCCATCAGATCGAGGATCGTCGGCGTGATGTCGAACAGATCGGCGTTCTCGATCGTCGCGTCCGGGCTATCGATGTACAGCGACGTATCGTCGAAGCTGTGCATCCCGTTTCGCGGCCCGGTAGTGAAGATCTCGGAGTCGGCCTTGAAGCCGGATTTGAGGTCGAAGCCGTTGCTCGGAATCGCGACCAGGTCGGGTGCGATGTCGTCGTGATCGCCGCGGAAGGCTTCTTCCTTCTCGACGACGCGGTCGACCACCTTGTTGCCGTTCGGCCCCTCGAGCGCCTCGAGGTCGGCCTTGAGCTCGTCCCGGACCGCGTCGTACTCGTCCTCGGGGACGGAGCCGCGGGGTTCGCGGCCCTCGAGGTTGATGTAGAATCGGCCGGGGATGAACGAGTACGCTTTGGTGTCGTCGGAGATGTCGCTCAGTTCCTCGGGCTCGTCGGTCCCGAAGGAGAGCCAGCCCTCCTCCCGGAGCCACTCGTTGAAGTGGACCTCGTAGTCGAGGCTGGTAAAGCCGTGGTCGGAGGCGACGATCAGGGTGACGTCCTCCGGCAGCGAGTCGCGCAGGCGGCCGATGTAGTCGTCGACCTTCCTGTAGAACTCGATGAATTCCTCCTTGTACTCGCCGTCTCGCTCGTAGTCCTTGAAGAGGAAGTGGTTGACCCGGTCGGTCGTCATGAAGACGCCGAAGAAGAGGTCCCAGTCGTCCTCCTCGATGTAGTGCTGGAAGGCCTCGTACTGCGCGTCGACCGTCGCGTGGGCGTCCTCGATAAACTCGGATTTGTCGTCCTGGTGGCCGAGTTTCGGATTGACGTCGATCCGGTAGTCGAGCGTCTCGAGGTAGTCGCGGACGTCGTCGGGATAGGCCGCCTTGTCGAGGCCGGGCGAGAGGAAGCCCGACACCATCCGCTGGACGTCGCGCTGGGGCGGGAAGGTGACGGGGACGTTCATCACCGTCGCCTTGCGGCCGTCCTCCTGAACGCGGTCCCAGACGCGGTCGGCCTGGACGTCGCGCCCCATCGGGACGTAGGTGTCGTAGGTGCCGACTTCGCGGTCCTGGAAGCCGTACACCCCCGTCTCACCGGGGTTCACGCCGGTCGTCAGCGACGGCCAGCAGGCGCTGGATTCCGGCGGAACGATGCTCGAGATCTCCTCGGCGGTTCCGTTCTCGGCGATCGCAGCGAAGTTCGGGAACAGTTCCTCGTTCTCCGAGAGGAGACTATACGGCACGCCGTCGACCCCGATAAATGCGACACGGGGGTCGTCGTCGCCCCGTAGTCGGTCGAACAGACCCATGAACGGACGTAGTCCGACCGCATACAAGAAGCTTCGTTTCGAGACAGTGTTTTGCGAATGGCTGACACTCCGGACGCTGCACCGCCGAACGGCCGTCGGGAATCCGGTAGTCAGTCGCCGGGGATGTCAGTGATCGGTCGTTGGTCAGGGGATTGCGGCAGACGATCACTGAATCGGGACAGACAGCGGGATCGTTACTCCTCGCGTCCGCTCGAGTCCTCGGGATCGAAGTTGGTCGGAACGACCGTGGGATGGGCCATGCCGGCGGCGGCCTCGGCTGCGTCGTCGGCCGACGGAGGCGTTCGCGCGGTGGAGTCGGATGCTGCCATACACGGAGTACTGACGGGAGGCACGGGGATAAAATTACCCATGCTCATAATGCATGTCCCGACCGGCCACGGATAACTCGCGGGAATCGGTGCGTGCCGTGAGAAAAACGGATCGCAACGCAGATCGCGCCGCAGGACGGTCCGTCGCTAGAAGTTCTCGTCGTAGAGATCCTGGGCGTGTTCGATCGCGTCGTAGGCCGCCTGTTTGTCCTCCCAACCCTGCGTCTCGACTTCCTTGCCCTCCTCGAGGTTCTTGTACGTCGAAAAGAACTCGTCGATCTCGTCGAGTTCCTGCTGCGGGATGTCGTCGAGGTCGTCGATGTGGTTGTAGCGCGGGTCCTCGCTCGGGACGGCGATGACCTTGTCGTCCTGCTCGCCGTCGTCGTCCATCTTCATCAGCGCGACGGGACGGGCCTCGATGACACAACCGGGGAACGTCTGGTCTTCGACGAGCACGAGCACGTCGAAGGGGTCCTCGTCGTCGTAATAGGACTGCGGGATGAAGCCGTAGTCGCTCGGATAGTGGACGTTGCTGTGTAGGACGCGATCGAGGACGACGCCCGGAACGTCCTTGTCGTACTCGTACTTGTTTCGCTCGCCCTTGAGACACTCCACGACGGCGTAGATCTCTTCTGGCGGATTCGGTCCGGTCTCGAGGTCTTCCCAGAGGTTGACCATGTATCTGAGAGTTCACGGTCGATCAAAAAGTACTTTCGTAATCGAGTGTCACTATCTACGTGACGGTTGCCAGATATCCAAGAGACATGAATCAGGCACGTACACCCGTATCCGGCGGTATCGTGGCTGGTAGCAGGTTGTACACCGGCTGATACGAAGGGATAGTTGACAAGTCTTAAATACTCTGGTAACATTTGCACACGTATGTCAGAGGCACAATCAATCACCGGCGAACAGAGTATTGCACGCGAACTCACCGCCTTCCAGAACAACATCCTCGTCATCCTCGCCAAGGAGCCAATGTACGGCCTGGCAATCAAGCGAGAGCTCGAGGACTACTACGGGACGGAAGTAAACCACGGACGACTCTACCCCAATCTCGACGAGCTCGTCGATCTGGGCCTGGTCGAGAAGAGCGAACTCGACAAGCGAACGAACCAGTACTCGCTGACCGACGACGGCTACGACGCCGTCCTCGACGGCATCCAGTGGTCGCTCTCGAAGGTCGTCACGGGCGACGACCGCGCCGACGAGATCAGCGACATCGTCGAGAACAGCTACTAGAACTGGCGCTTCGGGACCGCCTCGGTTGCGGTCTCGAAGACGAGTTCGATCGACTCCGACAGCACATTTTGCTGTTTTTCGGACGGCCAGGCGTTCCTGACGACGTACTCCGTCCGAAACTCCGCGAGTTCGTCGCCCGTCAGTGCGTCCATCGGTTTCGCGTAGTGATTGCCGGCAAAATCGGCCAGCATCGCCGCGTTGTCGCCGTGTACGTCGCCGTGATCCGCTCTAACCGCCGCGACGAGGTCACGATTGTGCTCGTCGACTGTCTCCCAGTCGTCCGGATTCTCGGCGCCCTCGAGCGGAATCTCGACCGCGCGGTCGATGTCATCGATGCGATCGGTTCGGATGACGCCGTCCTCGTGCCATTCCTCGGGATGGAGTATCAGGACGTCGTCGCCGTCGTCGTCGCGGATACGTGACGTGAAGTCGTGTTCGTCGAGAAGTTCGTCGCGTCGGCTCTCGTAGGCCTCGATTTCGTTCTCGTCGACCGCGGTGCGCTCGAGTCGGGTCAGCCGTTCGACTTCGTCGGCGACCTCTCTTGGAAGTTCAGTGTCGTTCGGAGCATCGGCACCGTCTCCGCCCCGGTCGCCCGCACCGTCGGCGTCGACTGCGTTCGGATCGGTCATAGGAGAGCGTACGCGCTCGAACGGTTTTCCCCTTGCTGATTCGCTCCGAGCGAGCGCGAGTTGTTTGTGTAGCAGCTACTTCTGATGGGGACGTCGTGAAAAAAGCGCTCTACTATCGTGGCAACAGGGGATCGCCACGCCCTCCCCAACCGATTCGCTCGCTCTTGCCGTCGCTCGCTCATCCCTCGCGCAGCGTCGGGCCGCGGTTCATTACCATTCACCGCGGCCCAGCGCGCGCCACCGCACGCTGGCTGGTCGGTCCTGAGTGAGACGTTGCTCCCCAGAATTGAGCAACTCTAGGCCTGATCCAGCGCCTCGTTCACGAGGCCGTCCGCGCGGTCGTTGGCTTCTCGAGGGACGTACTCGAGGGTCCACTCGTCGAACGACTGCAGCAGTTCGTGGACGGTTACGCGCTTCTCGCGGAGTTCGGGGTTGTTGGTGTCGTACTCGCCGCGGACCTGCTTGACGATGAGTTCGGAGTCGCCGCGGACGTGAACCTCGTCGTAGTCGTAGTCGCGCGCGGCCTCGAGCGCCGCGATCAGCGCCTCGTACTCGGCCTGGTTGTTCGTGGCCGTCCCGATCGTTTCGCCGTCCTCGGCAACGATTCCGTCGCCGGTAACGATCACCCAGCCGATTCCGGCGGGACCGGGATTGCCGCGGGAACCGCCGTCGAAGTAGACGTGGGCGCGTCCGCCGTTCTCGCGGAGCAGCGCCTCGATATCTCGCGGGTCCGACCCCTGAATCACGACCTTGTCGTCGTAGGCGACGGCCGTGGCACCGCCGCGGCTCGCTCGCCAGCGCTCGTGGTCAGTGTTTCCCGAGTCGACGGCGACGCCCGCCTCCTCGAGTCGTTCGCGGGCCGCCTCGACGTCGCACTCGATAACCGGCATTCGTCTCCGTGATCGGCCAGAATCGGATAAAGGTTTTCCGGTTCCGTTTCGTAAAACTCGAGAGAGAACGCTCGTGTCGACTGTTTTCGAACGATACGGAGCAACAGGCGAAAACCCTTCCCAAATCTTTATGTACCATAATGAGACTACTATAAAAGTGCGATGACACGGTCCACCCGCCAGCGGGAGCGAACGCGCGAGACGGACGAGACCGAGGAACAAGAGGGGGAACGTGCCTGCCCCGAATGTGAATCGGACAATCTCGTCAAGGACTCCGACCGGGGAGAGCTCATCTGCGAAGACTGTGGGCTCGTCGTGGAGGAGGAACAGATCGACCCAGGCCCGGAGTGGCGGGCGTTCAATCACCAGGAACGGCAGGAAAAGTCCCGCGTCGGCGCGCCGACGACCCAGACGATGCACGACAAGGGGCTGACGACGACGATCGACTGGAAAGACAAGGACGCCTACGGCCGCTCTATCTCTTCGAAAAAACGTAGCCAGATGCACCGGTTGCGCAAGTGGCAGGAACGCATTCGAACCAAAGACGCCGGCGAGCGGAACCTCCAGTTCGCGCTCAGCGAGATCGACCGGATGGCATCCGCGCTCGGCGTTCCGCGCTCGGTTCGGGAGGTCGCGTCGGTCATCTATCGGCGCGCGCTCAAAGAAGACCTCATCCGCGGACGATCGATCGAAGGGGTCGCGACGTCCGCGCTGTACGCCGCCTGTCGCAAGGAAGGGATCCCGCGAAGCCTCGAGGAGATCTCGGAAGTCTCGCGCGTCGAACGCAAAGAAATCGGTCGCACGTATCGATACATCTCGCAGGAACTCGGCCTCGAGATGCGTCCCGTCGACCCGAAAAAGTACGTCCCGCGCTTCTGTTCTGAACTCGAACTGTCCGAAGAGGTCCAGACCAAGGCCAACGAAATCATCGAGAAGACGGCCGAGGAAGGGCTGCTCTCGGGCAAGTCACCGACGGGGTACGCCGCGGCCGCGATCTACGCCGCGTCCCTGCTCTGCAACGAGAAGAAGACGCAGCGCGAGGTCGCCGACGTCGCACAGGTGACCGAGGTGACGATCCGGAACCGCTATCAGGAGCAGATCGAAGCGATGGGGATTCACGGGTAGCCGACGGCGAACTCGGTATCCCTCTCGATTTTATCGCATCGCGTATTCGGTCCAGCGACCGCGTCGCCGGCTAGTCGTCCTTGCCGACGCTGATGACCTGCAAGAGCGAGTAGACGGGGACGCCCTCGAGTTCCTCGAGGCCCTGTTTGTCGGCGATGACGACGCAGGCGAGCGGTTTGCCGCCCTCGGCGCGGATCGCCTCGATCGTCTCGCGCATGGTGGTGCCGCTGGTGATGGTATCGTCGACGATGTAACATTCCCGATCGCGGATACCGGCGAAGTTCCTGGAGAACGTTCCGCCGAGGTCCTCGATATCGCCTTCCTCCCACTGGTGTTTCGCGGGGGTATAGGTCCCGAGATCGGTCTCGAGTTCGCGGGCGACCAGCGTCGCGATCGGGCCGCCGGCTTTCTCGATGCCGATCGTCAGATCCACGGCTTCGCCGTGTTTGGCGAGCATGTCGGCCATCGCCGAGGCGATGGCGCTCATCCGTTTGCTGTCCCGGCCGATCGCGGACCAGTCGACGTGGATGTCCTGTGGGCCGCTCGCACCGGGGGTTTCGTCGGTTCGCTGGGACGATTGTTCGGTCGCCTGTGGGGTCGTTCCGCTGCGCTCGACGAGCCAGCTCGCGGTCTCTCGGGAGACGTTCAGCTCGTCCGCGATCTCGCCCTTCGAGAGACCGCGATCTGCGAGCTCGGCCGCGCTCTCGATCAGGTCGTCGACGTTTTTCATATACCTGTGAATTCGACCGCCGTTTTTATAGTCGTGTCGTCATCCGAAGCCGCCGTCGACGCGCGGCCGGCTGCCGCGACGCGCGCGGTCGCCTCCGGGAACGCCCGATCGACCGCCTCGAGGCCGTGGACCCCGGTCACGACCGACTCGAGCACCCAGTCTGGAAGGCTCGAGAGCGTGTCGACGGCCCGCTCGAAGTGACGGCGGTTGGAGTTGACGCTGCCGACCAGCGCTTTGTTGTGCAACACGAGGTCGCGGTGTAGTCGGCCGCCGTCGACTTCGAACGACCAGTCGGTGGGGACGCCGAGCAGGGCGGCGACGCCGTTGGGGGCGAGCGCGTCGATCGATTCGAAGGCGTGTTTCGCGTAGCCGGTCGCTTCGTAGACGACGTCCATCGGCTCGTACGCGCCTGCGATCTCGGAGACCGGCGTCTCGCGGGAGTCGATGTAAGTCGCGCCGAGTCGCTCCACGATGTCGATCGTCGGGTGCGGTCGATCCGTCCGCCCGAGACAGTAGATTCGCTCGTAGTCGAGCGTCTCCGCGAACATCGCGACGGTCAACAGCCCCAGTGAGCCGGTGCCGAGGACGAGCGCGGATTCGGGCCGCCAGTCGAACGCCGAGCGCGTTGCGCGAGCGTGTTCGATCGCCTTTTCGGTAATGCTGATCGGTTCCACGAGAAAGCCCCACGGAGCCAGTTCGGCGGAAATCGGAACGAGACAATCGTACGGACTCGTGATGTACTCCGCCATGAAGCCGTGTGCGCCGACGATGCCGCGTTCGACGTACTCTCCTTCGGGGGCCATGTCGGGCTCGCCGCGCTCGAAGTAGTCGTTCGTCTCGACGCCCGCTGGCGGCCGTCGCACGGTCGGGACGACGTACTGTCCGTGCTCGAGGGCGGTTCCGTTCGCGTCTTCGACGACGCCGACGGCCTCGTGTCCGAGGATCAGCCGGTCGTCTCCGTCCGGAACGCCGCCGTGGCTCCCCTCGATGACCTCGTAATCGGTCCCGTCGATCCCGACGCGACAGATCCGCACGAGCGCTTCGCCGGGAGCGGGTTCCGGAACGGGTTGGTCGACGACCTCCGGGCTCCCCGCTCCGGGCCGGACTGCGATGGCTTTCATTGTCTCCCGGTAGGAACCGTGATGTTAAATATTTATTCCTACTCGAGTAAATATCGATATGTTCGGATATCGGGGACGTGGGACCGCCCGGCCGGGATCGCTCGGGCGGCGAACTGACTACGATCGGAACGACCGCGACCGAAATGACCGCGACCAGAACGACCGCGACCGCAACCGGAAACGGTTTTCCGTCCGCCCATGCCTGTAGCCCACATGGAACGATACGATCTCGTCTATCGGCTCTACGACGAGCACGACACGGCGACGCTGCGGGAGTACCAGGAGTTCGTCGACGTCTTCCCGGCGGTCGACTCCAGAGTCGCGCTCGAGCACTGGCAGGAGGCGACCGAGGAACTCGAGGATCGCAAGGACGAGATCCGGTCGGCGTTCGCGGCCGGCGAGACGTTCGCGGAGATCGCCGCCCGAGCGACTCGCGATCAGGCCTTCACCGCGCTCGATCTCGAGGCGAAGTACGGCCGCGCGGTGAACGTCCTCGTGCTCGACGTCGACGAGACGCTGCGCTCCGCCGGCGGAACGGACAACGAGATTCCCCGGGAGACGCTGCACCTCTTGACGGAGTTCCACGAGGCCGGCGTCCCGATCGTCATCTGTACGGGCCAGACCCTCGAGAACGTCAAGGGCTTCGCGATTCAGGGGCTGGGCAGCGAGATCGTCCACTCGGGGAACCTCTCGATCGTCTACGAGGCGGGAACGGGCGTGTTCACGCCGGGCCACGGCGCGGACACGAAGCAGTTGCTCTACGAGGACCTCGACGAGTCCATTCGGACCGTCTTCGACGACGTCCGGTCGCGCGTCCTCCCCGAGGCGCCCGAGGGACTCCGTCGGGGCTGTCACCTCCAGGGCAACGAGTTTAACGTCACGATGAAGCCCAACTACGAAACCGGGTCCGCGGACGCCCGCGAAATCATCGACGAGGCGCTGGTCTATCTCATCGATCTGCTCGCCGACGCCGTCGGTCGGATGCTCGAGCGGGGCGACGGGATGAGCGATGAAAACGGGAGTTCGGCCGCCGATGGCGAGGGTGAACCGAGGCTCGGCGACGAAACGATCACCGACTGGACTCGCGCCTTCTACGCTGGGCAGGACCCCGAGATCAGAGCGGTCCTCGAGGGCGAAGGGGGGTACCCCGACCTCGCGACCGACGACGTCCCCGACCGGCTCGTGACCGCGCTCGAGCGGATCGACGTCGCCTACTACGAGGCCGACGCGGCCGAGATCGGCAGCCTCGAACTGAACAAGGTGGTGGGCGTCGAACGCGCGCTCGACGTGCTCGGAGTCGAGGACCCCTTCGCGCTCGTGATGGGCGACTCCAAGAGCGATCTGCGCGTGATGGAATGGGTCGCCGACAACGACGCCGGGATCGCGGCCGCCCCGGAACACGCCTCTCAGGAGACCTTCCAGCACGTTCTCGAGACGGACGAACTCGTCTTCGATCGCGGGAAGAGCGTCGACGTGCTCCGGACGGTGTACGCGCTCAATCGGCTGGCCCGTCTCGGGTGATCGATCGGCCCGTTTCGCGCGTGCAGTGACACCCGATCCGAACTGCCATCCGTTCGAAATTGCCGTCGATCGATACCGTCGAAATTCCAGTTCCGTCACGCGATTCTGACCGTCGTCAGGCGCGACTCACTCCCTTAAACGGCCGGAATACAAAGGCCCGCTCATCAACCGTATCCGAGTCGTTTCTTCTAGCAGCACGATCCGAGCGAGCGTACTGTCGACGGCGGCCTCACAGCCGCTACGGGCGAGGCGTTCGCGACGACACCGAGCGGATCGGCTGGATACTTATGAGACGAATCGAGTCCCAGCACCACTACGACAGCGGCGTCGTTCACCGACCGGACTCGAGCCAGCGCTACGAGGTGACCCACCAATGACGACGATCGCAGAACTTTCGCTTTCGACGGACGAGTTCGCACTCGCAGAGACCCTCCAGCAACTACCGGCCCTCGACGTCCGCGTCGAAAGCGTCGTCGCGGAAGGGCCGACCCGGACCGTCCCGCTCGTCTGGTTCTCGAATGTCGGCCATGACGAACTCGAGAACGCCCTCGAGTCAGATCCGACCGTCGCCGAACACCGACAATTGCTCGAGAACACCGAGGACGGCAAGCTGTTCTACCGGTTGAAGTACGCGGCGGATGTCGAGTCCGTCTGTCAGTGCGTCTACACCGACGGCGGCACGGTTCTCGACGCGCAAGTGACCGACGGTCAGTGGACGCTTCGGCTCCTCTTCCCCCACCGCGAGGAGCTTTCGGACGCCGTCTCGGCCATCGAGGACTGCGGCGTCCGGGTCGATATCAGACGCATGGTCGAGGCCGGTCAGGACGAGGAACTCGAGACGACGGCGGCGCTGACCGAGCCCCAGCAGGAGGCGATCGCTGAAGCCTATCGCCAGGGCTACTACGACGTGCCGCGCGAGATCTCGCTCGAGGAGCTCGCGAACGAACTCGACATCTCTCATCAGGCGCTCTCCGAGCGGCTCCGTCGGGCGAACCGCGTCCTCGCGGGCGAGCAGTTGGACAACCCATCGGGAGAGATGGCGACGCCGGACTGACGCTCGAGGTCGGCGAGCGTCGCTCGCTGGTGTTCGGCGATCGATGGCTATTCGAGCCGCCGAGCGAGTCGCGGTAGCAGGCGTTTTTTGACCGTCCCCCACGGAGTGGGTCGCATGGCAAATCACGATCCCGGCGCCGCCGACCCGCTGTCGCTTCGCGGCGTCGTCCCGCCGACCGTCACCGCGTTTCGGGAGGACGAGTCCGTCGATTACGAGACGACGGCTGCACACGCCCGTTTCGTCGTCGACCGCGGGGTACACGGCGTCTTTCCGCTCGGAACCAACGGCGAGTTCCCGCTGCTCTCGGGCCCGGAGCGCGACCGGATCGTCGAGGCGGTCGTCGATGAAGTCGGTGACGACGTGCCGGTCATCGCCGGCGTCGGCGCTCCCAGTACCTACCGGACCGTCGCCCACGCCGAACACGCCGAATCCGTCGGTGCGGACGGTATCGTCGTCGTGACGCCGTACTACTATCCGCTCGACCGCGAGGGGGCCCTCGAGCACTATCGCCGGGTCGCCGAGGCCGTCGACCTCCCGGTCTACGTCTACCACATCCCGAGCAAGACCGGCAACGAACTGTCGCTCGAGACGCTGGCCGACCTCGCTGAAATCGACACCCTCGCGGGCGTCAAGGACTCGAGCAAGGACGTACCGTGGCTCGCCCAGGCGATCGATGCCCACCCCGATCTGACCTTCCTCGCGGGGTCGGACTCGCTCATCTTCACCGGCCTCGAAATCGGCTGCTCGGGAGCCGTCAGCGCCGTCGCGAACGTCTTCCCGGAACTTGTCGTCGACTGTTACGAGGCCTACGACGCTGGCGACGAGGAACGCGCGCGGGAACTCCAGAGCGAAATATTCGACGTACGAGACGCGTTCAAAACCGGCGGCGCGTACATGTCCGGTGTCAAAACCGCGCTCAGAATGCGGGACTTCGACGCCGGCCCGCTGCGGAGTCCGCTTCGGGTGAAAGACGAGGACTCCGCACGGGAGATGCGCTCCCGACTCGAGAAAATAGACGTCCTCTGAGGTGGACGGCGGGCTACAGGAGCGACCGCGTCCGCACGGTCCCGCTCAATACCAGCGTTCGCCCGCTTCCGTCGATCGAGGAATCCTCGAGGGTCGCCCAGCGATCGCTGACGTCGCGGTTGGAGTCGGCGTGGTCGCTGAGGGCGTCCGCGTCGCCCTCGCTGTCGTAGAGGAACACCTCGGTAAATTCGGACGTGTCGCCGTCGAACTCGTAGGTGGTCGCCGTGCCCGTGAGCCCTCGTTCCCAGTCCTCGAACTGGTCTCTTGAGGCGGACTCGAAGCAGACTCGAGGCGGACTCGTCCCATCTCGCAGCCGAGGGATGACCGCGACGCCGGCCGCTCGACGTGAGTTCCTTTGTGTGACGACGTCGTGGGAGTCGGTATGACGCTCACCGACGAACAGGCGGCGATCCGAGAGACCGCCCGAGAGTTCGCCAGCGAGGAGATCAGGCCGACAGCGCTCGAGGCCGACAGGGAGCAGGAGTTCCCCGAAGCCGTCTGGGACGGCCTCGCCGACCTCGACCTGACGGGGCTGACGGTCCCCGAGGAGTACGGCGGCTACGAGGCGGATCCGGTGACGGCCGCCGTGGTCAACAAGGAAGTCGCGTACGGGATGCTCTCGGTCGCAACGGCGCTGTCGGTCCACTCGCTCGCGACCTCCTGTCTCGCCGAGTTCGGGAGCGAGGACCAGCGGGAACGCTGGCTGCCCGAGATGGCCGACGGGCGGCCGGTCGGTGCCTTCGCGCTCTCGGAGCCACACGCGGGCTCGAATCCGGCGGAGATGTCGACAGAAGCGAGACACGAGGGCGACGAATACGTCGTCAACGGCGAAAAGCAGTGGATCACGAACGGCGAGCGCGCGGGCGTCTACATCCTCTTCGCGAAGACCGATCGCGACGATCCGTCGACGGTGACGCAGTTCCTCGTCCCGGGCGACGTGGACGGCCTGACCGTCGGCGAGAAAGAGGACAAACTCGGTCTGCGCGCGAGCGACACCACGAGCCTCACCTTCGACGACGTTCGGATTCCGGCCGAAAATCGGTTGACCGAGGAGGGGAAGGGGCTCTCGGCCGCGTTTCACATCCTCACCGGCGGTCGGATCGCCATCGCCGCCCAGTCCGTCGGCCTCGCACAGTGTGCGCTCGACGAGGCGCTGGCCTACAGCCGGGAGCGAGACCAGTTCGGCGGCCCCATTTCGGACATCCAGACGATCCGGCACAAACTCGCCGAGATGGCGACCCGAGTCCGGGCTGCGCGCCTGCTGACCCGAGACGCCGCTCGGAAGCGGGCCGCGGGGAGCGCAGCGCTCGAGGCGAGCATGGCGAAATATTTCGCCAGCGAGGCGGCGATGTTCGTCACGAACGAGGCAGTCCAGATCCACGGCGGCTACGGCTACGTCACCGAGGGCGAGGTCGAACGGCTCTATCGCGACGCCAAAATCACCGAAATTTACGAGGGGACGACTGAGATCCAGAAGACGGTGATCGCTCGAGAGCTGCTCGATTGAGAGATCGCGTCGACAAGTCGTCGGACGCAAAATTGCGAACAGTATATTCGACTCCCGCACGTATCAGCGGCCGTGACCGAGTACGACGCCGTCGTCTACGATCTGGACGGGACCCTCGTCGATCTCGACGTCGACTGGAACGCCGTCGCCGTCGACGTTCGTGAGGTGTACGATAGCGCGAACGTCGAGCCGCCGAGCGACGGGCTCTGGGACATGCTCGAGGCCGCCGGCGATTCGGGACTGGGAACCGAGGTGGAGTCAGCCATCGCGGCCCACGAACACGACGGTGCACGGACGTCGAACCGACTCGCTCACGCGGACGAACTGCTCGAGCGGTCGTTGCCGTCGGGCGTCTGTTCGCTCAATTGCGAGCAAGCCTGTCGGATCGCACTCGACGAACACGCGCTCGACGACGCGGTCGATGCCGTCGTCGGCCGCGACACGGTCGGAACGTGGAAACCGGATCCGGAACCGTTGCTCGCGACGGTTCGAGCGCTCGATGCCAAGCCAGCGCGGACGCTCTTTATCGGTGACTCCGCACGGGATCAACGGACTGCTGAACGTGCGGGGATCGATTTCGAGTACGTCGGTGAGGGACCGTCAGAGTTCTGAGGTCGCGCTGTCTGCGCGCGTATCGGAGGTGACCGGACGGATACGTTGTTACGTCTGCTTTCGCTTGGCGTAGGCGAAGACGACGATAGACGTGACTAACCAGACGGGCGCACCGACTCGGATCGCGAACTCGACCCGGTCGGCCCACGTGGGGAGGGTCGCCGCCGTCGACAGCAGGACGACGACCGGCGCGCCGACCAGGATGGTTGCGACGAAGGTCGTCTGCATCACCCAGCCGTAATCGACGCCGTCGGGTGAGGTCGTTTCGACGGGTTCTGGCACGCGTGAGTATGGCAACCCGGACCTCTTAAGCGCCGCGGATACGGCCCCAGCGGACGCTCGACCGTCACTGGCGGAAGAACAACGCTGTTTAGTTCTCGGCGGCCAAGCTATGGGTATGCCTACCGTGCGGGATCTCAGAGCGAAGGCCGGTGAAGCGGCGATCACGATGTTGACGGCGTACGACGCGCCGACGGCGGCGGTCGTCGACGAGGCCGGCGTCGACATTATCCTCGTCGGTGACAGCCTCGGGAACACCAATCTGGGGTACGAGACGACGCTCCCGGTTACCGTCGACGACATGGCTCGCCACACCGGTGCGGTCGCCCGCGCGACCGACGACGCCCTCGTCGTCGCCGACATGCCGTTTCTCTCGATCGGGGTCGACGAGGCGGCGAGCGTCGAGAACGCGGGCCGGATGCTCAAGGAGGCCGACGCTCACGCGGTCAAGCTCGAGTGCGGGCCCCACACCGTCGAGCTGACCGAGAAACTGGTCCGGCTCGGAATCCCCGTGATGGCCCACCTCGGACTGACGCCCCAGCACGTCAACCAGTACGGCGGCTATCCGCGGCAGGGGACGGATCGGAAAGGAGCCGAGCGCATCCTCGAACTGGCCGAGGCTCACGAGGCTGCCGGGGCGTTCTCGCTCGTCCTCGAGCACGTGCCGTCGAATCTCGCGGCCGACGTGACGGCGGCGCTGGACATCCCGACGATCGGGATCGGTGCCGGCCCGGACTGCGACGGACAGGTGCTCGTCGTCGACGACGCGATCGGGCTCAGCGAGTGGTCGCCCTCCTTCTCGAAACAGTTCGGGAACGTCCGCGAGGAGATGGAGTCCGCGGTCGGGAAGTACGTCTCGGCGGTCGAATCCGGCGAGTTCCCCGCCGACGAACACAGTCACGAGGAGAGCGATCTCGAGGACATTTACTGATTCGTTGCCGGCTCGGTACGACAGCCGTCTCGAGTCGATTCTCAGTACCAGTCTCGATCTCGGTCACCGTCGATCTCGGACAGGAATTCGTCGACGACCGCGTTGAACGCGGACGGCCGTTCGATCATCGCCAGGTGTGCGGCGTCCTCGATCTCGGCGAGTCCGGCCTCGTCGATTTCGTCGGCGAGGTACTCGTGAAACCACGGCGGCGTCAACTGGTCGTACTCGCCGTACACCGCGAGCGTGGGAGTGTCGATCTCGCGGACGCGATCGCGGACGTCGAACTCGTGGCAGGTCAGAAAGTCCCGGCGCGTGACCGCCTGGCCGGTGTCGTACATCCGCTCCATCGATCGCTCGCGGAGGCCCGAGTCGGGGTCGTGAAAGAGCCGATCCGGCCCGTGGAGGAATTCGACCGCGCGCTCGAAATCGGACCGGAGCCACGCCAGGAGATCCTCGAGCACGCCGAGTCGAGCGCCGGTCCCCGTCAGGACGGCCGCCGCGGGATCGAACTCGCGCTCGAGCAGAATCTGCAGGACGACGGCACCGCCGAGAGAGTTTCCGACGAGGACCGCCGCGTCTGTCGCCTCGACGACGGCCAGCACGTCGTCGGCGTAGGCCGACAGCGTCGAGTAGCCCGGGCTGGCGTCGATATCGTCCGACTCACCGTGACCGCTGAGATCGACCGTGACGACCGGTGCGTGATCCGCGAGCGGTCGCTGCCCGTCCCAGACGTCGTGGGAGCCGCCGCTCCCGTGGATACAACAGATGGGCGGTCCGTCGCTGCCCCGGTCGACGACGTCGTACGCCGTCTCCCGACCGTGATGTGGTACCGTTTCCATACATGTTAGCACACTGGGGACGGGTATAAAGACTCGATTCGGTGGCGACCGGAGCACGCCAGCAACGAAAATATGCCCGTGCCGAACCAATCGAGTGCTGTCATCCCGATCGAGTGACCGCAGGGGATCGCACTGTGAACTACGAACAATCAGTTTTGCACCCGATACGCCGCCTTCATGCGGTCTATCGGCGAAATGCTTATATAGAAACAGCGCTTACCTTGGGTTAGTTACAGCATGACTCTCGACCAATTCACCCCCGAAGAGGGGCAGGTGGCTCGCCGGTACGAATACGACGACAGCACGGTGATGGCTGTCGACTTCGGTACCGAAGAGGCCGACGCCTCGGTCGACGTCGTCGACGACACGGTTATCGTCGTCTTCGCCGACGACCAGTACGAGATCGAACTTCCCGAGAACACTGAGAACCCGCACACGTTTATCAAAAACGGCGTGCTCACTGTCGAACTGGAGGAGGAACGATGAAACTCACTGTCAAACCACTCAAACAGAAGGACGCCGGTCGCGGACTGGCCGCGATCGACCGCGTCTCCATGAACGAACTCAACCTCGAGAACGGGGACTACATCGTCATCGAGGGCAAGAGCGACGCGCAGGCCGTCGCTCGCGTCTGGCCCGGCTACCCCGAAGACGAGGGACGCGGTATCGTCAGGATCGACGGCCGCCTCCGCCAGGAGGCCGACGTCGGGATCGACGACAACGTGACCATCGAACCCGCCGACGTCAAACCCGCCAAGTCGGTCACCGTGGCGCTGCCACAGAACCTCCGCATCCGCGGTGATATCGGTCCGCTCGTCCGCGACAAGCTGAGCGGGCAGGCCGTCACCGAGGGCCAGACGGTACCGTTCTCGCTCTCGTTCGGACCCATGGCTAGCTCCGGTCAGTCGGTCCCGCTGAAGATCGCGAGCACCTCGCCGTCGGGCACCGTCGTCATCACGGACTCGACGAGCATCGAGATCTCCGAGACGCCCGCCGAGCAGGTTCAATCCGGCAGCGGTGCGTCCGCGGAGGGCCTCCCGAACGTCGCCTACGAGGACATCGGCGGCCTGGACGACGAACTCGACCAAGTCCGCGAGATGATCGAACTGCCGATGCGCCACCCCGAGCTGTTCCAGCAGCTGGGCATCGAGCCGCCGAAAGGCGTCCTGCTGCACGGGCCGCCGGGCACCGGGAAGACCCTGATGGCGAAGGCCGTCGCCAACGAGATCGACGCCCACTTCGAGACGATCTCCGGCCCGGAGATCATGTCGAAGTACTACGGCGAGTCCGAGGAACAGCTCCGCGAAGTCTTCGAGGAAGCCGAGGAGAACGCCCCCTCGATCGTCTTCATCGACGAGCTCGACTCCATCGCCGCGAAGCGCGAGGAGGCCGGCGGTGACGTCGAACGCCGCGTCGTCGCGCAACTCCTCTCGCTGATGGACGGCCTCGAGGAGCGGGGCCGCGTCACGGTCATCGCCGCGACCAACCGCGTCGACGCGATCGACCCCGCGCTCCGGCGCGGCGGTCGCTTCGACCGCGAGATCGAGATCGGCGTCCCCGACAAGGAGGGCCGCAAGGAGATCCTGCAGGTCCACACCCGCGGGATGCCACTCGACGAGGAGATCGACCTCGATCAGTACGCCGAGAGCACGCACGGCTTCGTCGGTGCCGACCTCGAGTCGCTGGCCCGCGAGAGCGCGATGAACGCGCTCCGGCGGATCCGCCCCGAACTCGACCTCGAGTCCGAGGAGATCGACGCCGACGTCCTCGAGTCGCTGGAAGTGAACGAACGGGACGTCAAGGAGGCGCTCAAGGGCATCCAGCCCTCGGCGCTCCGCGAGGTCTTCGTCGAAGTCCCCGACGTCACCTGGAACGATGTCGGCGGACTGGGCGAGACCAAAGAGCAGCTCCGCGAGACGATCCAGTGGCCGCTCGACTACCCCGAGGTCTTCGAGCAGATGGACATGCAGGCCGCCAAGGGCGTCCTCATGTACGGCCCGCCGGGCACGGGGAAGACCCTGCTCGCGAAGGCAGTCGCCAACGAGGCCCAGTCGAACTTCATCTCGATCAAAGGCCCCGAACTGCTGAACAAGTACGTCGGGGAGTCCGAGAAGGGCGTCCGCGAGGTCTTCGAGAAGGCGCGGTCGAACGCACCGACCGTGATCTTCTTCGACGAGATCGACTCGATCGCGGGCGAACGCGGTCAGCGACAGGGTGATTCCGGCGTCGGCGAACGCGTCGTCTCCCAGCTCCTGACCGAGCTCGACGGGCTCGAGGAACTCGAGGACGTCGTCGTGATCGCCACGACCAACCGGCCGGACCTGATCGACAGCGCCCTGCTCCGTCCCGGACGGCTCGACCGCCACGTCCACGTGCCGGTCCCCGACGAGGACGCTCGCAAGGCGATCTTCGAGGTCCACACCCGCAACAAGCCCCTGGCCGACGCGGTCGACCTCGAGTGGCTCGCCAGTCGGACGGACGGCTACGTCGGCGCCGACATCGAAGCGGTCACTCGCGAGGCCTCGATGGCCGCCAGCCGCGAGTTCATCAACTCGGTCGACCCCGAGGAGATGGCCGACACGATCGGCAACGTCCGCATCAGCAAGGAGCACTTCGAGCACGCCCTCGACGAGGTCAATCCGAGCGTCTCTCCCGACACCCGCGAGCGCTATGAGGAACTCGAAGAGGAGTTCCAGCAGGCCGAACCGGGCCAGGACGAACAGCTCGGCCGCACCTTCCAGTAAGGTCGACGGCCGCAGCCGCCGTTCGGTCCGCGAATAGCATTTTCGTTGCGATAATCGTACCCGCTTGCAGCTGGTGACCGTCGGTCATCGTCTGCAAGGCGGTCACTGGTCGGCCGATTTCCACTAGGTACCCACATATTTCCTCGCTCGTAGCTCTATCCGCGGCACTCGAGTTGATTATGATGCATCAATCCAAAGAGGAACTGACGGTCGGTATGGAAACGCCGGACGCGACGATCCAACATCAGGCGGGGTTCGGTGGGGCAACCGAATACGATGACCTGGCCGCAGAACACTTCCGCGTGAGCGCAGGAACCGATCTCAGGCCCCCGTTGGAGGGGATTCACGAGGGCACGTGCCAGTTTTCCTCGATCACAAAATCATGAAGTCGGTAGTCGATCGCGTATTCGCTGACCGGCAGCAGGACGATCAGTGTCGCGATAGCGTCTCGGAGTGGGTACGTCGATCGAACTCTCTTATTCAGGGCGAAGTTTCGTGGTGGCAGATTCGGTACCACGGGTGATGGAGGGACCACGCACTGATAGTGATCCAGTAACCGATGACCGACCAGCACACGACGGATGGGAACACGAGTAATGTCCGACCCGAATCGTAATCCCGCAGACGATGATCGGCCGGTCCTCGCAGAACGCACGCACGACGAGTCGACGCCGGCCAGTATCGCTACCGTCTACGCTATCTCGGCCGCGCTCGATACCGATCCGATCGACTGTACGACTGAACTGGGGTTCACGCTGTACGATCACATCGATCCGGAGGCCCTCGATGCGCTCGTCACGCAGACCGACCGCAACGGGGACGTCACCGTCGAACTCTCTCTTGACGAGTACCTGCTTCGGATCACGGACGGCGGTCGTATCCGCGTTCTCGGTCCGAGCGAGTCTGCCGGATCGGACAACCCCCCGAGATAGGACACTCGTCACGGTGTCAGACCGCTCCGCAAAGCCAGCTTGCCAGCGGCTGCCGCTCAGTGTGTGGCGTCGACCGACTCGAGATCCGCTAACACCTCGTCGGCGTGGCCGTCGGGGGAGACCCCCTCGTACACCGCTTCGATCCGTCCGTCCGGATCCACGAGGTAGGTGTTCCGGAAGACGCCGTCGAAGGTGTTGCCGAACATCCGTTTCTCGCCGTAGGACTCGTAGAGCGTCGCGACTTCGCCGAACTCGTCGGACAGGAGATCGAACTCGAGGTCGTAATCGGCCGCGAAGTCGTCGAGGTCGTCGACCGGATCGTCGCTGATCCCGACGACCGCGGCGTCGCGGTCCGCGAGTTGCGAGAGCGCGTCGTTGAACCCACAGGCCTCGGTCGTACAGCCGTCCGTGTTGGCACGAGGGTAGAAGTAGACGACGAGTCGCTGCCCCTCGAAATCGGAGCGGCAGATCGTCTCACCGTGTTGGTTGAGCAGTTCGAACTCCGGTGCCTCGTCGCCGACATCGAGCATGCACGGGAGTTAGCGAGCGGTAACGTATGCGTTGCGATTTCACACTGGGGTCCGCGAAACGCGAGTCGTTGAGACGAAGCCGCTCATCACAGTGCGGTTCGAGGAGCGCTCACTCGAGGCGCTCGGCCGCCTCCCGGTCGACGAGGGGGGCGGCGTTTTGTTCCGGGAGCGTGACGACGTCATCGCTGCTCAGCGTGTACTCGCGGTCGTCGACGCCGAGAATGTCGCCGATATCGCTGGTGATCCTGACGGTCGTGCGATCGACGTCGTCGGCCCGCCCGCCGACCGCCGAACCGGCAGCGGACTCCGTCGGTTCCGAATCAATGCCGGCATTCGAATCGGGGCCGGCCGCGGACCGCTCCGGTCGGGCGGCCGTCGAATCCGGTGCGTCGTTTCCATCGGTTCGGTCCGCCTCGCCGACCGGCGGACC
>NZ_JAQIVI010000417.1 GCF_028618695.1 Natrinema soli | reverse complement strand
CCCGTCCGGAGACGACGATCGATGCAGTGGTCTCGCGCGGCGGCCGGGTCGACATGGCGGCCGACGTCGTCGACGACGTGACCGCACCGACCCTGCTCGTCGTCGGCGGCGAGGACGAATCCGTCCGCAAGTTGAATCGAGAGATCTACGAGGGCCTCGCCGTCGAACGTGACCTCCGGATCGTCGAGGGCGCGGGCCACCTCTTCGAGGGGGAGGGAGAACTCGAGGCGGTCGCCGACCACGCCGCGTCGTGGTTTACCGACCACCTCGAGTGAGGCATTGCGGACAGGACTTTACCGCCGGGACGGAATGAGCGAGCGATGGCCACCGAGGAGACGTTTCCGGAGCAACAGCGGCTCGAGGGGTCAGTTCCTGGAGATCGGTCCACGTATCGGCCCGCTGGACCGGCTGTGCGCGGTCAGCAGTCATCGGTGCGCACGGCCGCGGCACCCTCGTTCGTGTGTCGGTCGCATTTCGGCGGCCCTACTCGGGGCGTTCGGAAAACGGTTCCCGCGCTCGAGCGCGAATGACCGGCGTTCGAGATCGTCTCCCGTGCTGATCGGTCGGAACGCTCTCAAGCCGACTCGAGTAGCGTCCGTCCGAAGAACTCACTGACGCTGCTCGCGATCTCGTCCGCGTTGCCGAGGAAGAAGTGATCGGCCGCCAGCGCGGTCACGTCGTCGCCGCGGTCCCGTGCCCGTTCGACGATCGGTTCCCAGTCGACGGTCGTGTCCCGCTCACCGTAGCAAACATGGACAGGGGCCTCGAGGGTCTTCAGTGCCTCGAGCGCGTCGAGGCCGTCGCCGAGTTGCGCCGTCGGTGCGAGGACGGCGACGGCGTCGGGATCGGGATCGACGTCGGCCGATGCGAGTAGCGCCAGCGACGCGCCGAAACTGTAGCCGAAGACGCCCACGGGAATGTCGTCACCATCCATGCCGTCAGCCCACTCGCGGGCCCAGCGGACGGCGTTGCGAACGTCTTCCCGCTCGCCGCTCCCCTCGTTCCACGCGCCGTAATCGAAACGCAGGCAGGCGATTCCGACCGTGACCAGCGCGTCGCTGACCGCGACCAGCCGCGAATCGCTGCGCGAGCCGCCGTGTTGTGGATGTGGCGGACAGGCGACGACGATCGCCAGCGGTTCGTCGGCCGGTTCCGAGAGCGTCCCGCGAACGTCGCGACCGCCGGGGACCAGGACGTCGGTCATGGACGGTCGTTGTGACCGATCGGTAATCAAGCCTCGTCCGGGACAGTCACTCCAGTGGTAACTCGAGGCGGTCGGAACGCGCTCCGATCAGGAGGGACGCGTGCCGATGCGGTCGCGGAACGTCTGGCGCATGCGACGTCTATCGTACTCGCCGAGCGCGACGTGAGCAGCCAGCGCCTCGAGGTCTCTCGGAGACGAGACCGGATCGGGACGGCGTCGGGTTCTCACTACGGGGTTCGTTCCGTTCGTCGCGGACTGTTACCGAAGTGATGTTTTTAAGGCCGGGGAACGATACGTTGCGAGTATGGGCATCCTCTCTCGGACTTCCTACGTCATCCGGTCGAAGCTCAACTCGGTGCTCAACCGGGCGGAGGATCCGACCGAAACGCTCGACTACTCCTACGAGCAGATGCGCGACCAGCTCCAGCAGGTCAAACGGGGCATCGCCGATCTGACCACGCAGAAAAAGCGCCTCGAGATGCAAAAGCGCCGCCTCGAGGAAAACGTCGAGAAACACAACGGGCAGGCCAGAACGGCGGTCCAGCAGGGTCGGGAGGACCTGGCGCGACAGGCCCTCGAGAAGAAGAAGACGAAGATGAACCAGATCGAGGACCTGGAGCGCCAGATCTCGGACCTGCAGAACCAGCAGGACCGGCTGATCGAACAGAAAGACGAACTCCAGAGCCGCATCGAGGAGTTCCGGACCAAGAAGGAGACGATGAAGGCCCGCCACGAGGCCGCCAAGGCGAGTTCCCAGGTCTCGGAGGCGATGACGGCCACCGGCGAGGAGTTCGAGGACGTCGGCCGCGCTATCGAGCGCGCCGAGGAGCAGACCGAGGACATGGAGGCCCGCGCCGCCGCGATGGACGAACTCCACGAGTCCGGCGCGTTCGAGGACGTGCTCTCCGACAAGGACACCATCGACCGCGAACTTGAGCAGCTCTCGACCGACAGCGGCGTCGAAGCCGAACTCGAGACGCTCAAATCCGAGGTCGGGGCAGGCGAATCCGAAGCCGCCGGCGAGACCGACGCGGCGGTCGAATCAGAGGTCGAGTCTGATTCCGCGGCCGACTCCGATGCCGAAAGCGAGGTCGACGAGGAGGAACTCACGGAACTCGAGAGCGAGGATCAGGAAGAAGTCGAGGCCGAACTCGCGGAGTTACAGGACGAAGAGAACGCCTGAACGAGAGTCGGTGACGATGTCGGGCCGCGGGAGGGCCGAGACGTCGATCTGTCGGACAGCGGGGCGTATACGCGTTCCTGACGAGGAATTGCGATTCTGTCTCTCTGGGAGGGAGAGAAACGGTTACTATCGTTCATGATCAAGTGTGTACTATGAGCAACGAGTCGCCGTTCGAATCCGTCTCGCTGACCAATCAGGCGATCCTGCTCGCGGTCACCGAACTCGCCAGCGAGGACGAGACGCCGGTCCAGACGCACGACCTGCGGCGGCACTGCCAGCGGCACCTCCCCGAGGTCGACACGGAGGTCGTCGGGACGATCACCGAGGTAAACGTGATCCGGTCGCTGTATCAACTCGAGGACGAGGGTCTCGTCGACGAAGTCAGCCCGGCGGAAACGTCGCCGACGGGGAAGGGGCGGCCGGCGTACACGCTCGCCGTCAGCGCCGAAACGGTCTACGAGGAAGTCGCCGACGAACTACTGAACGGATCGCCCGACTGATTCCGGCTCGGTACCACCTCGTGGGGATAGCTCGTGGCCGTCCCGCTGTGGGCGACTCGAGGGCCGGCTCAGGGCCGTCAGGAGGGCGTTCCCAGAACGGTGATATCGTAGCTGGCGACGTCCGACGGCGTCTCGAGGACGATCACCTGAAACTCCCAGGTCGAGCCGCCGTTGAGGTCGCCGGTGCTGGCGAGATAGCGGCCGAGCATGGTCCCGGCGTCGTCGTAGACGCGCGTTCGTACTTCGACGGTCTGGATCCGATCGGTTCCCGTGTTTTCGACGGTTCCCTGAATCGTGGAGCCGAGATAGCCGCTCTCGACGACGAACTCGTGGCTGCGCAGCGAGATCGGGTCGAGCGGCGTCACCGAACTGCTGGGCTGCTGTTGGGCGAGCGACGCTGCCGTGGACATCTCGCTCGCCGACCGATTGGAGACGTTGCTCTCGTTGATCCCGCTAACGGTGCCGTCCTCGTAAGTTGGTTGGCCGCCGAGACCGCCGTCACCGCCGAGACAGCCCGCGGCAGCGGCCGCGATACCTGACCCCAGTGTCGCGAGTACTCGCCGCCGGCTCGTTGGCTCCGACCCGGTCATCGCCGCCGAGCGTTCGTCTGCGAGTTCGTTCCGTCACCGTGCATGTACCGGATCGACACCGCGGACGCATTTCAGTGTAGCCCTTGAAGGGCCGGTCCGCGCGACTCCATCCGTCGATAACGGGTCGTTCACGGCCACTGCTCTTCACGTGTCGAGCCGACAAAACGCGTACCGCTGGCGGTGTCTGCAACGACGGCTCTTATTGTCGGGTCGGTTGAACGTGTCGCTATGAGGTCCTCCGAGACCGACGAGACGCTCGAGTCCTATGGGGCCGATATCGGGGCGCAGTCGGGGTTCGTGACGCGGTTCCGCGAGTGGTTTCTGGTCGAGGGCAATCGGTTAACCGTCACCGCGACGGTTTTGATCGGTATCTTCGTTCTCCTCGTCGGGCTGTACGAACTCGGCGTTATCACCTTCGTCAACCCGAACTCCGTGACGCGCGTCGCCAGCGGGATGATCGCGGGCACGTTCTCGCTCGTGACGCTGGTCGTCTCGGTCAACCAGCTCATCCTCTCTCAGGAGTTCAGTGCGGTGGGCAAGGCCCGCGATCGACTCGACGGGGTCATGGAGTTTCGGCAGGCCGTCGCGGACGACGCGGCCGTTCCCGCGAGCCCGGCGTCGCCCACGCGGGTGCTCGAGTTGATCGTCGAATCGATCCATCACGACGCTACCGGGCTCGCCGACGCCGTCGCGACGCACGACGACGATGAGCTGCGCGAAACGGTCGTTCGGTACACGAACGGCGTTCGGGAACGGACGGATCAAATCGAGGACCGAATAGAGAAATCCAGTTTCGACACGTTCTCGGCCGTTTCGGCGGCGATCACGTACGACGAGTCCTGGCATCTGTACGTCGGAACCCACCTGCGCGGCGAGTACGCGGACTCGCTGTCGCCGGCCGCGATGGCGCAACTCGACGACCTGATCGAGTCCCTGGAGCTGTTCCACGTGGCTCGAGAGCAGTTCAAGACGACCTACCTGCAACAGGAGCTCACTCGATTCTCGCAGCTCACGGTGTACTGCGGCGTGCCGTCGATTCTGTCGGCGATCCTCGTCGGTCTCCTCTACGCCGACGTGACCGGACCGAGCGTCAGCGCCGCCGTGCTGCCCTACGTCGTGAGCGTCCTGATTCTCATCGTGCTCTCGCCGCTCGCCCTGCTCGTCTCCTACATTCTCCGGACCGCGACCATCACGCGCCGAACCGCGTCGGTCGGCCCGATGGTTCCACAGAAGGATCCCGAGGAGGGGCCGTTCGACGTGAGCTACGGCGACGCCGAGTAAGCGCTGTTCGTCGAAACCGATCCAGTGAACGCATGCCGTGCTGGAGCGCGGTCGGCGTCACACGATGCTGCGGTGCGGGTAGCGTCACGCAATAGCGCGGTCGGCGTCGGGAACGCGCCGTCGGCTCGTCGTTTGCCGGTCGACACGCTTTTGCTCACACTCGTGGTCGGTTCTGGTCGCCGAATGGATACTCCGGATTCGGATACCGACGAGAGCGGCGGATCGGGCGAACAAGGACGGTTGAGCGGTCCCCGGCTGTATCTTCTGTTGCGCCTGAACCGCTGGCTGTTCACGGGAGTCGTCCTCGCCATCGTATACTGCGTCCTCGTCGCGGTCAGTCAGGTCGGTCTCACGCCGTTGCGCGTGATCGTCGCGTCCAGCAACGGCACCTTCTGGATCTTCTCGGCGTTCATCGGCGCGATCATCACCGGCACGTCCATCGTCGTCACGATCAATCAGCTGGTGCTCTCCCAGGAACTCGGCGCGGTCGGCGACCAGCGCGAGCGCATGGAGGAGGCGATGAGCTTCCGCCGGGACACCGAGGACAAGCTCGAGGAGGACGTGACGCCGCCGGAGCCCGCGGGGTTCCTCTACGAACTCGTCGACGGGATCGAGGACGAAGCGACCGACTTCGAGTCGGCGGTGGCGGGCGACACCGATCTCAGCGACGAACTCCAGGAGCGGATCCGCGACTACGCCGACGAGGTGACCGGCAACGCCCGGACGGTCAAGAGTAATCTCGAGGGCGCTCAGTTCGGTACGTTCGAGGTGATCTGGAACGCGCTCGACTTCAACTACTCGCGGAAGATCTACGACGCCCGCCAGATCCGGGCCGATCACGGCGAGGAGCTCTCGGACGAAGCCGACGAGGAGATCGACGAGATGATCACCGTACTCAAGCTCTTCGGCCCGGCCCGCGAGCACTTCAAGACGCTGTACTTCCAGTGGGAGCTGATCAACCTCTCGCGGGCGCTGCTGTACGTGGCGGTGCCGGCGCTGACGGTGATGGGGCTCATGCTGATGTACGTCGATGCCAACGCGCTCCCGGGGACGACGTTGGGGGTCGACAACCTCGTCTGGCTGACCAGCGCGGGCTTCGTCGTCGGCATCGCGCCCTTCGTCATCTTCATCACCTTCATCCTCCGGATCGCGACCGTCGCCAAGCGGACGCTCGCGATGGGGCCGTTCATCCTCCGGGAGTCCGCGCGCGACGATGATCTCGGGTAGGCCCTACGGCCCTCGCTGCGCACGCTTGCACACGGTAGCCCAGCGGCTATTCGTCCCCGGTTCCAACCGACGGATATGCCCACCTCGTCAGAGCCGACGGAGCGACAGCGGTGTTCGGTCTGCGGGACCGAAAACGATTCCTTCTACTCGTACTGCCGGCAGTGTCTCGCGAACCTCGAGGCCAGGACCACGGGTTCGTCGATCGTCTGAAGGGTCTCCTCGCGATCTCTCGTAGCGAATCCCACGACGGATATAGCCCCGGCCGCTACCGGCGTGCGTGATCGTCGTCATCTGCGGACCGCCGGGTGCCGGAAAGACCACCGTCGCGACCGGCGTCCGCCGCCGACTCGAGGAGCGGGATCGCCCTGTTCGGCTGTTCCACTCCGACGACTTCTCGAGTCGGACCTACGAGCGACTGGCCGAACGAGTCGACGAGGCTCCCGCGGACGCGATCACGCTCGCCGACGGCACGTTCTACCGCCGAGAGTGGCAGCGGGGGTTTCGGGCGCTCGGTGACGTTCGATTCGTCCTCGTGACCGCGAGTCTCGAGACCTGCCTCGAGCGCAATCGGGAGCGAGCGGACGCGATCGACGAACAGGGCGTCCACGTCGTCTTCCGGGAGTTCGAGGAACCCGACGCCGACCTCGAGATCGATACCGGCCGGTGCGGGCTCGACGAGACTGTCGATCGGGTGATAGCCGCGCTCGAGTCGTGGCTTCACTGACGGCTCCTCGTGGCCGAGTGCGCCACTGTCTGCGGGAGTCCGTTCGACGGATCGCTGCGGTTCTCGACCGAGGATCACGGCCCGAAATCGATGCCGAAGGGATCGGGCAGGGCGAACTCGTCGGGGGTTCGCTCGGGGAGGAGGCCGTTCGGAAGCGCGTCCCAGCCGAGTTCGTCCTCGCCGGGGACTGCGTCGGTGTCGAACTCGGGATCGGCGGCCGGCGACAGATCGCGGTTTTCCTGCGGGGGCGCGTCGTGTGCGTAGACGCTCTCGGGGTGGTCGACGGTCCAGACGTGGAGCATACAGGGCGTTCGACAGGGGAACTCGAGGTCGCCGTCCTCGAATTCGCGCTCGTAGGCCTGTTGGTAGTACCACCAGCCGAATCGCCCCGGGAGTCCGGTGTGGGCGTGCCACGGCGAACACCGATCCGCGGACTCGTCTGCGCCGTAGACCGCCGGCGGCTCGGTCGGCTTCCCGCCGCCCGTCGCGATGAACATGACGCCCATCGATC
This sequence comes from Natrinema soli, assembly GCF_028618695.1. The sequence goes on along the minus strand of NZ_JAQIVI010000417.1, from coordinate 344 downwards.
GCCACGATTCGTTGTCGACGAGGACCGATTCCGGCCGCTCCGGGTTCAGAACGTCGTCGTCGCCGATGAAATCCGGACTGAGCCAGTGCGACCAGCTGTCGTCCCCCGTCTCGAGCGTGTCGAAGTACGGCTTGAATCCCGCGTCGATCAACGCGTTCACGTCGGGAAACCGGGTCTCGAGACGCTCGGCGACCCCCGACCGGAGTTCGGTCGTCGCCGGATGGTCGTCGGCACACCCCTCCGTACTCGTCCCTTCGCAGTGGGTCATTCCGGGCTCGAGGGTCGCGTCCGGGCATCCCCGATCGAACCGCGGTGCGACCGCTGGCTCGCCGCCGTCCCCACCG
>NZ_JAQIVI010000416.1 GCF_028618695.1 Natrinema soli | reverse complement strand
TCGGCGCGGTCGCGGAACGGCGCGGGCGAAGAGCAGCGCGGACGCGGAACGACGCGGGACCACAGCCGGTCGCAGTCGGCCGCTCGCACCGATCGTCGCAGCACACAATACTCTTAATAGGGGAGGACGTATCACCCGCCATGGCAGAGAAGCCGACTTCCGGTGAGATTCTCGGGGTACCGTACAACTTCGAACGACCGAGCATCGGCCGCATGCTCTCGTCGTACTGGCAGCCCGGCGAAGGGATGCTCGTGGAGAAACCCTTCGGCGTCGGCTACACCCTGAACCTCGCCAACTGGCGGTCGTGGATCGTCGTTCTCGTCGCCGGCGGCCTCCTGTGGCAACAGGAGAGCGGCCCGTCCGACGAGAGCGAGGATCGAGCGGACGAACCCGTCGAAGTCATCGTCGACGATACCGACGACTGAGCGAGACGACCACTCGGTTCTCGTGGCTCCGTGCGCCGCGACGGGTGACGCGGTCGGATCCGCCGGCTCGCCCTCGCGGCTCGAGCCGGACAACCGACGCCTATTTTCCGTCCGCGGACGCCGACTCGGACATGGCCATTCGATTCGTCACCGGCAACGAGGGGAAGGTCCGCGAGGCGCGGGACTACCTCGAGGGAGTCGAACCCGTCGAACAGATCGAGTACGACTACACCGAGGTCCAGAGCGATTCGCTCGAGGAGATCGCGGCCCGCGGTGCCCGCGAGGCCTTCGCGGAGTCGGGGAGGGACGAACCGATACTCGTGGACGACGCGGGGCTCTTCGTCGATTCGCTGGGCGGGTTTCCGGGACCGTACTCGGCGTACGTCGAGGACACCGTCGGCGTCGAGCGGCTCTGGCGACTCGCGAGCGAGGAGGAGAACCGCCGCGCGCAGTTCCGGACCGTACTCGCCTACGTCGATCGAAACGGAACCGAGACGTTCGCGGGGTCGGTTGCCGGCACGCTCGTCGCCCCCCGCGGCGAGGGCGGATTCGGCTACGATCCGATCTTCGAGTACAACGGCCGGACGATGGCCGAGATGAGCACCGAGGAGAAGAACGCGATCTCGCATCGCGGTCGCGCGCTGGCGGAATTTGCTGAGTGGTACGCCGGACGCGAGGAGTAGGTCGACTGGAGGCCGGTCGGCCGTCAGTCGTCGCTCTCCGCGGCACCTCCCGTTTCGTCGTCCGCAGCGAGCTGCGCTTCGGTGACCGTCTCCGCTTCGCTGTCGACGCTGACGCCCTCCCAGTCGTGGTCCGCGTGATAGCCTTCCCGTTCCTTCGCGCTGGGGGCGACGCGGATGAACTCCGCCTTCTCGCGGGCCGCCGGGATCGTGTGGCCGCCGCAGTAGGAGAAGCCCGACTGGATACCGGCGCAGAACTCGTCGACGACGTCGGCGACCGGTCCCTTGTACGGCGTCAGCGCCTCGACGCCCTCGTCTGCGCGGACGTCGCTCTCCTTGTCGTCGCGTTTTTTTGCAGAGGTTGTCGTCGCCATTCCTCGCGAGCGTTTGTATCGTGCGCCGTCGACCTCGACGACCGCCCCCGGCGCTTCCTCGGTTCCCGCGAAGAGGCTCCCGAGCATCACCGTGTCGGCCCCCGCCATCAGCGCCTTCACCGCGTCGCCGGAGGTACGGATCCCGCCGTCCGCACAGATCGTGACGTCCAGCCCCTCGGCCGCCGTCGCGCAGTCGTCGA
>NZ_JAQIVI010000415.1 GCF_028618695.1 Natrinema soli | reverse complement strand
CGCGTCGTCGACGAACTCGAGTCGACCGCTCGCGTAGCTGGGTCGGTTCGGCCAGTTCTCGAGCGGCGGGGGAGAGGTCGTCGCCCACTCGGCGGTTCGCGAGTACGCCCACGGGTTATCGGGCGCGTCGGGTCCGGAGACGAAACTCTTCGCGAGTGTGATGAAAACGAGCAGAACCCCCGTACCGATGACGAAGGCTCCGACGGTCGCTAACTGGTGGTAGAGTTCGGCCCCCTCTGGGTAGTGGAAGACGCGGCGCGGCGTCTCCCAGGCGAGAAACATCGGGAAGTACAGCAGGTTGAAGCCGATGAAGTAGACCGCGAAGCTGAGTTTTCCGAGCCGTTCGTCGTACATCTTGCCGGAGATCTTCGGCCACCAGTAGTAGAGGCCGCCGATCAGCGCGGTGACACCGGAGACCATCACGTAGTGGAAGTGTGCGACGACCCAGTAGGTCCCGCGGAACTCGTAGTCGAGGACCACTGCACCGAGGAAGACGCCCGTAATGCCGCCGATGATAAACAGGACGAGCGCCCCGAGGGTGAACAGAAACGGTGTCGTGAATCGGACGCGGCCCTTGACCATCGTGTAGATCAGCGCGAAGACCATCAGGTCGAAGGGGAGCGAAATCCCGATCGTCGTCGCCATGAACAGCGTCTTGATCGGGAGGTTGATCGTCGTCAGAAACATGTGGTGCATCCAGACCAGGAAGGACTGCACCGCGACGAGCACCATGGCGATGATGACCCACTTCCGGCCGACGATTCGTCGACCACAGAAGGTCTGGAACGTCTCGAACATGATCCCCAGTGCGGGGAAAAAGACGATGTACACCTCCGGATGACCGAAGAACCAGAAGAGGTGTCCCCACAGCAGGCTCGAGCCCTGGTCGGTCGCGAAGTACTGCGTGAGCAGGAGGCGGTCGGTCAACATGAGGATCAGTGCGGCCAGCAGCGCCGCAAACGCGAACAGCATCATCCAGACGGTCAGGAGGATCCCCCACGTGACCAGCGGCACGTTCCACAGGCCGAGGCCCTCGGCGCGACAGCGGTGGATCGTCGTCAGGAAGTTCACCGTGCTGAGAGTGGTCGACAGAACGAACAGGGTCAACGCGAGGATCGTCGCATTGCCGCCCATCGTCAGCGTGTAACCGGGGTTGTAGATCGGCACGTTCAGCGGCGCGTACATGTACCAGCCGTTGGCCCACGTCGTCCCCTGGAAGAACGAGAGGAGGAGGAGAAGGCCCGAGAAAAGGTAGAACCAGTAACTCATCGCGTTCAGGCGCGGAAATGCCATGTCCTTCGCCCCGATCTGGAGCGGAACGATATAGTTCCCAAAGCCGAATCCGAGCGGTGAAATGAACCAGAACACCATCAACAGCCCGTGGATCGAGACCGACTGATTGTACTCGGTGTTCGTGAGGAGTCCGGTGCCGCCGAACTCCCAGAGGTGAGCGCGGAACAGCAATGCGAGGACGCCGCCGGTGACGAGGAAGAACAGCGCCGTCGCGATGTACAAAATCCCGACGTCCTTGTGGTTCGTCGTCACTAGCCAGCGTTTGATACTCGTCTGCGGCGGAAGCCCGCTCATGGTCCGCCGCCTCCTGACCAGTGCCTCGAGTCGACACCACGTCCGACCGCGGCGACGCCGGGTTCGCTCGCAAGCCCACGGTCGAACCGACACCTCGAACGCGAGACGAGAGACATAGTCAACACTTCCTCTGCACGATTTGTCGTATCAAGGTATCCGGCGCAGTTGCAGGCAGTACTTCCTGTCCGGTGACCCCGATGGGAACGAATCGCGTGACATCGCGCCGCCCGCCGTCGTTATCGCCCGCTCGAGTCCCCACTCAATCCGGGATAGTCGGCGACGATCCCGTCGACGCCGGCCGCCGCGAGTTCGTCGAACTGGACCCAGTTCGTCGCCGTCCAGACGTTGACCGCCCGGCCCTCCGCGCGGGCCGCCTCGAGCACGTCGATCTCGGGTTCGGCGGCCGAAACG
>NZ_JAQIVI010000414.1 GCF_028618695.1 Natrinema soli | reverse complement strand
GGCCCCGGCCTCGAGATTCGGACCATCGTCGCGACGCTCGGCGGCGGCGTCCTCGCGATCGGTGCCTCGGGGACCTTCAACCACGTCCTCGAGCGCGACGTCGACCAGAAGATGTCCCGCACCGCGGATCGGCCGCTGGCGGTCGATCTGATCCCGGTCCGAAACGCGCTCGCGTTCGGGCTCGGGCTGACCGTCCTGTCGCTCACGGCCTTCCTGACGATCAATCGGCTCGCGGCGGCGCTCGGGCTCGCCGCGATCATATTTTACAGCGTCGTCTACACATTGCTGCTCAAACCGAACACGGTCCAGAACACCGTCATCGGCGGCGCTGCTGGCGCGCTTCCCGCGCTGATCGGCTGGGCCGCCGTGACGAACGAGATCGGCTGGCCCGGACTCGCGCTCGCGGGCGTTATCTTCCTCTGGACGCCGGCACACTTCTACAACCTCGCGCTGGCGTACAAGGACGACTACGCTCGCGGCGGCTTTCCAATGATGCCGGTCGTCCGGGGCGAGACCGTCACCCGCAAACACATCCTCTACTACATCGCCGCGACGTTCGTGAGCACGATCGCGCTGGCGTGGATCACCGAACTCGGCGCGCTGTACGCCGGCACGGTCGTCGTCTTCGGCGGGATCTTCCTCTGGGCCGCCGTTCGCCTGCACTTCGAACAGACCGAAGTCGCCGCATTCCGGTCGTTCCACGCCTCGAACGCGTTCCTCGGGGCGGTGCTCGTCGCGATTCTCGTCGACGCGCTCGCGTTCTGAATCGGCTGTCCCTCCCGTTGCGTCCAACGACCGCCGTGATAACTGTCACAAGCGGCCTGCTGAATATAGAGGATGAGTTCAGTATGGCGGTTTTTTGTTCATCCATCGGAAATGAATCGGCTGTTCAGTAGATATGCGAATAGAACACAGTTCGTGTCTCGGATAGCTGATAGAGATAGTGTTATTCTGTTCTGGTGATTGCTACCTTTCCCGTTTTATTTGGCACAATAGATGGGGTATGGTTTTCAAGTTCAAGTGGACCACACCGATGACCAACGGCGTCAATACTGGCGCGATAGGCGCTCTGTGGCGTTGAGCCTCAGTGACGCGGTCTGCCCGGTGGTAACCCCTCTCGTGCTTCAGTGACACGCCGCCGGAACCGGGGAAGACGAAGGCAATGGCCTTCGCAACGCGGCTACAATCCAAAGAAGAGGATCAACAGGAATGTGAGGTAGGACCCGAGCGTCGCCAGCGCCGGTATGGCGTGCTGTAGGACGACAACTTGTATCGTTGTCATTGGGTCGAAAACCGCCTCGTCCGCAGCTGCGGCTGGCCGCACGTTTGTCACGAAGCCCGCTGTCGGTTGGCCAGTGCTTTCGAAGCTATCCGGGCCGGTTCGATCCGAGCCCGAAAGCGCGTTGTTCTGTTGCCGGGTCTTTCGGCCCCATCCGATGCCAGCGATGCACAGCGTCGCAACGACGACGAAACTCGCCGGAATGCCGAGTGCGGCGAGCAAAATCACCAGCCCTGCACTGATGGGCGCGACGACGAACGCCGCGGGGAGCGAAAGGTCGGCAATCTCGTGGCCGAGCGTATCGAGCGTGCGACGAGCGATGGTGAACGACCCCAAGGCGACCGCGGCCGAACCGAACAGAATGCCAACGTTCATCCCGAGTTCGCCGCTCCCGATCAGCGGTACGATCACGTTCGCTATGTTCGAAGTGCCGGAGCTGAACGCCATCAGACAACCGATGCCGACCACGAGTCCCCCCATGAGGAGCTCATCGCGTGTCACCGTGGCGATCGACGGCCGAGGGAGAACCCCCGGCCGGACGAACGCGACTAACCGTCCTTCGCTCCGGTGACCCTCAACCCACCGCTCGATCTGTGGATAGAAGTACCGGCCAACGATGGCACAGAGTCCAAAGCCGATGATCGGCGTAACGAGCCACCAGGCGACGATTTCACCGCTCACTGTCCAGTTGAGTTCGCCGCTCGCCATCCCGAGGCCGGCGATGGCGCCGACCGTCGTCATGGAGGTGGACGCTGGGACGCTGAGCAGGTTCCCGGCAAACAATGCGAAGCCGATGAAGAGGAGGATCACCACACTCGTCTTGAGGGTGAATACGCCGGTATCGTGCACGATATCGTTCCCGAGCGTGCCGACGACCCGTCGACCGAACGTCCACGCCCCCAGGAAGAAAAACGCCGACATCAGCCCTCCGGCTCCGACCTTCGATATGAGATTCGCGCCGATTGCGGGGGCGAACGCCGGAGCAGTGGTCGCACCGCCGATGTTGTATCCGACGAAGATCGCCGCGGCGACTGCAATCAGTAGCAGCGGACCAATCACGGTAGAAGAAAAAGGCGACCACGGTTTTAAGCATCATGCTAGTCGCTCACTCAGTGTTGCATATGCGCCCTTACTTAACGTTCATGCCGTTACTGACGGTCTCTCGATTGGTTATCCGGCCACCGGTAAGTGCTTGCCCTGTACTGAGCGCCTTCAACTTCGCAAATCGGGCTTAGTCTCATGCGACATTCGCGTCTTCTATTCAGCACGGGGCTCCGATCATCATTCCTATTCCAAACAACTGAGTCACCGTCTTCGGTCACTCACCACAGCAGGTGCGGCCAGACGAACGTAAAGAGGAACCAGATGAGCCCCGTCAGGACGACGGTCATAATTGCGTTCAGCACGAGCCCCGTCCGGAGCATGTGGCGCTGCTTGACGTAGCCGCTGCCGAACACGATGGCGTTCGGCGGCGTCGCCACCGGCAGCGCGAAGGCGAAGCTCGCGGCGATCGTCCCGGCGACCGAGAGGAAGAGCGCGGTGGAGAAGTCGGTCAGCCCGAGCGTCGCCGAAAAGACGCTCCCCAGACTGATCAGGATGGGAACGATGATACTGGTCGTCGCGGCGTTCGACGTCATCTCGGTCAGGAAGATGATCACCAGTACGACCGCACCGATAACGAGCACGATGGGTGCGCCGACGAGCCCGCCGAACACCGTATCCGCGATCCACTCCGTCGCGCCCGTGTCCGCGAGGGCGTTCGCGAGCGAGATACCGCCGCCGAACAGCAACAGCGTCCCCCAGTCGATGTCGACCAGTTCGTCCCACTCCATCGTATCGGCCAGCACGAGCGCGGGAACCGCGGCGACGCCCACCATCACGTAGTAGAGCAGCCCCTGGTGACCCTCGACGCCGAAGACCGTCATCCCGTCCCCGCCGAACAGCGTCGTCAGCCAGACGCTCGAGAGGTACGGTTCGAAGAACTCGCCGAGCCCGCCGAGCATCCAGAGACCGGCCGTCACGGCGAAGATCGCCGCCACTCGTTTCCCGCGGGGATCGAGCTCGCCCATGGCCTCGAGTTGTTCGCGGGCGGTGGCACGGGCCCCCTCGACTGCCGGAATCTCCGGGGGATACAGTACGTACGTCAGAACGAACCAGACGAGCGGGAGCGTCACGACGACGACGGGGAAGCCGACGAGGAACCAGTCGGTGAACCCGATTTCGTAGTCCAGAATCGCGTTGAGTTGGCCGACGAGGATCGCGTTCGGCGGCGTGCCGATGATCGTCCCGACGCCGCCGACGCTCGCGGCGTAGGCGGTCCCGAGGAGCATCCCGATCTGGAGGTTCGTGAACTCGGCCGTCGGTTCGACGGCCCCTCCGTCGGCGGCTGTTTCGGCCGTTTCGGCCGCCTCGGTATCTCGGACCGATTCCTCCGCTGACGCGAGATCGTCCCGGTCGAGCACCTGTGTGAGAACGCCGATCGCGATGGGCGTCATCATCGCGGCCGTCGCGGTGTTCGAGACCCACATCGACAACACGGCGGTCACGACCATGATCGAGAGGATCAACCGCCGCAGTGAACTTCCCATTCTGGCGATGGCGTACAGCGCGATCCGTCGGTCGATATCGTACTTTTGAATCCCGTTCGCAAGCATAAAGCCCGCCAGAAACAGGAAGATGATGTGATCGGCGAACCCGACGAGGGCGGCGTCCATGGTGTCGTAGACGCCAGTCCCGGTCAACAGCACTGGAATCGTCAATGCGGTGACCGCCAACGGGAGCGCGCCGCTCACCCAGAGAAAGCCGGCGAAGAACATCGTCGCGATTGCGTACTGCCCGGTCGTCGAGAGCCCCGATGGGGAGGGTGCGGCCGCGATCGCCGTCATTCCGATCCCCGCTAGGAGAAATTGTAGTATTCGACCGTTTGAGCCGCCTAGCAGCCTGCGTATCATTGATACAGTCGAAGATTATCATTATCATTGTTAAGCCCTTCCCTTTGCGAGCGTCCCACACAGTGACAGCTAGAAGTGGTCGACGATTGCCCGTACCTGGTCGTCAGTGAGTTCGGAGCCATAGAGTTCCAGGAGCGTCCGTCGGCGGGAGCGAGACAGGGACCGATTCCCGCTCTCGAGCATCGAGATGTGGGCCTGTATGAGCTCGTCGACTTCCCGTTCGACGGCCCGCTGATCGTACCCAGCGGCGACCCGAAGGAGCCGCCATGCGCGCGGCGAGATACCGTCGAGATCGGGAACGTCGGAAGCGTCCATGAGAGTCTGGTACGAGTGAAATGATAGGCATCATTGAAATGTGCTTCGTCAGGAACCGCCGGTACTTGCCGCAGCTTCCTTCGAACGACCGGTGATCGCCTCGCACACCGTGGCTGTCAGCGGCTATCGTCCATCGCCGGCGAACGGAGCCGTGCGGGCAGTTACGACCCCTGATCGCCGGCTCAGAGCGTGTAATCGTACTCTCCGCCTTCGGTCGCCAGAAACGCCTCGAGCAGGTCGATCGTCGCCGCGATGTCGTCGACGTGGGCGGTCTCGGTCACGGTGTGGAGGTACCGCGTCGGAACCGAGATCGCACCGACGGGTTTCGCGCCGGACGCCTGCTGGAAGCCCGCCGTGTCGGTACCGCCGGCGGGGAGGATCTCGAGTTGGTAGTCGATCCCCTCGTCGTCGGCGATCGACTGGAGCCGGCCGTGGAGTTTGGGGTTCGTGATGACGCTCGAGTCCTTGAGTTTGATCGCGGTTCCGCCGCCGAGTTCGGTGACGCGCTCGCCGGCGTCGAAGCCGGGGATATCGTTGGCGACGGTGACGTCCAGCGCGAGCGCGAGGTCGGGATCGATGTCGACGCCGAGGGTGCGCGCGCCCCGCAGGCCGACTTCCTCCTGGACGGTCGCACAGAAGTGGATCGTCACGTCCGGGTCCGTCACTCGGCGGGCCGCCTCGAGCATGGCGAACAGACAGACCCGATCGTCCAGGGCCTTGCCGGTGATCGTCTCGCCGACGCGCTCGGTCGTTTGGGCCATCGTAACGAGGTCGCCGGGGGAGACGCGCTCCTCGAGGTCCTCGAAGGGGAGGCCGGGGTCGACGACGACGTCCTCGACCGCGGGCGTTTTCTCGCGTTCGTCCTCGTCCAACGTGTGCGGCGGCGGCGAACCGATGACTGCGGGGATATCCTCCTCCTCGGCGTGGATCGTCACCCGCTGGGCTTTGAGGACGCGGGCGTCCCAGCCGCCGAGCGCGTCGAGTTCGACGAAGCCGTACTCGTCGTCGCTCCCGCGGACGTGGCGCACCATGAACCCCACTTCGTCCATGTGGGCCGCGACGGCCACCGAATAGTCGCTCTCGCCCTCGAGCGTTCCGACGACGTTGCCCATCGCGTCGGTGCGGATGCGATCGACGGACTTCTCGAGTTCTCGGACGACGAGATCGCGAACGCGATCCTCGTAGCCGGGGACGCCGCTCGTCTCCGTCAGTTCCGTCAGGAGAGCCAGATCGAACGGAACGGTTGTCATACTCGTCCGTGAGGCGCGATATTATATAAGCTCGCGGAAACGGCGACCGTACTGCGACGGATCGGTGTCCGGGAGCGCTCGTCCGGTCGTCGCCGTTTTTCGAGGTCGGGCGCGACCGTCGGTCGCAAACTTTCAACTGACGGGAGTGATCGTCGACTGTGAGTGGGGAAGAGCATTGCCATATTATACGTCTACAACTCATGCAAAATTTATTATTTTAAACTTAAAGTGTTATTAGGATTGAATAGTGTAACTAATCGTCGAATTCATCCCCGCGCTAAAACGCGGAGATTTCTCCGTGTACTTCCGTAACCGCGAGGTATTAACGGATCCGACCGCTAGCTGTGTCTATGAGTGACGTACGTGTGGCAGGAACAGGGCTGACGCCGTTCGGAAACAGCCCCGAACGGACCGGCCGCGATCTCTTCGCCGAAGCGAGCATCACGGCGTTCGAAGCGAGCGGCGTCCCTCGAGACGACGTCGAGGCGGTCCTCTACGGCAACTTCATGGGTGAACTCTCCGAGCATCAGGGCCACCAGGGACCGCTGATGGCCGAAGCCGCGGGCGTACAGGCCCCCGCGACCCGCTACGAATCCGCGTGTGCCTCGAGCGGCACCGCCGTCCGCGAGGCCGTCAAACGAATCCGTAACGGCGAGAACGACGTCCTGCTGGTCGGCGGGGCGGAGCGGATGACCAACCTCGGTACCGCGGGCGCGACCGAAGCGCTCG
>NZ_JAQIVI010000413.1 GCF_028618695.1 Natrinema soli | reverse complement strand
TCTAGTTACTGACTATTCTAGCTTGGTGTCTCTGGATCCCCCGATCTGCTAAACTAGAACGGATGCCCATCAACGAATCCGCCCTTCGAGAAGAGGAGAACTTCGATAACGGCCCTGAATCGACTCCCGTCGCGCCAGCAATCTCGTTCGGAGTCGTGTGGTCCGTTGGGACTAACTCAAGGATGCTCATATACCGAGCTGGACTACGTAACTCGGTGCGCAGCAGGAACTCGGTCAACTATCGTCTTGTCGAGATCGGATACATCGTACTTCGCTGCAACTTGCTCGAGCTTCCAGTCGCTCGTTGTTATTCCTTTCTGAGTTCGTGTTCGGCAACTACACGAATGTAGGATAAAAATATGCCAAGAAATTTTCTCGTGGAGTAGCACACCAACGCTGTTCGCCGAATTCAACAGAAATGAAACTATTTCGGTTATTGTGGGATATAATAATGAGTGGAGTGATCAATATTCATCTGGTGCTTGATCGACTGCTCGCCCACGGATTGTAGAAGTACTCGACACATATTTTGGTGGAATGAATTATATTTCGGCAGATTTTCCGAAGTAGTCGAGATAATTACGTGATCTTGCCCGAACAAGGGTAATTGAGTAGCTAACACCATCGACGAGAGACCCCTTGTCAGAGAAATGCGTTCGCAGTTACTCTATGAGGAGGTAAGGCAGAGTTAGTTCCTCAACCTCCATCGACTGCATCATCGATAGCTCATTTTGACCCATGCTTTATTGTGCTATATTCACACTACTGAGTATTTTCCTTTATGGTTGCTATCTTATCAATTTTGGCCGGGAACGACGTGCCGTCTTCGGAACGCGAGCATTCTACTGGGCCACACGAAAGTTTCGCTTGCGTAAACGTCAGGTCGCGTTTCAAACGGATCGCAATCGGCTCGAGTCGTCCGTACCCGATCGCTGATTGACTCAGTCAGCGTGTTAATTAATCAAGGAGGAAGAAGAGCGACAGGTGGTTCTCACAGCCTTCAGTCAATCCTCACGACCGCTCCCGCGAATTCCAATTTCGGACAAAGGCGGAAAACGACAAACAGTAATTTCTACCACCAGCTACCACCAGCGTGCAGTGCCGGAGGATTCCTCCGCGTGAACGCGAAAAATATCAACCGAACATAACTCTCTCGGTAGTGCGGAATTTTATATATTGCCCCGACTGTATAGAGAGTATGGAGAAAGTACTCGTCATCCAGACAGGTGATGAGCCGGATCAGGAACTGATGCGCACAGCGAAGAATCACGTCACTGGAACGGAGAAAGAGATCCTATTTTGCAGGATCATCGACGAGAAGCAATTTCAGAATAACCTGCAACGACAGGCGAAGTCGGACAGAGAGGTCGAAAGCATCGACGAGATGGAGAAGATCGCGACAGCCGAGGCCAACGAGGTCGCGAAAAATGCGTTCGGCCCCGATATTCCGTACACGGCACGAGGCGTCGTCGGGACGATTCCAGGTGATCTCATTGAGATCGCTGAAAAGGAAAACTGCGAGATCGTATTTGTCAGCGGTAAGAAACGCTCTCCGGCCGGAAAAGCACTTTTCGGCGACGTAGCGCAGTCGATCATCCTCCAGTTCGACGGACCGGTTACCGTGACGACACAGTCATTGTAACGCGATCGAATCCACCGAGAATCAGTGCGGGACTCAGGCGGAAGGATAGATCAGCATCGATACGAAGCGGAAATATGATTATAATTTTCTTTTCGTGAGCAGTAACTGGATGGAAGCTCTTATATCAAAAGACGACAGCTGATTACGTGGCGCTACGGGATGCAGCGAGGTGTCAGATTAAGGGTTGCTCACTGTTGACCCTCAAACCCCTTGAGCACTCCAAGCGCCACTTGTCGTAGCTCACCGAAAACGCTAGCCCCGTATCCTGTCCCATAGCAACGGCTGCCAATCTAGCTTTTCGGCTTTCGTCCGGAGATCAGATTCCGTCCGGTACTTCTGGATAAGCGATATCACTCGGGCCGGTCCGATAGCCTCTCCGAAATAGTTTAGGTGTTTCAAACGAGTCATCGGATATGAATCGCAATAGCAACACGGCTGTCAGCGTCGGTGTTCGAACACGATCGCTTTCGCAGTCTCGACTACGATACATTAGTCAACTCGGAGTGGCGGATATTTTCGTGGATCACGCAGACACGGCTGAAGAGCCCGACGAGTTCAACGACCGAGATGGGACCGATACGATCGCGGTCGGCCCAAATCAGATTCCGTCCGTCTCGGAACTCACGGCTGCTCGAGAACGTATCGAAGACGCCGGTCTCTCCTTTACTGGAATCCAGTCGCTCCCGTATTCGATGTACGGCGATATCATGTTCGGTCGCGACGGTACGGACGAGGCGCTCGATCAGATCACCACTCTGATTCGAAACCTCGGTGAAGCCGACATTCCGGTGTTAGGCTACCAGTGGAACCCCCGCAGCGTCGTTCCGATGCGGACGTCGCCCGTAGAGACCCGTGGCGGCGCGGAGGCAACCGCCTTCGATTACGATGAACTTGACGATCCAGACGAGCTCGCACCTGGTCTCGATCGAGCCTACACCGAAGACGAGTTCTGGGAGAATTACCAGTACTTCCTCGAGACAGTTCTCCCCGTGGCGGAAGAAGCCGGCGTCGACCTCGCACTTCACCCTGTTGATCCACCGGTCCTCGAGTCGCTCGGTGGTATCCCGCGTCTGTTCCGGAACGTGGAAAACTTCGAGAAGGCGATGGATCTCGTTCCAAGCGATAACCACGGGCTCAAGCTATGTCTGGGGTGTTTCTCGCAGATGGGTGAGGACGTAACCGAAGTCATCCGCCGCTTCGGCGAACGTGATCAGATCGTCTTCATTCACTTCCGGGACGTCGTTGGAACGGTACCGAAATTCCACGAGACGTTCGTTGATACGGGTAACTTCGACACCGCGGAGGCGGTCCGGACGCTCCACGATGTCGGTTTCGATGGTCCCGTCATCCCCGACCACGTACCGAAAATGGAGGGTGACGACGACTGGCGACACCGCGCTCGTGGGTTTACTATCGGCTACCTCCGAGGGGTTATCGAGACGGTCCGATCGGAATCGTCCCGGACGACGCAGGTAGCCGAAACGGAGTAGCCGCTGTAGTTTCCCTCGAAACGTTCCGTCCGGATCCGGCCTCAACGTTCTGAAACGAGTGTCTCACGGCTCTCTCCGTCTGCTCGGTGGTCCTATTCACCGTTTTCGCTCGAACGACTCATCCTGCTCTGTCATCGCAATTTGACGTGTATACCTTTATTTGATGCCGTGCTCACGTGGGACGTGATGTGTTGCACGGTTGTAACTGTGCGTTGGTTGCGCCATACGAATACCCCTTTCGGTGCGAGGGGTGTGGGTTCGTTCCACCGCAAGGACCGACTAACTGCCGGACGAAAGCGACACCGTGGGGCCGTCAATGTCTGGTATCGTCGTGTCGCCCATTTCTTTCAGGCAGCGAGTAGCAGTCTCAGTATCGATTCCTGCGATCCCTTCGTCCACTTTCTCGTCTGCCCTCGTACACTCGCTGCCGTCTGCTGCCGTGTCCCACTCGTCTGTTTCCGAATCGACGATAACGGAATTCATCGCTCGCCCAATCACGCGTCGTGACGGATTCGATCATCCCATCAAATACGGTTTCGCGTTCGATCTCGTTCGAATCGACCGGCAGTTCCTCAGACATAGCGATTGGCGATACCGGTCGTTCCAGACGTGTGTGCGTATCTCTACCTGATCCCTCGGCCGATTCGCACCGTTGGCTCGCTCGTCCCTGCAGTCGTGTCGACGGTCGGACCGCCGCTCAATCGCGGAGTCGTTAGGGTTCTCTGGCAGAGAAATTCGATTCGTAGTACGCGGTCAACAACTCTGGAAAGTGTCTGGTAGTTCTCGTAAGTACGGAACGAACATGCGGAACTCTCTGGCAGTGGCTTTCGTGCCCTCTCCGATCATCGCGCTTATCCCACACGATATTCACTCTGGGTAAATTCGATGCGAAAGCGATTGAACGCGTTCATATTGGCGTGTCTCTGCACGGATCTCGGAGATTGGCAGGAGTTCGCTGTCAGCAACTAGATTTTCGATAGTATGCCCGCCACACTCACGTCGTCGGAACAACGAGTGGGAAATCAGATTTTCTCTGAGAGAGAATTAAACGATCTCGTATCAGCTATACCCCTCACTCTCCATTTACGACCATAGAATTGTAATTTCCGTCCTTCCTGATCGATTAATTTCCAGGATGGTTTACATCTACTTTGCACCAGCATCAAACACTACCCGGTATTGACGATAGTATATTTGTAATCCAGCTCGCACATCCATTACAATTGTATGTATGTAATTATAGTTGTTAGACGACGTATCGGCAGGTGTTTCTCTGCTAGATAATTTCTGTTCGAAGCGTCACTGTGGGTAGCGGCGGACGCTCGTTTCGCCCAGAACGCTATCGTCGTCCCTCAAACCGGAAGGTTCAGGGATACGATCTGAACCGGAATCATGGGTTTCGGCCATCTCTGTCGGGATCGTGTGCCGTCACACGCCGAATAGCACCGCAATTCGTCCGCTGCGCTTCATCGTTCTCTCATGAAGAAACCTTATGGGGACTCGTATCAAACCCATATCTATGGGACACAAAGCAAAATACCCGGTCAAAGCAACCGAGACGACTCTCGAGATCATCGATCTCCTCCAAGAGTTTGATAGAGCGGGCGTGACAGAAATCGCCACAGAGCTGGATCTCGCCCCCAGCGCCGTTCACAAACACCTCAGCACCCTCCAGGAGCACCGATACGTCGTCAAAGACAGATCGGAGTACCGGTTAGGGCTCCGGTTTTTCGAGTTGGGTGGATACACGCGCCATCGGATGGAACGCTACAATGCGGCGAAACCGGAACTCAAATCGCTGGCAGAGGAGACAGGTGAAAAGACGAACCTGTTGGTCGAAGAGCACGGGCTCGGGATCTATATCTACCGATCCATGGGAAACGAAGCGATTCAGATCAATACGTACACGGGTGAGTCCGTATATCTCCACAACACCGCGCTTGGAAAGGCGATTTTGTCATACCTTCCGGAAGAACGAGTCGAAGCGATCGTCGATCGCCACGGACTTCCGTCTGCGACCGAGCGAACGATCACGGACGTCGACGAACTGTTCGAAACGCTTGCGGAGATTCGAGACCGAGGTTTCGCGTTCGACGACGAAGAGCGGATAAACGGACTCCGATGCGTTGCGGTTCCGCTCCTAGACGACGGGAAGGCTATCGGTGCGATAAGCGTCTCCGGTCCGAGAAGTCGGATGACCGATGAACGGTTCCGAGAAGAAATCCCAAACAAACTCTCCCAGAAAGCGAACCTGATCGAGCTCGATTTGAGCTACTGATCGATTCCGTTTCATCTGCCCCTCGATCGGTGATCCGTGGCGACGGTCGCTCGTCTCGAGGTGTGTTATCGGTCGGTTGCAACGGATGTCTCTCCTAGAGGACCGTCGTGGTTCGGTCAAGACGAACAGAGGCTGTCTAGCCCCAGTGGCGGTTCGACTCGCTGAGAACGATCCCACTACTTCAGATTGCGGCTTGGATATAAATCTGGGCAGAGACCAACGCGGTATCATAGGAAAAATAGGGGTAAATTCATATACTACCAGTACAACAGTGTGAGTATGTCTGGCAATCAGGCAACCGGTAGGGACAGTCGTTTAGCCAACGTGACGCGCCGCCAAGCCGTCAAAATGGGCATCGGCGCGTCCGGAATCGCAACTCTCGCCGGTTGTATGGGGGGTAGCAGCAGTGGGACAAGTATCACGCTTGCTAGCGTGATGGAAGAGGGAACCTCGCCGGTCTACGCGGGCAAACAATTCAAACAACGCATCGAAGAGGAATCGGACGGTGACATCAGCGTCGAGTTCTCCTACGGCGGTTCGTACGGATCAGAGACCGAGACATTCGATCTGATGACGCAAGGTGCAATTGACATGTACACCGGTGGATCGGACGCGTACGATCTTCACGCGCCCGAGTACTACTTCTTCAACTCGCCGTTCGTCCTCGAGAGTTTCGAACAGCAACAGCGAATCATGGAGTCGGACGAGTTCCAGGAAGATGTGTTCCCGGCTCTCGAGGAAGAAGGGATTATGGTCGCTGGTCCTCGGATCTATAGAGGGATGCGACATTACACGTCGAACGAGCCAGTTCGCACTCCAGAGGACGTTCAAGGGATGGATCTCCGGCTTCCGAGTCACGATTCATGGGTTAACGCGTGGGACTCGGTCGGTGCGAGTCCATCACCTGTCTCACTCGATGAACTGTATTCGGCCCTTCAGCAGGGAGTTGTTGGAGCTTCCGAAGGTCCACCGGCCCAAATCGCCTCGCTTAGCCTCTGGGAAGTGCAGGACTACTACAGCCTCACTAGCCATCTTCCCCAGAGTGGGCAGATGTACGTCAGTACCCGTTTCTATGACGGATTAGATCAGTCTGACCAGGATCTGTTCGACGAAATAGTCAATGAAGTTACCGAAGAGGCAACACAGTGGGCCCGAGACTCGGAAGAAGAATTACTCACTGAAGCCGAAGATAACGGGATGGAAATCGTCGAAGGCGTCGACTCAGAGGCGTTCTACGAGGCAGCCGCTCCTGCGGTCGAACGGTTATTCGAAAACACCTACGCGGGTTCGTGGGATAAATGGCGTAACATCTGAGTGAGACAGTCCCACTGAATCGGTGCTATTATACTACAGCGACCATTATTATTAACCATGGATATCGACCAATCATTAGGGTTAAAAAAAGACACATGGTACGATTGGATCGTGCTAAATGTGGCAACATTCATTTTCGTTCTAATGTTGCTGCTGACGATCGCTCAAATAATCGTCCGTGGCTTCGATCTCCCAATCAGCGGGGGTGCATGGTGGACAGAACCCCTCGCACGGTATTTGCTCATCGTCGGAACATACGGTGGGGCCGCAGTCGCCTCTAGGAACGGCGAACATATCAAGATGACAATCGTCTCTGACCAGTTCGAAAAACGATCTCCGCTGATCGGAATGATCGTTGATACTATTGCACAGGTCTTGACGATCGTCTTCCTGATCATGTTGGGGTATGCCGGATTGCGTGCGGCACTTCAGAACTGGGATACGCCTATGATCGGTGTTGCAGCGGTACAACAGGGATGGATATACGGGACAATAACGGCCTTCATCGTGATGATGGTATTCTACGAGTTAATCAATCTCCGTTCTCTACTAACGACGAATGACTTCAGTCAGCAACTCATGAACAAGGGAACCCACGCGAATAAGGAGGGAGAGTAAGATGGAGCTAGTACTGATCGGGCTCATTTTCCTCGGGGGATTGTTGGTCCTCTATGCGCTTGGCATGCCCGTCGCGGTCGCGATCGGGTCAGCATGTATCCTCATCATGCTCTCCCCGTTTGGCCCGCCCCTTAATTACGGCTTGATGTCGAATCAGTTGATGCACGGGCTGAACTCGTTTACGTTGCTTGCAGTCCCGTTCTATCTTATGTTAGGTCGACTGATGAATAGAACGGACATGACCACAGAGGTCTTCGACTTCGCAAGCGCTATCTTCGGGCGAGTCCGCGGCGGCATCGCTCAGGTCAATATCGGCGCGAGCGTCATCTTCTCGGGGATGTCCGGGCTGGCAGTCGCCGACGCTGCGGGGCTCGGTCGAGTCGAGTACAACGCGATGCGCGATCAAGGATACGACAAGAAAACGGCGATCGGTGTCACCGGTGCGTCGTCGATTATCGGCCCGATCATCCCGCCGAGCGTGCCGATCATTCTGTACGGCGTGTTAGCCGAAGAGTCGATCGGTGCCCTGTTTCTCGCCGGGATCGTCCCGGGGCTCCTACTGGCTGGCGTCCTCTCCATCTTCACGTATCTCGTCGTCCGGTGGAAAGGATACGGGAAAGGTGAGGCCGTCGGGCTTCGGACGATCGGACGGGAATTCGTCAACGCCTTACCCGCGCTACTCATTCCCGTCTTCATCGTCGGCGGTATTCTCTCCGGGATGTTCACCGCGACGGAAGCCGGCGCGGTCGCGGTCGTCTATGCGATCGCACTCGGCTTCTATCAGGGCTCGCTGACCGGCGAAATTCTCCTCGAGGAGTTCCAGGAAGGAATGGTCGAAACGTTCTCCATTCTGTTTATCATCTCCCTGGCAATGCTGTATGGCCTCGTCGCATTGCAGCTCCGGATCCCGATACTGCTGGCCGACGCAATCACAGGATTCACGACGGATCCGACGATTGCGATCCTGATCTTCGTCCCGCTGTTCATGCTCATCGGGACGTTCATGAGCATCACTGCTACGATCATGATTATGGTACCGATCCTGATGCCGATCATCGGAACGCTCGGGATCGATCCGATTCACTTCGGGATCGTGATGATCCTCTCGCTCATGACCGGCGTCGTCACACCACCGCTGGGCTCCGTCCTCTTCGTGCTGGAGAAGGTGACCGACGCGTCCCTCGAGACGGTCATGCGAGCGATGGTATTGTTCTACATTCCGCTCTTGATTGTCATTCTGATCGTCGCACTCGTGCCGGAGGTCTCAGTCTACGTCCCGAACAACTACTTCTTCTAACGACCGTTCCGTTTCTGTTTCCGTCGGGTTGATCAGCAGGGTGGATAGTAGAATCGCTTGCGATGCAGGCATGATCGTAGACGCGATGTACTGCGACAACAAAAAACAGGTAGTCGACTGCACTGAAGACGGCGAATCGTCGTCTTACGTGATCAAGCGGTCGATGTTATCTTCGAGTTCGTCGTAGCGCTCTTCGGCTTCGCGTTCGATCTGATCGGGAAGCGGACGGATCGGCTCGCGGATGTCCCCGCCGTGGAGCCCGGCAAGTTCGAGCCCCTTCTTGACGACGGGAACGCTGACGGCTCCCGGAATCTCGTTGTTCTCACCGTATTCGTCGCGGAGGTTCTGATACGGGAGACAGATGTTTCGGAGCTCCCGCGCACGGTCCCAGTCACCGTCGGAGAGCGCGTCGAACAGTTCGAGTCCGATCTCCGGACGGAAGTTGCTCACACCCGCAGAGAACCCTTCGACACCTTCCGCCCAGTAGGCGACTGCAAAGGGTTCCGCGAGGCCGTTGACCCAAACGACGTCGTCGTTACCCGCTGCGATTCCGGCGCCGAGTTTCACGCTGTCTTTCAGCGCGTACTTGATACCGACGACGCAGTCGAGTCGCGTGAGTTTCCCGAGGTAGTCGACGGACGGATTGAACCCGCGGACGTAGGGGACGAGCGGTCGTTCGGTACTCGCTCCGAGCTTCCGATAGTACTCGAGGAGTCCCTCTTCGTGGAGGTAGGTGTGGTCGGGCGGCATGACCATCATCGCGTCGACTCCGAGCTGTTCGTACTCTCGAGCGAGTTCCTGAGCGCCGGCCGTGCTCCCGCCGACGCCCGCAAGCACACAGGCGCTTTCCGGAAGGCCGTCGAGGGTTGCTTCGGCGGCTGCGACCCGTTCGCTCTGTGACAGCGAGTGGTACTCGCTGATGTTTGCGGTCGCGAGGAACGTTCCGACTCCTTTGTCGTGGAGCGCTCTCGCGTTTTCCGTTATCTTCTCGTATTCGATTTCGCCGTCTTCATCGAAAGGTGTAAGCAATCCGACAGCTACGCCACGGAGGTGCTCCTGCACCTGCTCGGCAGACAAGGCCATAGATTGGTTTGTGGCGGCAATTGGCATAAAACCATCGTCTACGGCCAATTGAGCGACGAAATCGCCGGCGTTCGACGAACGGCCGTCGGACCGTACGGTCCGGATCGGTGGCTCGTTCCGCTTCGACTACTAACCTGCGAAAATAGGCCCAAGAGAGGAATCGTTCGAGATGATCGAAATTGGCTATTCGGCTCCGCACGTCCCTTGACGGGACGTCAGTAGTTCATGTAGACCGTTTTCGTGCTCGTGAAGAAGTCGAGTCCGGCATCGCCCTGTTCCCGATACGTGTTCGTCGAAGAGTTCTTGTAGCCGCCGAACGGAACGTGAAGTTCCAGCCCCGTCGTCTTCTCGTTTACCTTCGCGACGCCGGCCTCGACATCCTCAACGAACTGGTTGGCCTCCGTGAGATCCTGCGTGACGATGCTCGCGGACAGTCCGTATTCGACATCGTTCGCTACCGCGAGGGCCTCCTCGAAATCGCCGACCGTGATGACAGCGAGCACTGGCCCGAAGACTTCCTCCTGAGCGATCCGCATCTCGCTTTCGACATCGGTGACGACGGTCGGTTCGACGAAGAACCCGTCGTACCCGTCACCGTCGGGCTCGCCGCCACCGGTCCGTACCGTCGCCCCGTCCTCTCGAGCGACATCGACGTACTCGAGCGTCGACTCGAGTTCGCTTCGGCTGACGTGCGGTCCCATGTCGGGGTCCTCGAGACCGGGGCCGACTTCGAGCGATTCCGCGTAGTCGGTGATCGCGTCGACGAACTCGTCGGCGACGTCTTCGTGGACGATCGCGCGGGAACAGGCAGTACAGGATTGGCCGGTCGTTCCGAACGCACCGACGCCAACGATGTCGACGGCGTTGTCGATGTCGGCACTCGGCATGACCACCGTGGGGTTTTTGCCGCCCATCTCACACTGGACGCGCTTCAGATCGTCCGCCGCCGTTTGGGCGACCGTCGTTCCGACCTCCGTGCTGCCGGTAAACGACACGGCGTCGATGTCGTCGTTGGACGCTAGCGGTGCACCCACTTCGCTTCCCGAACCCGTAACGAAGTTCGCGACGCCGTCCGGCAGTCTCGCTTCGTCGAGACACTCGAAAACGATCCGGGTCACGTTCGGCGCCTCCGAAGCGGGTTTGATGATCAGCGTATTTCCGGTCGCGAGCGCGGGCGCCAGTTTCCAAGCCGGAATCGCGATGGGGTAGTTCCACGGCGTAATGAGGCCGACCGTTCCCAGCGGCTCGGGCTTCGTATAGAGATCCTTTCCGGGCGCGCTCGGGGCCTTCGACGTTCCACCGAGGTCGCGGGCCTTCTCGGCGTAGTATGCGAAGATATCGATCGCACGCTGGACTTCGCCGGCGGCCTCGCTGCGGGTTTTACCTTCCTCTCTGACCAAGGTCTCCGTCGCCTCATCTTTGCGCGCCGCGAGGCGGTTTCCGGTTTCTTTGAGGATCTGTCCGCGGCTCGGACCGGGCGTATCGGCCCACTCGTCTTGAGCGGCGACCGCTGCGTCTATCGCCGTTTCGACGTCCGCTCGCGTCGACGATTGATATTGTCCCACGACTTCGTCGGTATTTGCAGGATTTCGAACCTCGAAGGTGTCACCGCTTTCCGATTCGTTCCACTGGCCGTCGATATAATTGGCGTGCACCGTCGACATTTCATGCGAGTGTTCGGGGCGCTCGTATACATGAATTGTGGTATCGGTCGCCGGTGACCGGAGCTCACGGGGTCGCCGACGCGAACACCGACGCCGACGCCGAGGGAGCGGCCCATCCGATCCAAGTTGACGTCACCGATCGCGCCGAGATCGACGCGATGCGCGAGGCGGTCCTCGAGACGTTCGGACCGATCGACATTCTCGTCAGCAACGCGGGTATCACGAGCGACTGTCCGCTCACTAGAATGAGTCCCATGACTGGCCCAGCGTGATTGAGTCTTGCTCTACGGGGCGTTTACCTGCACCAAGGCGTTCTACGACGACCTCGAGACCGTCAACGACGGCCGAGTAATCACCATCTCGAGCGTGATCGGGATACAGGGCAACGTCGGTCAAGCAAACTATGCAGCGGCGAAAAGCGGCCTCTTCGGCTTCACCCGCTCGCTCGCACTCGAACTGCGGGGTCGGGGCGACGGCGAACTGCATCGCACCGGCTTCACGCGCACCGAGATATCGAGGCAATCCCCGACGAGATCCAAGAGGTACTGCGCGACGACGTCCCCCTCGAGCGATTCGTCGCCGTAAACGAGAACACTGGATTCGTCCCTAGTTCGAACAGCGCGAGGGGGGTGGATCTCCTCGTAGAATCCGAATTCGAGTGTCTCAGTGACGTGAGCGCCGACACCGACGCTGTCGACCATCGCTACGTCTCGAGTATGGACACCGATGATGTCGAAACGGGTGACGGGGTCCAGCCCGTCTCCGTTGACGAACTCTGCGACCCGGCGCGGTCATCTGGAGGGTCAAAACTGGAACGGTTACCGGCTCACACCGTATGAATCGGCTAGTTAGCCCTAGACCTCTCATTTATGTAAATTTTATACTTTTATTTTAGTATTTCTATATCCAACAAGATACAATTATGAGGAAATCATATAGTTAGAGGAATAAATGATGAATAATTTCCATTATTTGACCGGCGTCTATATTGAGAATATACTACAATACATACCGGGTCGATGCTGATTCCTGATGCCGCAATCTTCGGACGACGAGGGCCTCATCCTACTGCCGTATTTCTGCATCGATTGACCGAGAGCAACGATCTCTCTGACATCTGGTTCTCGTCGAGGGTTACGGTCTTTTGATTTTCCTCGCTCAATTAGTGGAGAACGGTTCGCTCAAATATACCGAGCGAAACTGAATTACAACGCGCCTCCTACTCTCGAAAGGGGCATTACCAGCTTTCAGAGTTCGTGGATGAGCAGTCGAGTGAGCAGTAGTAAAAGAATTGCGGGTTTTATACACTACTATAATATGAAATAGATGATGAGACACGTAATTGATGATCGGAAACGGAGGTGTGAGTCGAAACAACGTATACACATCGGAATCCAACGAACCTCAACCGAAAATTTGGTCTTTGCCAGATATAGTTTGGAGGGGAATCGAGTTTTGATGGCATTCAGAAGTAAATTCAGACGAATCACCGGTGAGAATACCATATATCGATCCGGATACGAGCATTCTCGAGCGTATCGTCGAAACGTTCGCTCGTCCAGTTTGTCGAACGTGTTGATAATCTCGGTGTAGGGTATCGACGGGTTCGTCGACGACGGCAGCATGTGCTCGTGGCCGATCAGTTCGCGCACGTCGGGCGCGTGGCTGCCGCCGTCGAAACGCTCGCGGATATCCGTCGCGGGATCGGTTTCGGCTTCCAACCGGTCACGCTTCGACTCACCATCGCTCTGCCGACTCCCGTCTCCGCCGGCGATCCTACGCTGTGACGCGCGAAGCGACGCCGCACGAACTATAGTTGTTACTGAAATCCACTGTTCACCTGATCGAAACGCTGTCATGCGATCAGGCGTGGATTGACTTTCAGTGGCTACTATAGTCCATCGTCCGCCTCGAGACCGTGTGACTGGTCTCCGATGGATCTGCAGTCCCGCTCATTAGTACCGCCGATCGATTCGAGTGGATCTGCGAACGGATCGAGTACTCTCGTCGGCCCAGACGCCGAGCGGCCGGGAAGAACGAGGACCCGACGGAGATCACGAGTCGGGCAGTACTCCCCACGTAATGTGGTCCCATGTCCGCTCATAGACGTAGTACGTGCCCGTCTTCAGTATATTAGTTAGAATTCCAATATTTATCGCGGCGCTCACGTCATCAACGATCAACCACGCGACGAGTATCGTGATCAGCATCATGAACAGCCGATAGCAGAGCGTCTTGACGATAGCCCGTTTCTGGGCCTGAATAGCGGACCGGGAAACCACGTTCCGTCCCATACTCCTTTCTCGGAGAGCGCCCCAATAAATAACCAATATCGGGTACATGATTGCCGGTTAGTAACCAAAATAAGTTTCGTATCAAGCAGTCCGCTCCAGGGAGACCCTGCTCCCGTCGCTCGAGTTCGTTCCGGTGGGTGTCGATGCGAGCGAGCGATCTCTCGGGTCGCTCGCGCTGTCCGCGGATCGCGTCTCCCTCCGAAAACGAAGGAGGAGAGGGTATGGAGCATCCCTTCAGCGGGAGGTAAGAGAAAATCGGACGTGTTCTGTTCCGTTTGGTTATTTTGGCTCTGTTGAAATCCTATTCTTCATATGTATTTTAGTGTGAAACGCATGCTCACTACATGTGCGAACCTAACGCTAGCCCATATATCAGATATCGAATATATTTGTAGAACCGTGCTGAATGCATAGCGTAACCCGGTGACCAACTGAGACATTAAAATGCAGGCTTGGCGGTTAGCACGTATTACTCAACAGGTGGAAGGTAGGTATCGTAGCGTTCCATCACCTCAATAACGGGGGCCATATCAGATGGGGGCCACTCATCTACTCCGGCTCTCAACTCCTGTATTTCCTTGAAGTATTCCTCGAGTCCACCAGGCGAGACCAAGATCAGATACCTCGCCGGTTCGTCCGAAACTACGGTGAACGTGTGGACCCTCCGAGGTGGCACTAAGACGAATTCGTCTGGCCCCGCCCGCCGGTCTTCGTCATCGATTTCGAAATCGACCTTCCCCTCTAGAATGTAGAATCCCTCAATCATCTCCTTGTGCCAGTGGGGTGCGGGACCTTGGCCGGGATTGGCCTCGTTTTCGATTAGACTCCACGCACCGTCGGTATCGTCACTGGTGGCGAGCAGTGACATTTTGATACCAGGTCTAGTAATCACTCTCGATTCATCTGGCTGAGAACGATTCCGTGCCATACGATAGATACGTTGACTTAGTATAAATCGGTATCCGGGTTTTTATTCTGAACCCGCCGTAATCTTGCTGAATGTAACTTCTAGATTCAGCACACTCTTCCTGACAACTATCAGGGGAATAAATGCCGGTTCCGTTACCTGTATTAGCTGTACTTATCGCAGAGGGTGCCAAACACATCATGTTCTAATCATTTCAACAGAGCCGTTATTTTCAGTAGATGTTCGATTTAGTGTGATAAATCCAATAGATTGGTAACTCTACGGTTACGAGATAGAAATAGCGGAGAATAGAATCAGTCTACCTACATGATCCGTCCGACTCGAGACAGACGATCCCTGGCCTTCCGAGATCGAAGCACGTTCCGACGTGATGTCACTTGCCGCATTGTCACCTCGGTCTCGGATCCATCCCCCTGATCGGCAGATCACCTGCGGGGGATGGGGGCTCAAACGCTGGCCTTCGGCCGGCGTTTCTCGAGACACCAATCCACTTTGGAGACAGTTCTATCCTCGGTACCCCGTAAGACAGAAGCACGGCGGGTCGCCGCACTACGCGGCGCCCCTGCCGGCGTACCCCCACCCCTCTTTCCATCCCTTCGACGACCGACCCGGTCCAGTAGCACGGAGCTATCGCAGCCACTGAAACGATTCACATACTGATCGCATAGTCCACGGTTCTCGCCTACTGTGTTCGCTCCGAACCGCGCATCGCCCCGAACCGCGCTTCCGTCGTTCGATCAGGTGTGCAATGACGTTCAGTGACTCCTCTCGTTGCAGTCGTACTGACTTCGTCCAGCGTCCGCTCCGAGGATCGTTCGTTTATCACTCCGGGGCCGGTACGGGAAACGGTAGACCACTCGTTTGGAGGGGATATCGGCGGCTGTCAGTCACTGGAAGGGAGAATCCTGGAGAGCGGTTCACCGAGAGGGGAGCCGCTCCGCTGAAGGCCGCGAATCCCGACAGCGGTCTCCGATACTGGCAGCCCCCGTCAGCGAGACGTAAGGCCGACGCCATCGGCCAGCAATTCGTGAGAGCGGAGCGCGTCGTCGTGGTCGGCGACGACGTGTTGGATCATCACTTCGTCGACGCCGACGCGATCGGCGAGTTGCTCTAACAGGCCCGCGAGCGTGTCCGGATCTCCGGAAATGGCGCGTGGCCACTCGTCGGGACCGAGCGTTGCAGGCGTTGGCTCGGGGACGCCATCGAGTTCGTCGATGGCCTCCTCGACGGACGGTGTGGTGCCAACGTCTCCGCGTTTCATCCGCTTGAACGATGCCTCGGCCACCGCTCGTACCCGTGCCGCCTCCTCGTCGGTCTCGGCACAGACCGCGTTCACCGCGATCATCCCCTGCGGGTCGTCGATGCCGTCGGCCAGCCGTGACGGCTGGAAGTGCTCGCGATACTCCTCGAACGAACGAGCGGCGAACTGCGGCCGAATGAACGCCGCGAAACAGTACCGCAAGCCGAGCTCACCCGCGATAGCCGCGCTGGAGGGACTCGAGCCGAGCACCCACGGCACTGGTTCGTCCTCGCCGGAGCGCGGGAGTTCGAGGTCGCCGTAGGCGTGCCCCTCGGGATAGTCGTCGTAGAGGTGATCGATGACGGCCTCGATTTTCTCGGCGTGGTCGTCGTCGGGATTCTGCACGCGTCGGTCCGTCCCGAGGGCACGGTCGGCGGCCGGCGACCCGTTCGCCCGCCCGAGACCCGCGTCGATGCGACCCGGTGCGAGCGCGTCCAGCGCGCCGAACTGTTCGGCTACCTTGAACGGGCTGTAGTGGTTGAGCAACACTGCCCCCGAGCCAAGGCGGATCGAGTCGGTTTCGGCGGCGAGGTGCCCGAGCAATACTTCGGGCGTCGTCCCCGCGATTCTGTTCGCCATTCCGTGGTGTTCGGCGACCCAGAACCGCGAGTATCCGAGTCGCTCGGCCTGCTGTGCGGCTTCAACGGTGTTCACGTAGGCATCGGTCGCGGTGCCGTCGTCGGGAACTGGAGACAGATCTACGGCAGAGAGTTCCATATTCGATCTCGGTGACTACGAGGGATAACGGTTCGGTTAATGGAACCTCATCGCTCGTCCGTTCGCACGATCTCGCTTCGGTGATCGTCTCTCCGCTTTCCCACGGACAAAACGCGGAGTCGCCATCGGCGGCCCGTTCTCCGGCTATAACCGTTGTATTCCGCGACAGACGCAACTGCTACTATCTACCATATGGAGAAAGTATATCTGTCGCAATCCCCTCGTCTTCGATACTGAATCGAGTTCTATGAGTAACAATACAGACGTTGATGACTCTCCTGAAGACGCTTCGGACACCACCGACGAGGAACGGTCCGAGCGGCAGGGAGATCAGTCGCCGCTCGAGGAAGACGGCGACCGGCGTCCCGGCGGCGACGATTCGATCGACGAGTTCGAGCCGTCGTCCGACGAGGCGGAGGGAGACGATATCGAGACCGTCGACGACCTGGGGAGTACGGTCGAGGTCGATCCCGGCGTCGAGGTCGACGAGGAGATCGCCGAGGACGACCTGCTGGGTGGCCTCAAGATCGACTCGACGGAGGACATCGAAGTCCCAGATCGGCTCGTCGATCAGGTCATCGGTCAGGACGAAGCACGAGATATAATTATCAAGGCGGCGAAGCAGCGCCGTCACGTCATGATGATCGGCTCGCCGGGGACCGGCAAGTCGATGCTGGCGAAGGCGATGAGCCAACTGCTTCCGCAGGAAGACCTGCAGGACGTCTTAGTCTATCCCAACCCGGACGACGACAACGAGCCGAAAGTACGGACCGTCCCTGCCGGAAAAGGCGACCAGATCGTCGCCGCTCACAGGGAGGAGGCGAACAAGCACAACCGGCGGCGCTCGATCCTGATGTGGGTCATCATCGCAGCCATCATCGGCTACGCCATCATCGTCGGTCCCCTCCTGCTCGGTTTCCTCGCGGCGGGGGTCATCTGGCTAATCTTTCGGACCATGGGCAATAGTGGGGATGCGATGGTGCCGAACCTGCTCGTCAACAACGGCGAGCAGCGCGTCGCTCCCTTCGAGGACGCGACCGGTGCCCACGCCGGCGCGCTGCTGGGCGACGTCCGCCACGACCCCTTCCAGTCCGGCGGTATGGGGACGCCGAGCCACGAACGGGTCGAACCCGGTTCGATCCACAAGTCCAACAAGGGCGTGTTGTTCCTCGACGAGATCAACACGCTCGACATCCGGACCCAGCAGAAGCTGATGACTGCGATCCAGGAAGGCGAGTTCTCCATTACGGGCCAGTCCGAGCGCTCCTCGGGCGCGATGGTCCAGACCGAGCCCGTCTCCTGTGACTTCATCATGGTCGCCGCGGGTAACCTCGACGCCATGGAGAACATGCACCCCGCGCTCCGCAACCGGATCAAGGGGTACGGCTACGAGGTCTACATGGACGACACCATCGAGGACACCCCCGAGATGCGGCGCAAGTACGCCCGCTTCATCGCCCAGGAGGTCGAACGCGACGGCCGCCTCCCCCACTTCACCGACGAAGCCGTCGAGGAACTTCTCCTCGAAGCCAAGCGGCGCTCGGGTCGGAAAAACCACCTCACACTGCACTTCCGTACCCTCGGCGGGCTGGTCCGCGTCGCGGGCGACATCGCCCGCGCAGAGGATCGCGAGTACACCACTCGAGACGACGTTCTTCGAGCCAAAGACCGCTCGCGCTCGATCGAGCAACAGCTCGCCGACGACTACATCGAGCGCCGCAAGGACTACGAGCTGCAGATCAACGACGGCGGCGTCGAGGGCCGCGTCAACGGCCTCGCCGTCATGGGCGAGGACTCCGGTATCATGCTCCCCGTCATGGCCGAAATCGCGCCCGCACAGGCCGGCGGAACGGTGATCGCGACCGGCAAACTGCAAGAGATGGCCGAGGAGTCGGTCCAGAACGTCTCCGCGATCATCAAGAAGTTCTCCGACGTCGATCTCTCGGAAAAAGACGTCCACATCCAGTTCGTTCAGGCCGGCGAAGGCGGTGTCGACGGTGACTCCGCCTCCATCACGGTGGCGACGGCCGTCATCAGCGCGCTCGAGGACATCCCGATCGACCAGTCGATCGCGATGACCGGCTCGCTCTCCGTGCGCGGCGACGTGCTACCGGTCGGCGGGGTCACCCACAAGATCGAGGCCGCCGCGAAGGCCGGCTGCACCAAGATCATCATCCCCGAAGCGAACGAGCAGGACGTGATGATCGAAGACGAGTACGAGGAGATGGTCGAGATCATCCCCTGTTCGAACATCAGTGAAGTCCTCGACGTCGCCCTCATGGGCGAACCGAAGAAGGACTCGCTGGTCGACCGCCTCAAGTCGATCACCGGTACGACGTTCGATCAGGGCACCGTCGGCTCTACCGCCGGCTCGAATCCGAGCCCGCAGTAACCGACTCGGTAGTCGCTGTTGCGGAAGAGAGGAGTCGTATTTCGCTGGGACCAACTCGAGAGAAGACGTGTCACGCGGCGCTGCTTCGTCGCGACTACTCACTCGTACTTGACCGCTGTGTTCAGTCCCCGTTGCTACCTGCTATACTCTCCGAGACCGTTTCCGCACCGAACGCTCGCAAGGAGGTTACGTCGACAGCGGACGAAAGCTGTTGGAGCGCGTGATCCGTTTCTCGGAGGCGTCGTTTCGCATGCTGACGGAGTCGCCGTTCAGTAAGTGACGTACCCGCCCGGACAGCTGGCCCATCAGAAGCGAGGATGTCCTGTATCTGCCATACCGTTCCCAATCCGCGCCCCAGTGTCGCAAAGTGGTCGCCGTCTGGGTCATCGATATCCGCCAGCGTTGCACCGATAACGGCCGCCCCTCGTCCGAGTGCGCCGGCAGTGTTATCGATAGACGACCAGTACTCGGCCGGCGACGGTGGTGACGGCAGACAGTCGCTTCCCAACGCCTCGATGATCGACTCCGAGACGGTCGTGAGTTCTTCGACGCACTCCGCGATGCGATCAGCGGTAAGGGTTCCGAGCGTGGAATACGCGGACGTATAGAGGTAATCCGAGGCCAGCAATGCAGGCGTCACCTCCCACTGCACCGAGTCGGTGGCCTCGGTGCCGAGTTGGAGTATCAGTTCCTCGCGAAGCCGAAGGTATCCACGAAGCAGTTCGATCGCTGTCGCGGCGGGAACCACTTCCGGCCGATCTGGCGTCGTCGCCAGAGAGTTGTGTGAAAGGGCTACCAGTTGCCCGTACCACCGAGTATCACGTTCCAGAACCGTCGTCGAGGCAGGAGCTAACCGGCCGCTATCTGCAGCGTCGAGCGCCAGCTCGAGTCGGCCGTCGATTTCGGCCCGTCGGTCAGTGAGTGAAAGCTCGCGAGCCATCGTCAGTCGTCCGTTGTCGGGACCTCGATATTGGTATCATCGATATCGACGTCCGACTCGGTTAGATCGCCCTTCCGCCACGTCCCGCGCTGATACCACGCGTACGCGATCGCTGCGCCGGCGACGTTAGAGACGGCAAACGAGAGCCAGATGCCCGATTCGCCGATCGAACTGGCTGAAATCCACGCGATCGGGAAGCGGATGACCCCGAGCATCAGCACGGAGATCGCCGCCGCAGTGAGCGTTTTCCCGGCACCGCGGAAACTACCCGTGTACGCCCGCATGATTCCGATGAACCCGAACGTCAGCGCGACGTAGCGCAGGAATGCCGCGGAAATTTCGACCACTTCGGGATCCGTCGTGAACAGGTCGGCGATAGGGACCGCACCGAACCAGATGAGAATTCCCGCACCCGTGAGGATACCGAAGAGAGCCTTCGCTGCGAGTGCCGTCGCCTGCTCGGCTCGGTTGGGCTTGTCAGCGCCGATGTTCTGTCCGGTCATCGTCTCGACACCGCGGGCGACCGCGATCGCGGGCAGGAAGACGACCGAGAAGACGCGCGTACCGATCCCGTACGCGGCGACGACCGTATCGGGGAAGAACGCGACGATGAACAATAGCAGATTCATCGACACGGCTCGTCCCGTCCCCTCGATAGAGGCGGGGACGCCGATCCGAGCGAGGCGGCGGAGATAGGTGAAATCGGGCGCCATGTCTCGGAGGTTGATCTGGACGCCGCGCTCGCCGCGAAACATGATCGCGAGGCCGACGACAAGCGCCAGCGCGCGCGAGAACACCGTCGCGATTGCGGCACCTTCGATTCCGAGTTCGGGGAAGGAAATCGTACCCACCAGCGGTGCGTTCTCGACGACCGTCCACCCGAAGATCAGGAACGGGTCGATGATGATGTTGAGAACCACCGAGCCGAACATGACCAGCATCGGTGTGATCGTGTCGCCGTAGCCTCGCATGAGCGAAACGAACACGGCGAACCCGAACATGAACAGGAGGCCCAGCGAGATGACTTCCATGTAACTCGAGGCCATCGGGAGCACGTCGGGAGACGCGCCCATGAACCCGAGGAAGTCTCCAACGAAGAAGTAGCCGACGACGCCGAGGATGACCGACGCAATGCCGGCGAATGTCACCGTCTGTGACGCAGCGTATTCGGCTTCCCTCTCCTCGCCGGCACCCGTATACTGGGCGACGAGAACGCTTCCGGCGACTGAGATGCCCATTCCGAGCGAGATCAGGAGGAACACCATCGGGAACGCGAAGCTGATCGCCGCGAGTGCATCCGTGCTATACTGACCGAGCCAGAACGTATCCGCGAGATTGTACGCGGTCTGAAACAGGTTCGTGACGACGATCGGCATCGACAGGAAGAAGAGCGGTTTTCCGATGTCGCCCGACGTGAGATCGAACTCCTCGCGCCCCTTGAAGAGAGAACCGATGCGACGTCGAATATCCGTCATTGCGTTCCCTCCACCGCCGTACTGATCAGTAGATGCGTCTCAATATACGACGTGATGGTCTCACCGAGTCGATCCGTCGAATAATCGACCGCGACTTGACGTGTGTGAGATCCCACGATGATCGTTGTGAACACCTCGGCGATACGCGATGGGGCGACGCTCTCGTCGAATTCGCCCGCGTCGATGCCAGCCGCGATTATCTCTCGGATCCGTTCGAAGAGATAGTCGCCGAATTCGACGAGTCGGTCCTGGATTTCGTCGTCGTACGGAGCCTGTGCCTTCACTTCGAGCATCGCAGTGCGGAACTCCGTCCCGGGAGTGTCCTCATCAGTAGTGAGCAACACCTCGAGTAGTGAGCGGAGATGCTCTCGAGGAGAGTCCCTGGCAGTCGAGTCTATCTGGGTCGTATACCGGTCGTAGAGAAAATCGAGAAACGCAACGAACAGCTCGTTCTTGCTCTCGTAGTAGTAGTGGATAGCTGCTTTACTCATCTCGGATTCGGCAGCGATACACTGCAACGTGAGTTCAGCGTATCCGTGCTTGCAGAGGGCACGATACGTTGCGTTCAGGATTTCACTGGTTGGTTCGTCGTTCATGTCGGTCGATACGGGTGCTTACTGACTAGTTAGTCAAAAGGGTTCGGAAACAGGATCGTCCCGAAACTATCGTTTCGTATCGCGTTCGTTCAGTCGGCGGCGATCGAGGTGATACCGAAACGGTTTATCCTGACGAGTGGGTCAAAACTGTTATCCCTCGCCCACGTGAGTAGCGATACGATGGCTGATCCGTCGACAGAGGCTGTCTCTGACCCAAACGAGACAATCATGCGGGCAACGTACCGTGCACTCCGAGAGCACGGGTACGCCGATCTCACGATCCAACGGATTGCCGACGAGTACGGGAAGTCGACCGCTGCGATCCACTATCACTACGATACGAAAGAGGATCTACTCGCGGCGTTTCTGGACTACATCCTCGAGCAATTCAAGGATGCGGTCCACGAGGTCGAAACGACGGACCCCGAACAGCGACTCGAGTTGCTACTCGACAAACTGCTCGTCGACCCCGAGGACCACCTTGACCTGCTCGTCGCGATACTGGAAATGCGCAGTCAGGCGCCGTATAAGGAACGGTTTCGCGAACGGTTTCGGCAGAACGACGAGTACGTCCGGTATATGCTTCAGACGGTGATCGACCACGGGATCGACGAGGGCGTGTTCGCAGCCGTCGACGCCGAACACGAGGCGCGAGCACTCATGACGATCGTCGATGGCGCCCGCACTCGAGCGGTCGTGCTAGACGAGGAGCGTGCGCTGACGACGGCGAGGCGGACCGCCGACGATTACGTGGCGAACGTGCTGGTGAACGACCGTCGAGGAGACGGGTCACAGCGCGGCTAACGGGGTACTACTCACCGCTGTTCTGACGCCGCCGGTCGCTTCCGGTCGACGTCCTCGACGGAATTCGTACACCAGTGACAGAACTCGAGTTCCGGGTCGAGATCGTGTCCGCAGTGGGGACAGGCGACCGCGCTTTCGGCGGAACCGTCGGACGAACTGGCGGCAGCGTTCTGTCGCTGAGCGATCCGATACGCGTCGACGACGCTGAGTCCGATGACGATGAACATCGGTGCGACCGCCAGCAGCGTTCCGAGCGTCCAGTTCCCGGTCAGAAACGCGTCGACCGCCGCCGGATCGGCGAATAGTATACTCGCGCCGAAAGAGGCAACGAGCCATCCGATCCCGCGACTCCACCGGCGGAGATAGAGGTGGCCGAGGCCGGTAGCGAGCGCTGCGAGGAGCGCTGCGAACCACGGTCGTTTCTGTGGTAGCGACTGGGCCATATATTGACTAACCAGTTAGTCAGCAATAAGCCTTCTCCATCTCGGCTCACCTCGAACAGCTTCGCTCACCTGTCGACGACGCCCGATGCAGAGTCGTACTGCTCGGACCGATTCTACTGCTGCGGATCGATTCGCTTGATCGCTCGAGACGCTCAAGTGACCGGTCTAGTTTCGCCTCTCCGTGGGTTCACACATCTCACTATCTGAGTGATCGGCAAACGAACGCGTTCCCCGCCTCCAGTGACTCTTCGATCGCTACCTGTGAGAGCCGGAACCACAACGAGGGGCGTCTTCTACGAGAGATCCGGGATTGAGGCAAACGACACATAGAATAATTAAAAGGACTCGAGTCGGTACCGACAGGCAATGGTCCTCGGTGGTGTACTCCCTGACGTGCCCGTTGTCAACGGGCTCGTCATCGTCGTCGCAACTGGCCTCATCTGGTTCGGCAGCGGCTGGCTCGAAGACTCGGCGGAACACCTCTCGGCATACTACGGATTGCCAGCGGTCGTCCAGGGGTCAATCGTCGTCGCTATCGGCTCGAGCTTTCCCGAGTTGTCGAGCGTCGTCTTTACGGCGCTCGCCGGAACGTTCAACATGGGCATCGGCGCGATCGTCGGTTCCGCTATCTTCAATATTCTCGTCATCCCCGCCTTGTCCGGAATCGCGACGAACGGTGATCTGGAAACGAACCGAACCATCGTATATAAGGAAGCCCAGTTCTACATGATCGCCGTCGCCGCACTGATCATCACCCTCGCACTCGCCGTGATTTACGTTCCCGTTCCCGACGGACCCGAACTCGCCGGGCGGCTCACGCGTCCGTTGGCGCTGCTCCCCCTCTTTCTCTACGGATTGTATCTCTTCATCCAGTGGCAAGACGTCAGCGACTACGAGGCCGACGACGCACCGACTGGGATTTCCGTCGGCCGCGAGTGGGGAAAACTCGCTGTCGGCTTACTCGTCATCCTCGTGGCCGTCGAGCAGCTGGTCGGCGGCGTCGAATCGCTCAGCCAGACGTTCGGTATCCCCGAGTTTCTCGCCGGTGTCACCATCATCGCGGCGTCCACGAGCCTTCCCGACACGCTCGTGAGCGTCCGGTCTGCCAAAGCGGACAAGGGGATCACGAGTCTCGGGAACGTGCTCGGATCGAACACGTTCGACCTCCTGGTAGCGATTCCGATCGGCGTTCTCATCGTCGGTAGCGTGGCCGTCGATTTCGCGGTTGCCGTCCCGATGCTCGGAGTCCTGACCCTGGCCACCG
Source organism: Natrinema soli (assembly GCF_028618695.1). The sequence continues at coordinate 50,903 of NZ_JAQIVI010000413.1, read as the reverse complement.
TTCTCTTATTCACGTTTTTGCGTACCGATCTCTCGGTTACGAAACGGGAGTCCGCCGTGTTACTCCTAGCCTACGGCCTGTTCGTCACGTGGATCGTCGCCGAAACCGTCGGCGTAACACATCTCCTCAAGGGAACGTAGCAGGCACCCAGACGTAGCAGGCACCCGGAATACCTCGACCTGTGGGTCGGAAATGAGACGGGCCGAGTTCCTCGAGGGCGGTCGGCAACGCGAAGGGACACTACTGCGGGCTTGGATCACGCGGTGAGTCGGGAGAAATGGGAGCGATCGGCGCGTCGCGTTGCGAACGTCTCGAGGATTCTGCGGAGAATCCGGTCGTTTGCTCGCCGTCTTACTCCGCTGCGAGGAGACAGTCCCGCACGTATCGCTCGAACTCGGCACGGGCGTCCTCGAAGATGTCGTCATCACTGGTTACGCGCTGGGTCATCGTTCCGGAGAACACGATCTGGAAGAGCGCTGCCGTTTCCTGCGGATCCACCTCCTGGAAGACGCCCTGTTCGATACCCGAGCGGATCGTGTGAACGACGTGTTTTCTGACGAACTGGTCGCTCCGGGTGAAATACTCGCGGTAGTCCTCGTCGTGTGCGGCCTGTGTTCGGAGCTCGACGAGCGCTTGCGTGAAATCGGTGTCCGGTCTGCCGTCGCCGAACGAGAACGTGCTATCGACGATCTCTTCGATGTAGTCGTCGGCTCCCCCCTCTCGGTACGTCGGCAGCTGTTCCTCGAGTTGGTCCAGCATGAACTCGAGGAAATCGAGGAGGAGGTCGTCCTTGCTGTCGTAGTGGTGGTACAACAGCGACTTACTCTTCGAGAACTCGTCCCCGATCCGTTGGATCGTGAGATCGCTGTACCCGTGTTTACAGAGCGCGACGTACGTCGCTTTCATGATCGCGTCCCGCGTATCGTCTGGATCCTCGAGGAACGGTGGTGGGTGCGTCATATCGACATCCTCCCAGCGCCGAGGCGTGCGGTTTCCAGCGTGTTCAGAGCGGCGACGGGGATACCCACGATCACACCGTTCGTGGCGATTTCGGAGCGACGCCGACTCCGATTCGGTTCTGTAGCAGTTCCCATTCTGAAAACGGTATACTATCGCCACCTATAAATATTGATTGAATGGTCAGTTCCGGACGTGGGAGAGCCTCTCATCCCCCGTGTTAGCCGTTGTACAGCGGCCTGTAGTGAGAAGGTTCATAAGGGCTGACTGAATAGTTAGTCACAAGATGACCGAAGAACCGAGACGGGCGACCGAAACGAGGTGCCTGGCGTGTGACGCCACGGGATCCTCGCGCCCATTGCAGGGAGTCGTGTCGGGACGAGCGCGAATCGCTCCCCAGTACCGTCGATCCGAATCCGACTCTCGACGGAGTGGGTGGCGATGAGCCCGGTGCAGACCAGACGGCTATCGTCCGCGGTATTAGCACATCAACTCCGCGAACGACTCGCATTCCGTTCGAATAACACGGCCGGGGACGCGGCTCACGGGGAACGGTTCGACGCATGAGTTGGGTCGACCGCTTCTCCGAGGCGATTATGGCTCACAGTCGGGCCGTGATCGCCATCATGCTCGTTCTCACGGTCGTCATGGGCGCCGGTGCCGGTATGATCGAGCAGTCCTCGTCACTCGACCAGTTCCAGAGCGATTCGACGGAAGCGCAGAAACTGAGCTACGTCGAGGAGAACTTCACGACCGGGCAGGAAAATACGACGTCGGCACAAGTGATCGTCAGAGGCGAAAACGTCCTCTCTCAGGAGTCGATGGTCGAACAACTCCGATTGCAACAGTCGTTCCGAGAGAACGAGACGGTCAATCGGACGCTCGTCGACGAACAGCCGACGGTCGGCGCGGCGAACCTCGTCGCGCTCGCGTCGCTCTCCGGGGGGCAACAGGCGGCCCAGGAGAACGGCTCGAGTCAACAGCAAGCGACCCAGGAAAACGGCACCAGTCAACAGCAGGCGGCCCAGGAAGCCCCGCGCGCGTCGCCCACGCTGCAGGACCAGATCGACGCGCTCGAGTCGATGAACGCCACGGAGTACGAACGCGCACTCGGTGCCGTACTGAGCGAGGATTCCGCCGGCCAGACGAGCGGGCTGGCGTTCATGCCGACGAACTACGAGGCGGGTTCGACGAGCGCGAACGCGACAATGCTGCTGGTCACGCACCAGTCCGAGGGCGATAGCGGTCAGGGCGGAATGGCATCCGATGCGCTCGTCGACGCGCAGTTGGCCATGCAGTCCATCGCGAACGACAACGTCGAGGCGAGCGGATCGGAGGTTATCGTCTTCGGCGGCGGGATCATGGGCGAAGAGATCAACAACTCGATGGGCGATAGCCTCGCGATCGTCGGTCCGCTCGCGCTGTTGTTCGTCGTCGTCGCCCTGATCGTCGCGTACCGCGATGTGTTGGATATCCTGCTCGGCCTGTTCGGAATCGCCGCCGTCCTCGTCTGGACGTTCGGCTTCATGGGGTGGGCCGGTATCGACTTCAACCAGATGTTCATCGCGGTCCCGGTTCTGCTAATCGGGCTCTCTATCGACTACGCGATACACATATTCATGCGCCACCGCGAGCAGCGCCAGCACGGTGGTGCATACGGCGACGATGACGCTCGAGGATCGATGCGCGTGGCGCTGGCCGGCGTCGGCATCGCGCTCGTGTTGGTGACTGCGACGACGGCCATCGGATTCCTCTCGAACCTCACGAGCCCAGTCCCGCCGATTCAGGACTTCGGCGTCGTGAGCGCGGTCGGCATCACGGTCGCCCTGCTCGTGTTCGGCACCCTGGTTCCGGCACTCAAGGCCGAACTCGACGAGTTCCTCGAGAATCGCGGGTTCGATCGGAAAAAGCGCGCGTTCGGAACGGGCGGTGGCCGATTCAGCCAAACGCTCTCGATCGGCTCGACGGCGGCGCGACGGATACCGATCATCATCATCCTGATCGCGGCCCTCATGAGCGCGGGCGGCGCGTACGGCGCGACGCAAGTCGACACCAGCTTCAATCAGGAGGACTTCATCGCGGAGGACCCGCCGGAGTGGACCGAAAACCTCCCCGAGCCGTTCAAGCCCGGCGACTACTCGATGAAAGAGAATCTCGAGTTCGTCAACAAGAACTTCGTTCGGGAGGATTCCCAGGCGCAGATCCTCATCGAGGGCAACGTAACTGATCCCGAGACGTTACAGCGGGTCTCGGACGCCGAGAACGAGACCGCCGACAGCGACGTTGCCGTCACCCTCTCGAGCGGCGAGGCCGACGTCCAGAGTCCCCTCCGGACGATGCGACAGGTCGCCGCCGAGAACGAGTCGTTCAACGCGACGTTCACCGCGGCCGATACGGACGGCGACAGAGTGCCCGATCGGAACCTCGAGCAGGTGTACGACGAACTGTTCGAGGTCGCCCCCGACGAAGCGGCCGCCGTCATTCATCGGACAGATGACGGAGAGGGATCCGACGGATCCCGATCCACGGTGGACGACTCGTCCACCGGTGGCGACTACGAGGCCGTTCGGATGGTCATCTCGACCAGCGGGACGGCCGCCATGAGCGACGTCACGACCGAAATGCGATCCATCGCGGACGGGATCGACGGAAATGGGCTCGAGGCGACCGCGACCGGGCAGACGATCCTGTTCGATATCGTGCAGAAGCAGCTGATGGACACGGTCATCCAGAGCCTGCTGATCACGCTCGTGGCCGTCTTCGCCTTCCTGATGGTCAGCTACCGGATCAGGGAGGGGAGTGCGACCCTCGGTGCGGTGACGCTCCTTCCGGTCGTGTTCAGCGTCTCGTGGATTCTCGGGACGATGTACCTGCTCGAAATACCGTTCAACGTCATGACGGGGATGATCACGAGCCTCACTGTCGGACTCGGCGTCGCCTACAGCATTCACATGAGCGAACGGTACAGCCTGGAGCTGAAACGGACGGGATCGGTCTGGGAAGCGATGTCCCGGACGGTCACCGGGACGGGCGGCGCGCTGCTCGGCAGCGCCGCGACGACCGTCGGCGGCTTCGGTGTCCTCGCGTTCGCCATCCTCCCGCCGCTACAGCAGTTCGGGATCATTACCGGGATGACGATCATCTACGCGTTCCTCGCGAGCGTGCTCGTCCTCCCGAGTCTGCTCGTCGTCTGGACGAAATATCTCGGCCCCGACGTCTCCTTCCAGGCGCCGAGTAGCGATTCGACCGCACCCGCAGCTAGCGACGGCGGGCGGGTCGAGGAGTCCGGAACGGAACCCACTCGTTCCAGCGACTCAGACGACTCGTAGACGGACCACAGACGCCGGTGGTATTCTTCGGTCGATAGCGGATGGCTGGTTGGTATCCTCTGATACCATTTCTGGGTCTCTCGGAGTGTTTCGTAGATCAGGATCTTCGATCCGGGAACCGCCGATCGTTCGATCCCGAAGATACTGTCAAACGGTCGTGAGAGATCGACCAGCCCGTGGGAAACACCTGCGTCCCTCTCACTCGAGCATACAAACGGCCCCGTCAACCGTCGTTGTCGGCGATAAAGGGGTGAGACGAGAGAGCCGCGGAGGGCTGCGCCGTTCGCCGTCAGTTCCTCGAGCACCGCGTAGACCTCTCGTTTGTTCGGACCATAGCTCGGATCGTACGGGGCTGTTGCTGTATCGAGTCGATAGACAGAGTACGGCAGGGCAACAGATCGATTGCCACATCATCCCTACACCAGACACGCATACTGCCCTGCCGGCATACCACCCTTCTCATTCCCGTCTACGAGCGTCCGGGTCCAGTAGCGCCGAGCCAGAGGCGTATATACGATGCCGCGCCAATGCCGCTGCTGTCAGTATCCAATAAAATCGGTGTTACCTGCTTATGTAGGCAATGAGCTTACTATGTGATATTCGAATTGTGTACGTGGCGAGGGGAGAGGATTCAGTCGTTGCCGACAGAATCCGCCCGACTCGAGACAGACGGTCCCTCGCCTGCCGAGATCGGATTGGCGTGAAGCCAGTTGTCACATGCACCGGTCTCGGACCCATCCCTGAGACAGATCACCTACGGGGAGGGGGATGTAACGCTGGCCTCCGGCCAGCGTTTCTCGAGCACCGATCTACCGGGAAGACGGTTCTACTCGCGATACAACAGACATCGGAGAGCCGTCACTCGAAGTTTGGTGGTATTCTCGAAAAGCCTCGAAAGACCCGGAGGGCCGGGGGCAACGGCCGCAGCCGGGTGAGGCTGGGACAATGTCAAGGGTGCAATTGGATCGGCCATGTCGCGTGGTGGGAAACGCGACAGTAAACCTATCCGGTGCGACTGTTGTCAACTTCGCCCCGATTCCAACTCTCTTAGAATCGTCCCTGAATGTTACCACAGCCGCTGTACTGTGGGAATCGAACGTCCTCACGGATCTCGGAGATCTCGGTGTTGGAGTGTCGATAGTATCCGTTAGAATTTTTTACTCAGAAATTAGTATTGATCACAGTGGAACATCTCGACGAAATCTCTGTCGAGGAATTGTAAGATGCCCTCGACAACGTGGAGATAAAAAGCCGACACAACGGCTCTTAGCGGCGATAGCGTACAAAATGGACTCACGCAGACTGAGCTAGCCGAGTGGTATGACGTTCAACGACGGACAATCTATAGCTGGCTCAAACGACTCGACACCGACGAGTCGCTCGAACAGGCAGTAACTGATGCTCATAGATCTGGGAGAAAGCGGAAACTCTCAGAAAAAGAGCAAAAAGAATTCAAAGAAGCTGTCCACGAATCACCCGAGGACGTTGGTTTCGATGCGCCGGCGTGGACGCCGGCGCTCGTCCAGCAATCTCTCGACGAGACCTATGCTGTCGAATACTCGATTCCGAGTTGTCGCCGGCTGCTTAAAGAAGCGGGATTGAGGTATCAAAAATCACGCCTGACAGCCGCTGAATCTGATGCTGATGAGCAAGAAACGTTGCGCAAGGAACCCGAAAAAAGCGGCGGGAAATGGACGCTACAGTAGTCTCTCTCGACCGAACCAAGAAATCCGTCCAAATCGATCCACATGCTACGTGGTTTCCGCAGGTTCGCGGCCGTCTGTCGAATTACCCGGGCAATCGGCCGGACATGTCTCTCGGGCGCGATCACCGAGGACGGTGATCGCTTTTTCTCGATCCGAAGGCTATGTTACCGGCGATCACCTGGAAAATTTCAGTTTCCCATCATACAAAGAATTCAGAGATGACTCGATCGTAGTTCTGGAGGGGGCACCGTCCGTCCTGACGTCGGTCGTCACGGGCCGCGAGGTCCGCGGCGACCCTGCTTTCGTCATGTTACCGGCGTATTCGCCGGAATCGATTCCAGTCGGTGCGTGTTATCGACGGCTGCAAACGTCTCCAGCAATCGGTTCTTCGACACCCTCGGCGAGTTACCAACAGCGACTGATATCGCTCTTACTCAATCCTCAGTTCAGGATCGAGTAATTATTTCTAATATACTATAGACGGCGCTTCGAAGCATCACGAGTCAGTCAGTGGATAGACCAACGAAAGCACTACGTTAGACGGTGCTCCGTAGAGCGGTTCGCTACACTGCGTCTCGGTCCGGGGAGCCGTCGCCGCCTCTGGAGCGGTAGCTTTTTCCGAAACGAATTCCGTAACCGGCTTAATTCAGTTCCGCAGCCGTAATCTGCGTATACTTGTCCGTGATTTCGGATGCGTCTTCGGGGAGCAGTGCGACGATGAGATACGGTGCGTATTCCGAAAAGTAATCGATGAGGTCGGCGATACGCTCCGAGTCGATCGCCTCGAGCGAATCGAGTAGCATGAACGGCACTTGCTGATACACTTCGTGCACGAGATAGCCGGCGAGTGCGACTACCAGACCGATTACTTCGCGTTCGCTTTCGCTCAGATTCGCTACCGTATCCTCGTATACGGATCCCGTGTCTGACTCTCGGACCAGGTGAAGGTCGAACGTCGCATTCGACCCGTGACTCCCGCTTTCCGCTTCTTTTCTCTCGATCCAGACCCGGGAGATGTTTCGGTAGTTGAGGATGTCCAGCACTTCGTCCATGTGCTCGTTGAACTTCGAGACTGATTCGGACTCGAGTTCGGCCACCCGTCCGCGCTCGTAGTTGAGTTCCTTGCGGATCTCGTCGAGTTGCTCTTGCAGCGTCGGTTTGTCCGGCAACGATTCGATCTCCTCGATTTCGTCTTCGACGGACGCTAGCTCCTGTTGGGTCTGGCCCTGCTCGTACTGTAATTCGCTTATTCGCTCGTACGTCTCCAACAGATCGCTGTCGCGCAACTCTTCGGTGTCCGCTACTTTGGTCTCGAGTTCGGTGATCGTTTCGCGTACCTCCTCGGCCTCTTCCTCGAGGGCTTCCTTCCGCTTCTCTTTCGCCTCGAGTTTCCGTTCGATGTCGTCGAGTTTCCGGTCGAGTTCGTTTCGTTCCTCGATTGCCGCTCGAATCTCCTCCTGTTCGCGCTCTAGTTCGGTGATCCGAGACTCGAGTTCGGTGGATTCGTTTCGCTTTTCCGTAACGATGTTCCGAAGGTTCTCCAGACGATCGGCTATCGCCCCGCGTTCGGCCCGATTTCCGCAGGTCCAGCAGGTGACCTCCTGGTCCGCTTCGGGAGCGAGTTCCGCGACCGGATCGTCGCTGGTCGATTCCTCGGGCAGATTCGAGAGGCTGTCGGAGAGAATGTCCTCGTTGAATTCGACGATCGCGGAGAGATCCGCAGCCGTATTTTCGAGCTCTCGTTTCCGGGTTCTGACCGATTGGAGTTCCTCTTGGACGGTTTCCAGATCGGCCTGAGAGTACTCGGGGAGTTCGTCGCGCTCAGCGCGGAGTTCCTCGGGCCGTTCCTGGAGGGCTTCGATTTCGGCCGTCACGAGATCGATCTGGTCCGTGAGTTCGCTTCGCTCTTTCCGCCGCTCATCGAGCCTGTCGACCAGCTCCTCGGCTTCTTCCGCCATTTCGGCGTCGGCCTCGTACTGGGTTACCTCCGACCGAAGCGACTCGATTTCCTCCTCGAGCGACTCGAGTTCCGACGTCAGCGTCTGCCGCTGTTCCTCGAGTGCCGGTAGCTTTTTGGAGCGCCGTTCGACGCGATCCACCGTGTCGCTGATTTCGTCGCGCTCGCGTTGTAAGCGCTGGATCCGCTGTTCGATCTCGGTCGTATCTACCGGTCGCATGATGAGCTCGCGGAGGTCGTCACCGCGTTCGACCGCCAGACGGGCCGGGTTGTTCTCGAGGAGGGAGATGAAGAGGTCGATGAGTTCACTGTTCTCCTCGTACGGGTCGCCCGTCACCTGGACGCCGGTTTCCGTGCGGTTGTACCGGCGTGAGTACTCCCGATCGCCGATGGTGAGCGTCACGTGGCCCTCGTCTGCGTCGCTCTTGAGCGTGGCGCTTGTTCCACCAAGGACGCCGCTAACCGCTCGAAGCAGGCTCGTTCGATTGGTCGCGTTCCGTCCGGTGAGAAGATTGACCCCGCTCTGGAACTCGATAGCGCACGAATCGATTCCGCCCATGTTTTCGGCCGCTAACTCGACTGGTTCCCCGACATGCGTGTTCTGTACGGTCCTATCCGAGTGTCCCATTGTTCGTATTATCACAGCTCGCACATTTATATCCATCGCATGAGGGTGGTTACGAAAACATCTTTGAACAGAAATCGGGTTTTCGTTGACGGGGCTGTTCCGGCGGACTGGGAATCGAACTGTAAATCAATGTGCGTGTTTCTACACCCACCACCGATCGATAACACGGCCTCACGGGGACGGCCGACTCGTGACGCGGTCTCAGTGCGCACTCGCGAAATCCATCGCGTATGCCGGAAACGGAAGTCGCGATAGCGTGGCGGGGAACGGGGAAGCGCTATGGTGATCCGATCAGGTCGTTTCGTCGGCGGAGCAAGGACACGATCCGTGCTCGAGTAACTCTCCGAATCGGAACGTCGAACCACAGTCGGAACACGTTATCTGAATCGTGACGGCGACTTCGGTATCGCGAATCGAGACGATCCCTGCGCTGACGAGCCGCGAGATCGTCTGTTCGACGACTCGAGTGCATCGCGTTCGCGCCCATTCGATCGTATTTCGCGCCGATTCGGCCGTGATCTTCGTCGGACGGGCCGTGTCGATCTCTAGGCAATCGTTGAGGTGGGATCGGACGGTGGGATGCGTGACCCAGTCAGACTCGAGCTCTTCGAGATCGATTCCGTTCTGTTCGAAGCGCTTCCGGACCCGCGCTTCGCGATCGGCCGGCGCTGTGTCGCTCGTCAGCGTTTCATACACCGCTGAGAGGGCGTCGTCGGCGCTCACTGCCCCGTACGCGACGTCCGTCAGATCGGTCTCTGCCTCGGCGAGCGCCGTCTCGAGGATCCGCTCGTTGATATAATCCGCGAGCGTCCGAAGGCTCGCATCCGCGACGTCGCGTCGGTGCTGGAGTTCTCCGTTCAGTCCGTCGAGATCGTACCGATCGATGTCGCGACCGATTTTGCACGTGCACTGGTGTTCGTTCTCGATGGCGTCACCCATCACCATTCCACCCCTGATTCGATAGCGTCACCCGTTCTGGTTTCGCCTCCAGATACCGCCAACGACCGCCTGAACCCTGACTTGTCATCTCAGATTGTTCATAGTGTATCACGGGGAAAACCGTTTCCCTTCTGGCGACTCACGTCCCGATCGCGCAGCACTTGCTTTCCAGTAGTACTGTTGTAAATCACGTCGTCGATAGCGAGCGCCGTCACGGTTCGTTCCGCGGGACGAAACTTACCGATCTCTCCACCGTGCTGGCGACACTCGGTGTGCGGCTACTTTCCCAGTTGTCTTTCCGGTCCGAAGAATGCGTCGAACAGACTATCGTCGCGGGTCAATGCCACGTGACCGCACCGTGGATTCAGTCACAGTATCGCCGTCGCAACTGACAGCTCGAGAAGCAATAGGCAGTGATCGTTCGTGTCGTTCGTGCATCAATGATCACGTTCGATAATCTCGAACGAGCTTTTCCTTGGTGATTGGTACCAACATGCTTTTGAATAGCTAGCCATTTCCATTCTTCCCTATATTCTGTACATCTATGGCTCTATTCGGAAAATATCGAGCGATATAGAGACTATTTATCGAGTGGATCATCCCGTTCCTGTGTGCAGAACGAGATCGAAAACGGGGCCTTTTGAAAATCACCGTCGAGAAGGACTTCGACCGATGGAGCTGTTACGGAGGAACTCGTGAGAACGGATTGTATGGTGGATCATGGATACGTCCTTCCGACGCGGGGCATCGTACTCGACTCCGATGGGGCACAGGACCAGCTCGCACGCACGCAGTCGTGTTCGACGCTCGCTCGAGCGGCCGAGTCAATGGGATTCGAATCGGTCTGGGCCGGCGACAGCGTTCTCGCGAAACCGCGCCTCGATCCGCTGTCGACGCTCGCGGCCGTGGCGGCCGCGACGGATGCGATCGAACTGGGGACTGCGATTCACCTCCCGCATCTCCGGCGTCCGGTCGCCGTCGCCCAGCAGGCGGCGACGGTCGATTTGCTCTCGGGCGGCCGTCTGTCGCTCGGAGTCGGCGTCGGAAGCGGTGAATCGGTCGCGACCGAACACGAACAACTCGACGTCCCGTTCGACCGACGCGGTCGCGTACTCGACGAGACCCTCGATGTGATTCGCGGACTGTGGGACGGCGCGATAGCCACGTACGACGGTGACTTCGTCACGCTCGAGAACGCTGATATCGGGTTACGGCCGACGGGGGATCTTCCGATCTACGTCGCATCGGCGACGTTCGACCCGCGCGACGGGTATCCGAAACAGATCCGTCGGCGGATCGCGGACCACGGCGACGGCTGGCTGCCGATCTCGAAGTCACCGGAGATGTACGCCGACGGAATCGACCACGCTCGAGAGATCGTCGCGGATGCCGGTCGCGACCCGTCGCCGTTCGATGCGGCGTACTACCAGGACGTCGTTATCGCCGAGACGCGCCGGGCGGCGCTCGATCAGGCTCGTGACTTCATCGCGGCGTACTATCCCGAGTGGGGAGAGCTGTCCGACGAGCAACTCGAGCGCCGGGGCGCGTTCGGTCCGCCGTCGGCCGTCGCCGAGCATCTCGAACGGTACGCCGCCGCGGGCGTCGAGACGTTCGTCACGCGGTTCGCGACGACGGATCAGCACGCGCAACTCCGCCGGTTTCGAGAACTGTTGTAGGGAAAACGAACTAGCACTATTTCCAACACGTTCCCGGAAAACGTTTCTCTCGGAGGCCGGGCTCTCGATCGTGCCATTTGGAAGGGGCGTCGAGCGATACACGGACCTGCTCGACGCGGTCGCATCGTCCCGCGACATGGACGACGCGTCGTTTTCGGAAGCGATCATCCTCCCATCCTGCGATCGGCACGATTTTCGACGGCGTCGGTGAGGGAATCTTTTTGAGCCTCGCCGAGAAACTCGGTGACGTGCCGATGATACAGTCGCTCTTCGGAGAGAAAGCGGCGGTTTTACGCGACACGGATTTCCAGCTTCTGTTGTTGGCGAACCTCGTCGCACCACTCGGCACGGCACTGATCTCTCCGCTTCTCGAGTCACTCCAGCACCCCTACGGCGCGACGGACGCGACCATCGGATTGCTGATGACCGTGTTCACCGCCCCGGGTATCCTGATGATTCCGGCGGTCGGTGTTCTGGCCGACAGGTACGGACGGAAGCCGTTTCTCGTCGCCGGGCTGTTCGTCTTTTCCATCGCCGGAACCGCACTCACGGTGACGACGGATTTTCGCGTCGTACTGTTCCTTCGGTTCTGTCAGGGCGTCAGCTTCGCCGCGGTGACGCCGGTTATCATCACGAGTATCGGCGACCTATACACTGGTCGTGCCGAAGCGACGGGGCAGGGATTACGGTTTTCGGTATCCGGCCTGACGCAGGGGTTCTTCCCGCTGATCGGCGGTATACTGGTCGGCGTCGCGTGGCAGTATCCGCTGTTGCTGTACGCGATCGGTATCCCGATCTCGATCGTTCTCGCGCTGTGGTTTACCGAACCGACGGCGCCGTCGCGGGAGACCGCTTCAGCGGTCGATCGCGCCGACCGTGGGACCTACGTTCGCGAATTGACTACCGTCCTGCTCCGACCGCGCGTCGCCTCGGTTCTCGTGTTTCGCATGATTCCGATACTCCTGTATATCACGTTCATGACGTACGTGTCGCTGTTAGTCGTGAGATCGATGGGCGGCACGGCGGGGCAGGCCGGTATCCTGGTCGCGTTGGCCAGCGCCACCTACGCCGTTGCGGCGACGCAAGCCGGGCGATTCGGCTCGTCGTTCGCCGGGCGGATACTCCCCCTTACGGCCGCAATATCGCTCATGGCGCTCGGACTCGTGATCGTCGCGTTCGTCCCGACGGTCGCCCTGGCGACGGTCGGTGCATTGGCACTCGGGGCCGGGTTCGGGCTTTCGCTGTCGCTCTTACGGAGCGTCGCGACCGGGTTCGCGCCCATGGAACTCAGGGGTGGTCTCGTGAGCGTGTTCGAATCAGTAGGGCGGCTTTCGGCGACCACGGCACCGATCGTAGTCGGGTTCGGAATCAAACTCCTCGACGGGGCTGTTCCCCAGACGGAATCGTTACAGCTCATGGTCGGCGGCATCGGCGTCGGCGGTGGGCTCATCGGCATCGCCTGTCTCGTCGTCGCCCGCACGGCGTCACCCCTTCCACAGCAGCCCGCACTCGCCGATTCCGATTGATCGGTTGGGGATTCCCCGTCCGTCACGGAGGGACCCCTCTCCCGGCTGGCTGTCCCGTTTTGCTATCCGAAACCGTTCGCGGAAGCCGACTCGAGAGCGGTTCGAAACGGTTCGAGACGCCTCGACCGACGCGGTTCGAGATACGACCCGGTTCCCTGCCGAACGTCGGACGAGCCCGAACTGGGCCGGGCCCAAGGTATCGACGGCTGCTGGAACGTAGAATCGAAGTAAACCGTCTCGTGGGGATACGGGCGTTCGTCGGTGACAGGCAGGAAACGTCGGTCCGGAGCCAACTTCGACCGAGAAGACACGTCACGACTCGATCGACGAGGGATCGGTGTCTCCGCGAGGGGAGTTACGTGAGCGAGGGGAGGCCATCCTGTTTGAGGGCCGCCGCGATCTGGTTCTTCTGGATCTCGTCGGTCCCCGCCGCGAGCCGGCGGCCCCGCGCGAGCCGGTGGAGGTACTCCAGCGCGTGTCCCTGCTGGTAGCCGTTCGCACCGTGGATCTGCAGCGATTCGCTGACCACCGTTTCGACCATTTCCCCGGAGTAGAGCTTGGCCAGCGAGGCGTCCATCCGATCGGGGATCCGGCCCTGCTCTTCCGCGTTGAGCGCCGCCCGGTACGTGAGCGAACGCGACGCCTCGAGTTCCTTGACCATATCGGCGAGCTTCCACTCGATGCCCTGGAAATCCGCGATCGGCTGGTCGAACTGTTCGCGCTGTTGGCCGTACTCCAGCGCCTTGTCGAGTGCACATCGGCCGATGGCGTTCGAGAGCGTCGCGCTTCCGAGGCGTTCCCAGTTCAACGCCTGGAGCTGCTGTTTGAACCCGTCCGTCCCTCGAGTCAGGACGTGCGTTTCGGGAATCACGATGTCGTGCATGCGGAACTGCGTCTGGGTGTGGTTCGCCATGTTCGTGTAGTGTTGCTCGATCTCGACGCTGTCCTCGTTGTCATCGAGGTCGATGACGACCGAACCGAGTCCGTCTGGGAATCTCGCCCAGACGACGCAAGCAGATGCGTGCGGAATGTTGCTCACCCATACTTTTTCGCCGTTCAGGACGAGTTCTCCGTTCTCCGCTTCGACCGTGGTATTCATCGCACCGACGTCCGATCCCGCTTCGGGTTCGGAAATCGCGATCGCGATCGCGTCTTCGCCCGCGGTGACGCCGGGGAGGTACCGGTCCTTCACGGTGTCGCTCCCGAACATCTCGATACCGCGAGGGGCGACCATCTGCTGGTTGTAGAGGTATTCGGCCGTATCCGGACAGACTTGCCCGACGGCTTCGATGCTGAGCATCGCCTCGAATTCGCCCATGCCGCCGCCGCCGTACTCTTCGGAGATGTTCAGTCCGAGATAGCCGCGGTCTGCGAGCAGTTCGATGTTCTCCAGCGGAATGTTCCCGTCCCACGAGAACGCGGCGTCAGAAAACTCGTTGTGGGCGAGCGCTTCCAGTGACGATACGACCATCTCCTGTTCCGCCGATAGCGACAGCATTACAGCGAATATTACGGCTCTCACAGTAAAGTCTTCTGTTTATTCGGATGGCGGACCGGGGTCCCGCGGTGAGTCGTCGTTCACTCATCGATACCTTCCGACTCGCACTGTCCGCCGAACCGTCGATACCCAATCGAACGTATCGGCTCCGTCCGTGCGACGCGTCTTCTCGAGCCCTCGTCGCTCGACGTTCGTCGGGAACGTCGATGGAACTGCGCGTTGGACCCGTTCGCATCGACTCGCGGGCGACCGTCGACGGAGCTGCCCGGAGAGATAAGTAGATAGAACTGGTAGTACACCTATGTACAACGTACTACTAGCGGTCGATACGAACGAAGATCGTTCAGCGTTGGCGGCCGAAGCCGTCGCGAATCTCCCGGGAGAGATCGAGGTCGTCCTCGTGAACGTGTTCGAAGAGTTCAACGTGAGCGATGGCGATGCGCGGGTCGATTCGTCCGAACTGTACGACGAAGACGACTTCCCGGAGAGCGTGACGGCCGCGACGCAGATCCTCGAAGCGGCCGGTATCGACCCGGTGAAGCGACGCGAACACGGCGAACCCACCGAAGTAATCCTCGCGGTCGCCGAGGAAATCGACGCCGACAGTATTGCCGTCAGCGGACGAAAGCGGAGCCCCGCCGGGAAGGCTATCTTCGGAAGCGTCACGCAGTCCCTGCTCCTCTCCGCCGACCGCCCCGTGATCGTCGCCACGAGTGACTGAGTCTCGAGGGAGCCGGAACGTCGAGATCAGACGCGTCGACGCCGCACCGTTCCGCGATCAGTAGAATATTGAACATTGCCTCCGTGAGAAACGGACAATGAAGAATAACGACTCGTCTATTGCGGTCTTCACCGGTCTCGGTCACGGGGTGTTTCACGGATTCGAGCTGGTAATTCCGCTCTTCGTCCCGATCTGGCTCTCGATGTTCGACGTCTCGGCGACGACGCTCGGACTCGTCGTCGGTGCGGGGTACGCTCTCATCGGACTGTTCGCACCCCTCGCGGGCGTGTTGGCGGACGTATACGGATCGAAACGGCTCGTCTTGCTCTCTACCGGCGGGATGGGGCTCTCGTTCGCCGCGCTGAGCGTGCTTCAGTCCGTCGCGGCGCTCACCGTGACGCTGATGATCTGGGGCGCGATGGCGAGTCTCTACCATCCGTCCGGACTGTCGCTCATCAGTCGGAGCGCGAAGCAACGAGGGACGGTGCTCGCGTACCACGGTGCCGGGGGAAACGTCGGAATGGTCGTCGTTCCGCTCGCTGCGATCGTCCTGCTCGCGTTTTTCGAGTGGCGGCTGGTCGCGCTCCTCCTCACCGCCCCGGCAGCGATCTGCGTTATCGTCGGCCTCTTCGTCTCGTTCGACGACACCGTTTCCGAGGCGGCCTCGGAGCAGCGCGATCCGGACCGGACGGCGAATCCGGCTCTCGTAACGTCGCTTCGTGACGTCGTGACGAACACTCGGACCCTGCTGATCGGTGGGTTCGTTCTCGTGTTCGCGATACAGATACTGTACGGCGTCTACTATCGAGGGATCTTCACGTTCCTTCCCGACGTCCTCACGGACCTGCCGATGTTCGAGACCGTCGCAGTTGGCGACCGGGAGATCGAAGCGGGCCAGATCGCGTACTCCGGGCTCCTGCTGGTCGGCATCTTCGGGCAGTACACCGGCGGCAAGATCAGCGATAGGGGAAGCTCTGAAATGACCCTTCTCGGGACGTTTATCGCACTCGGTATCGCATCCGCGCTGTTCGTTCCCGCCTCCGAAATCGGCGTCCTCCCGCTGCTGGCCGTCTGCGTCGCACTCGGTTTTTTCATCTACATGTTCGCACCGATCGTGCAGAGCCTTATCGCGGAGTACGTCCCAGCGGAAAGCCACGGTCTCTCGTTCGGGTACATCTACATGGGACTGTTCGGCATCGGCGCGGTCGGCTCGGCCGTCGCCGGCGTCACGCTCGATTACGGCGGTACTCCCGCGTTATTCGGAGTGCTCACCTGCGTGACGGTACTCTGTGCCGGCCTCGCCGTGGTACTGGTCGCTAGATCGAACGATTGACGGAGATCAAACGACTGAGAATGTGGTTCGTACTGTCGCGTCGATGCCTGTGAGACCCGCACTCGAGACGGGATCACCACTGCTCGAGCGATTCTCCCGGGTCGACCGCGAAGGCGTTCAGGACGCAGGCCAGCATACTGTAGTAGCCGAACGTCACCGTCAGTTCAGTGACCCCTTCGACGCCGAACCGGTCTCTCGCCGACCGAACGAGCGACTCCGGGACCTCGTTTTCGCGGAACAACGCGCGGCCGTAGCGGACGACGAGCGCGTCGACCGCCGGAAGGGGAGCCGTCGACTCTCGAGTGGCGACGATATCGATCGTGTCGTCAGCGACCCCCTCGTCTCGTGCCAGCGGCTCGTGTATCGCCCACTCGTAGGCGCAGTCGAGTTCCCGGGCCGTCGTGATGATCGCGAGTTCTCGCACCGTCCCCGGGAGCGTTCCCTCGAAGCGCACGTACGTTCCGACGTCTGCAATCTCGGTCGCGACCGCCGGGCTATTCATGAGGACGCTGAAGGGACCGCGAACGTGGCCCCGGCTGGCCGCGATCCGATCGTAGTGGTCGTGCCAGTCGTCCGAAAGCTGCTCTTTGGCGGTGATGTACGGCACCCTGGACGTTCCTTCGTTCGACATCGTATCGACTAGAGCGAGCGGTGACCACATTAATGGGACGGCACTCGAGCGGGTGGGAAACAGCTAAGACGGTCTCTTCTCGTTTGGTATACCATGCCATCGTACGACCTCGCGCTGCCGTTGCCAGCCACCGGCGACGTCACCACAGTGGAGCAGTGTGACCTCGCGCTCGCGGCGGAGGACGCCGGATACGATCTCGTGATGGTCCCCGAAACGTGGGGCCGAGAAGCGTTTACCCGCCTCGGCTACTTCGCGGCCCGCACGGAAACGATCGGGCTCGGAACGGGAATCATCCCCGTCTACTCGAGGTCGCCCGCGCTGATCGCCCAGGGAGCGGCGACGCTGGACGAACTCACGGACGGACGGGCGGTACTCGGGCTGGGCCTGTCGGGGCCGAAGGTCATCGAGAACTGGCACGGCGTTGACTTTCGACCGGCGTTGCGCCGCCAGCGCGAAACGATCGAGATCGTCCGACGCGTCCTCTCCGGAAACGAGATGAGCTACGACGGCCAGCTATTCGACCTCCGGCACTTCCGTCTCCGATTCGAACCGCGTCGCTCGGACGTTCCGATTTACGTCGCCGCACAGGGCGAGACGAACATCGAACTGACGGGCGGGTTCGGCGACGGATGGATGCCGAACCGCATTCCGGTGTCGGCGCTCCCGGCGAAGCGCGAACACGTCGATCGCGGCGCTCGAAAGCGAGATCGCGATCCCGAAGCGGTCGCGACGATCCCGTGGGTGACGACATGCGTCCTCGAAGACGGCGAGCGGGCTCGGGACAGGTGCCGGGAGATGATCGCGTTCTACGTCGGCGCGATGGGAGCGTTCCATTACGATGCGGTGGCCGATCACGGGTTCCGGGACGCCGCCGACCGGATCCAGGACGAGTGGGAGGCCGGCGAGAAGGATGCGGCCCGGGCGGCCGTCAGCGACGACCTCCTCGACGAGATCGCGATCGCCGGCAGTCCGGATACCGTCGGTGACCGCTTCGAGCGATACGAGGGGATCGCCGACACGCTCGCACTGCTTCCGCCGACCACCGCCACCGTCGAAGAGATACGCGAGACGATCGACAACGTCGGCGAGACGATCGCGTAACTCGTCGACTCAGAGTCGATCGTCCGCCGCGGCGGCGCGCATCGCCTCGATGTGGTCGCGCGCAGTCGGACCGACGTCGTCGTGCCACTCGATGAGTTGCAGTTGGAGGCCGAACAGCGATTTCGGATGCAGGGTCGCCTCGCTTCGGACACCCGAAACCACGTCCTCCATGATGACCTCCCCGCCGACCGCCGTCAGCTGTGCAACGGCCGTCTCGAGGTCCGAAACGGTTGCACCGATGTGATGAAGCCCCTGGCCGTTGCGCTCGAGGTAGTCGGCGACGAAACTCGCCTCGCTCGTCGGGGAAAGCAGGGTGAATATATCGCTGCCGAACAGGATGTACGCCGTTCGGTACTGCCATTTCTCGCTCTCGAGGGTCCAGACGTGTTCGACGCCGTCCGCGGCCGTGACGGTCTCGAGCGCGTCCGACAGGTCCCACACTGCGTGTGCGATGTGATCGATTTCATCCATCGTGGTATGGCAATGCGGACCGCACTTATATTCGTTTAGTCGGATCGGTCGCCGCTCGAATGCTGCGTGAGCACCGCTCGAGCGCTGCTTCGAACTGTTCGACGGAGATGTGGGACGCCGACGGCCCCGGCGGATGACGAACCCCATCGCAAATCACCGCCGTCCTTCACTCACTGAGTGACTGATCCGGAATATATTAAAAGGTTTAATAAATATCGGCGCAACGTGGAACACGTATGAACAACATTTCGGACACGATACTGTCAGACGAACACAAGCTGCTGCGTGACGAAACGAAGCGGTTCGTCACGAACGAGGTCCGCCCGGAGGCGAGCGAACGCGACCCGAAAAAAGAGGAGATGTCGGCCGAACTCGTCTCTCAGCTCGGCGAGATGGGGTTTTTCGGCATCCTCATCGACGAGGAATACGGCGGACTCGGGATGGATCTGAAGTCGTACGCGGTTATCGCCGAGGAGCTCTCTCGAGGGTGGCTCAGCGTCGGCAGTATCATCGCCCGCGGACAGAGCCTTGCGGGAGCGACGGACGAGCAGAAAGAGGAGTATTTGCCGAAGATGGCCTCCGGAGACGCGCTCAAGAGCATCGCGATCAGCGAGCCGAACGCGGGCAGCGACGTCGCGAACATGCAGACCCGCGCCGAGCGCGACGGCGACGAGTACGTCCTCAACGGCCAGAAGACGTGGACGACGTTCGCGAAGGGATCGGATTTCATTCTCACGTACGCTGTCACTGACCCGGACGCGGAGCCGGCCCATCGCGGCATTTCCGGCTTCATCGTCGAGAAGCCGGCCGGGACGTTCGATCGCGACGGTCTCAGCGGCCAGGCGATCGACAAGATCGGCTACCACGGCTGGAAAACGTGGGAGGTGAATTTCGACGACGTGCGCGTCAGCGCCGACAAGCTCGTCGGCGGTGAGGAAGGAAACGGCTTCTATCAGATCATGGATTTCTTCGAGGAAGGCCGCGTCCACACCGCCGCCCGGTCGGTGGGATTAGCGCGCGGCGCGATCGAAGACTCGGTTCAGTACGCGACGGAACGCGTGCAGTTCGACGAGCCGATCTCGGAGTTTCAGGCGATCAGATTCAAGTTGGCGGACATGGTGACGCAGGTCGAGGCCGCGCGGGCGTTGACGCTGCTCGTCGCCGACGCGGTCGACTCCGGCGAGCGAGCAGACGCCGAAGCCGCGATGGCGAAACTCTTCGCCAGCGATATCGCCGAGGAGGTCACCAGCGA
Source organism: Natrinema soli (assembly GCF_028618695.1). Next base: position 31,178 of record NZ_JAQIVI010000413.1, on the reverse strand, counting down.
AGGGATTCAAATTCACGGCGGCTACGGCTACACGACTGACTTCGACGTCGAGCGATACTGGCGGGATGCTCGAGTGACTCGCATCTTCGAGGGAACCAACGAGATACAGAAACGTATCATCGCCGACGACCTGCTATCGTCGTAATGATCGCCATCGAGTCCTCCCCGTCGTCCGTCGGTAGCCCGTCAGTGTCCATCCCGATTCAGTCAGTGTCCGTCTCGAGCCCGTTAATGTCCGTCCCGGGCCTGTCTGTACGGACCGGCGCAACGCGTTCCGACGGCGACGACTCGTAATTCGGCCAGATAGTCCGATACCGCAAATCGTTTTCATCGGCTCTCTGTAGGGTGCCTGTGAACTGGCGATATCAACGTACGGCGCTGCTTCTCTGCACGTTTGCGTTCATGGCGACGATGGCCGCTCGGCTCGCGATCAGCCCGCTCGTTCCCGCTATCACGGACGATTTCGCCGTTTCGAACGCGGCTCTCGGAACCGCGTTATCGCTGATGTGGGGGACGTACGCGCTCACCCAGTTCCCGAGCGGCATCCTCGGTGATCGGTTCGGAGAACGACGGGTCATTCTCGTCGCGCTCGGATTGACCGCAATCGCCAGTGTACTGCTCGCCGTTTCTCCGTCGTACGAATTTTTCGTCCTCTTTACGATCGTTCTCGGCGTCGGTGCCGGGCTCCACTACACGGTCGCAACGACGTATCTCACGAAGCAGTTCGCGGACACGGGTCGCGCGATCGGGTTGCACATCGCCGGCGGCCCCGTCGCGGGCCTCGTCGCGCCGGTCGCCGCGACGCTGATCGCCGTTCGGTACGGGTGGCGAGCGGGCGTGTTACTCGGTTTTTCCGTCGCAGCCCCGATTTTCGTCCTGTTCGCGTGGCGAATCCGCCCGACAGAACCGGATCGACCCGAGCAGCCGATGCGCGAACGGGCCGAACTCGGCGCGATGTTCGAGCTGCTCTTCCGACCGTCGATCGCGTACACGACGCTGCTCTCGTTTCTCTGCGCCTTCGTCTGGCAGGCGACGGCATCGTTCCTGCCGACGTTTTTCGCCGAGGGACAGGGACTCTCACCGGCGATCGCGAGCGCGCTCTTCTCGCTGTACTTCGTCGTCCACGGGCTCACGCAACCGCTGATGGGCGCGCTCTCGGATCGAATCGGTCGCGATTCGGCCGCGATCGTGACGATGAGCGCCGGTATCGCCGGGTACGGACTGCTCGTCGTCGCCGGGAGCCTCCCGCAGTTCGTCGCGGGCGTGTTGTTCATCGGACTCGCGATGAGCTGGGGAGCGCCGATCCAGTCGCGATTCATGGATCTCCTGGGGGCGTCCGAGCGCGGTACCGGATTCGGGCTCGTCAGGACCGCGTACATGACGACGGGCGCGACGGGCAGCGTCGTGATCGGTATTCTCGCCGACCTGTACGGGTGGGACGTCTCGTTCACGTTACTCGCCGGAATCATGATCCTCGGCCTCGGTATCCTCGCGGCGAATCGAATCTTTCGGCTCGGATTGTAGCCGACCGTTCCGTCGTCTTCCGGTGGTCGATCATCGGACGCACACCGCGGATGGAAGCGCGTGTGCCGTGGGTAGGAGAAGCCCCTCGAGCGGACCCGTCGGAAACGACACGAGTCTGAATACGCTCACAGCAGTAACACGTAGAGTTTAGCATCACCGCGACAATGTCTCACCGATGGCTACCCACCCACTGGCAGACAACGGAGCGATCGTTACCGGCGCGAGTGCGGGAATCGGACGGGAAACGGCTCGTGCACTCGCGGCCGACGGTGCCGACGTCGCACTCGTCGCCCGTCGCGAAGATCGGTTGACGGCACTCGCCGCCGAAATCGAGTCCGAGACGGATGCGTCGGCGCTCGTCTGTCCCGCAGACGTGAGCGACGAAGACGAGGTCGAGGCGGCCGTCGAGCAGACGGTCTCGGAATTCGGCCGCCTCGATGTGCTGGTGAACAACGCGGGGATCGCGACCGATTCCGAGACGCCCGTCGAGGAGTTTCCGACCGATCAGTATCGAACCGTCATGGGCGTGAACGTCGACGGGATGTTCTACACGGCCCGAGCGGCGATTCCGCACCTCCGCGAAACGAACGGAACGGCGATTTTCGTCGCGAGCTACGCGGGCAAGAACCCGCGTCCGGACGCGCCGCTGTACGCGGCGTCGAAGTGGTGGACCCGCGGATTCGCGAAGAGCCTCGCGGGACAGGTCGGGACGGATGACATCGCCGTCAGCATCGTCAACCCGTCGGAAGTCAGGACGGAGTTCGGCAAGGAGTTCCGAGAACAGACCTCGGAGGAACGGTACGAACGGGACGAAGTCACCGGACCTCGAGACGTCGCCGACGCGATCGCGTTCGTCGCGCGTCAGGAGACGCCGAACACGGTGAGCGAACTGGGCCTGTACCGTCGCGACAAGTTTTCCGGCTAGCTCGTCCCGACGCGTGAGCGGATTCCGTTCTCCATCGAGGAACGATCGATAGCGCCGCGTCGGTGAATCGAACGGCTGCGGACCGATCAGAACGGGTTTGGGGAAGATACGCTACGGACCGATCGGGACGGGTTTTGGGATGATACGGTCAGATCGGGCCGAAATTCGGAACACGGTGCGTTGTTCCCTGAGTCGACCGTCACAGTGCGGGTTCAAGAGTATTTCATATCCAGTTCGAGTTCGTTCGCCGTTCCGAGAAGGATATTCGGAATCGTTTCCTCGAGGCGATCACCTTGCACGCGGTGTGTGGGGCCGGAGACGCTGAGTGCGCCGAAGACGCCGCCGTCCGGGCACTCGATCGGGACACCGATCGCCCGAAGCCCGGGGATCGTCTCCTGATCGTTGATGCTGTACCCTCGCTCTCGGATCTCCTCGAGTTCCTCGTAGAGTTCGTCCTCGTCCGTGATCGTGTTCTCGGTCAACGACGGCAGCCCGTGTTGCTGGATGATCTCTTCGACGCGCTCCTCGGGGAGGTATGCGAGGATCGCTTTTCCCGCAGCCATCGATTGAAGCGGCCGGTACTTGCCGATCACGGAGTCGGTTTGCACGGCGTGTTCACCGGTCTCTCCGAACACGTAGACGGCCTTGCCGTGTTCCTCGACGACGAACTGCGCTCGCTCGGCGGTTTGTTCGGCGATCTTCTTGACTTTCTGACTCGCCATCTGGTACGTGTCGGTGCGCTTTTTCGTCCCTTCACCCAGTTCCAGGAATCGAAAGCCGATTCGATACCGGTCCCCGTCTTTGACCACGTACTCGAGGTCCTCGAGCGTCGCCAGATGCCGGTGGATGGTGCTCTTTGCGAGACCGAGTTCGTCCGCGATCTCGGTGATCTGACCGCCGTCCGCTTCGGCGAGCGTTTCGATGATCTCGAACGTCGTCCGCGTCGCCTTCACCGTCCCCGGATCCGTGTACGTTTCCATGCGAACAGGTAACGTATCTTGTTCCATAAAGATTCCGTATACTCGAACACCTATCTGTCCCGACCGAGATCTGGCTTTTCCGAACGATTTCGGTGAATTCGATCGGTTTCGTAACTATCTGTGCTTCCGGCCCGAATAGAACGCTCGCACTCCGTGCTTCGGGTCGAGTAGATTCGATTCCGGCTCCGATCTCGAGTGTTCCGGCCGCTACCGCCTCATACGGGCTGTTGTAACGATTTACCGGCGCGACCGCAGGACAGTGCGTGGTTGCTCCGGGAATGACTTCCAACAGTCCGTCTCAGCGACCACAACGATCCCAGCGACAGGCGAAACCACCGGCGTGGAGGACAATCGTCGCGACGATGGTCGCGACGGTGCCGCCAGAGCAGAAACGCGACGATATCGCCGAACGCGTCCGGATCGCCGATCTGCTCGACAACGTCGGCCAACCGCTGTTCGTCTCGCCCGTTGATAACGACGTGTGCGCCCTCCCTCGCGAGGGCTTTCGCGGACGCCTTTCCGAGACCGCTGCTCGAGGCCGTAACCAGCGCGACGGTACCGTCCAGTCCGAGATCCATGCGTTACCATGTCGGTAACCGAACGAAAGCGTACCGGTACTGACGCTGAGTCGGCAGTACGCCGGATTTTCGGAAACAACCACTTCGGACTACTGACGGGCACGAGCGGGCGGACAGCAGACGGGCGGACGGCAAACGGGCGGACGGGTGGATGGGCGGACGCGAGAAAAGGAAACGGTGAAGGCGGGACAGGTTCGACGATGCGTCGTTCGACATCCCGCTACATCTTGCTTCGATGGCGGACGGCGCTGTTCGTCTTGCAGTCGACGACGACCGGCCCGTCCGGTTGGTGGTCGAGAACGTCGCTGAGAGCGTCCAGATCGCCGCTCGAGCGAACGGTGTAGCCGTCCGCGCCGAGCGACCGTGCGACGTCTGCGATGTCGGGTGCCTCCAGGAGAGCGACGTCGGCGTACTTGTTGGCGGTTTGCAGACTGTGATACTCCGTTCCGAGCGCGCTGTCGCTCATCACGACGATCGTCACAGGTATCTCGTGGCGGACGGCGGTGTCCACCTCCTGAAGCGCCATCATGAATCCCGCATCGCCGCAGATCGTGACGGGAGTGCGGTCACCCGAGTTCAACGCTGCCCCGATCCCGTGGGAGAGTCCCTGCCCGATCGCCGCGAAGTCGAGCGTCCAGTGGAAATCGGCCGGTTCCGGCGTCGAAACCCCGTCGAGGACCCACCGGGAAAAGTGCCCACCGTCGCTGACGACCACCCGGTTTTCGGGCAGGATGCGATCGAGACCTCGGACCAGCTCACGCGGATCGATTCGCCCCTCCTGTTCGGGGAACTCGCCCTCGTCCAGCGCCGGCGTGTCCGCGATCCGATTCCGGAACCGATCGGTCCAGAACTCGCCGCTTCGGTCGATTCCGTGCGCCTCTAGCTGCGCGGTCAACGCGTCGACCGTCAGCCGGGCGTCCCCTCGGACGCCGAGATCGACGGACTCGTACCGACCGATTGCGCTCGGGTCCGCATCGACGTGGACGACTTTGGTCTCGTCCTCGATGAGGTGTCCGGAATCCGTCGTATACGGGTTCAGGCTACAGCCGACCGCCAGCACGAAGTCGCTTTCGTGCAGGTGTTCGTTCGCGATGTTGCTCCCGAAATCGCCGACGACCCCGAGCGAGAACGGATGATCGTCGAAGTAGCCTCGAGCCTGCAGGGTGGTGGCGAGCACGGCGTTCGTCCGCTCAGCGAACGACTCGATCGCCTCCTTCGCGTCCGCCTCGATCGCGCCGCGACCGGCGACGACCATCGGGATTTTGGTCGCGTCCGAATCGAGGTACAGGTCGACGGCCGCATCGATCGCGTCGTCGTCGGGGTGGAGTCGAGCGTTCGATGTCGCAGCATTCGTCGCCGTCGCCGATCGATTTCGGTCGATCTCGACGTCGGAATCGGGAAGTTCGCCGTCCAGTACGTCCCACGGAACCTGTACCGCTATCGGCCCCTCTCCGACTCGGAGGCTCCGGAAGGCCTCCTCGAGCGTCGGAAGCAGTGTTTCGGGGCTTCGAGCGGAACGGACGGTGCCGACCGTCGACTCCAGGAAGGATTCCTGTTCGAAGTCCTTGATATCGTAGGTGTCGGACACGGACATCTCCGGAACGATGACGAGCAGCTTCGACCCCTTCTTCCGAGCCGTGACGAGCGAGGTGCCGGTCTGTGCGACGGCGGGCCCTCGACCGATGAGACAGACGCCAACGTCGTCACCCGCCCGCGAGTAGCCGTCGGCCATCGCGACGGCACCCTGCTCGTGGCGCGTGTGGACGACGCCCATCTCTCCGCTCCACTGCTCGTGTACCGTCGAAAGCGTGCGCATCGTATCCTCGCTCATCAGCGCGAACAGCGTCTCGACTCCCTCCTCGTTGAACAGCCTGATGACTGCTTCGTGGACTTTCATAGTCTTCTCCTCGATACTAGGTTCCCACCGTTATCGTAGTACCGGTGAACGCGGTCCGTCCCGACTCGACCGGGATGACAGTCGTCGCGTCGCCGGTGTGCTCGAGCGTGGGAGCAGCCGTCAGTGACGCGTGAATTACCGGCCCGCAGTACGAACGCGGACGACGAGCCCGCCGGGACGAACGCGACGAAGCGTCCGCGACCGAATGTTTATATACTCATCTATGCGACTACTTCGCATGCAACCGTTAGGAGACATAAATGTGATAGATTTCACTCAATCGATCGCCGGGCCGGTTTGCACGCAGATGCTCGGTGAGATGGGTGCGGAAGTGATCAAGGTCGAGCCGCCGAGCGGAGATGCCTTTCGGCCCCTGATGAAAGGGAGCCTCTTTTCCGCGTACAATAACGGGAAGAAGAGCATCTGCGTCGATCTGAAGACCGACGAGGGACAGGAGCTCCTCACGGACCTCGCCGCGAAAGCCGACGTGTTGATCGAGAGCTTCCGTCCGGGCGTCCTGGACGAGTACGGCCTGGACTACGACTCCATCTCCGCGGACAATCCGGACATCGTCTACTGCTCGTTGTCGGGGTACGGACAGACGGGACCGAACCGCAGCTTTCCGGGATACGATCCGTGTATTCAGGCGATGTCGGGTCTGATGGCGACGACGGGCTACCCGGACCAACCGCCCGTCCGAATCCGCTCGAGCCTGATCGACTGCGGCACCGGGACCAACGCCGCCTTCGCGGTCATGGCCGCGATCCGCGAGCGAGATAAGACGGGCGAGGGTGATCACATCGACGTCTCGCTGTTCGACGTCGGAATCTCCTGGATGTCCTACTGGATCGCCAACTACGACACGACGGGTGAAGTCCCGGAACGAAACGGCGAGCTGGGAATCGGAAGCGCACCCAACGGGCTCTTCGAGGCATCGGACGGATACGTGTATCTGATTACGATGACCCAGACCATGTTCGAACGGCTCTGTAAGGCCGTGAATCGGTCCGATCTGCTCGACAGAGCCGAGTATCAAACGATGGACGATCGGATCGAACACCGTCCGACGTTGCGGGAGGAGCTACACGAGGCGTTCGCCTCGTACACCGCCGAGGAACTCGAGCAGCTCCTGTTAGAGGCGCGCGTTCCCGCGGCCGCGGTGCGATCGATCGACGAGGTCGTCGAACTGTCGCATCTCGAGGCGCGATCCATGCTCACCGAATCGTACAACCCGGAAGTGGACGAACCGGTCGACATCGCGGCCCTCCCGTTCACGTTCGAGTCCGACGGCGAACGGCCCGGATACAGCAGCCCACCGCCGACGAAGGGTGAGCACACGACGGAAGTGCTCGAGCAGTTCGCGTATTCCGACGAACGGATCGAAACCCTCCGAATCAACGGCATTATCGAGTAATCGCTCCGGCACAAAGTCCGCGACGAAACGGCGAGCGAGCGCGGTCCGCTCTCCGTCAGCGGCCGCACCGATGCGACAGTACCGATCGGACATCACCGACGAGCGGTCACCGACGAAACCGGCGGTCTTCCTCAATAAGCGGTGTTCGGACCCGGCTGAGACCTAGTTTTATGCGCTGTTGTGTGAAATGGTACCACGATGATCCCGTTCGACCCTGTCGAGGAGAGACAACTGCTGGAGACGCCCCCGGGTGGGTTCACCGAGATTCGACTCGAGACGATCGCGTCGGAGGTGGGCCCCTAATGACCGGGAACGCGTCCGATCTCCGACAGCTGGAACCGGGTCGCTACGACGCCGTCTACGAGTCGTTCGAGTGGGAGATTCCGGAGACGTACAACATGGCGGAGGCCGTCTGCGATCGGTGGGCGACCGATCGGTCCGCCGTGGCTCTCTACTGGGAGAACGCCGCTGGCGATGCGGAGTCATACACGTTCCACGAACTCTCTCGGCTATCGAATCGGTGCGCGAACGCGTTTCGCGACCGCGGGATCGACCGCGAGGATATCGTCGCGATCTTCCTCCCGACGCTTCCCGAATCCCTGATCGTGACGCTGGCCGGTCACAAGCTCGGTGCGATCAACATGCCGCTGTATCACCTGTTCGCGCCCGACGGGATCGCGGATCGCCTGCGGGACGCATCACCCGAACTCATCGTCACCGACGAGTGCGGCCTCGAGAAACTCGCGGAAATAGACGCTCCCGAGTCGCTCGATGTCGTCGTCGTTCGGGGCGACGACGGGCACGGAGTCGCTTCCGACGATGGATCAGAGACCGATACCGGACCCGCTCTCGACGACCGGCCGATTCCGTTCGCGGAGCTGCTCGCCGATCGCTCGAGTTCGTTCGATCCCGTCGAGACGTCGCCGGCCGATCCGGCGCAGCTGTTCTACACGTCCGGAACGACCGGCGATCCGAAAGGCGTCCTCCACGCCCACCGGTACGCCCTGGGACACCGGTACGTCGGCCAGTACATGCGCGACTTCCACGAGACCGATCTCCTCTGGCACTCGGGAGACCTCGCCTGGGCGGGCGGCTTCGCGAACCTGCTCGAGGCGTGGACGCTCGGGATGCCCATCGTGAAGTACGACGGCAAGTTCGATCCGGAGCGGGCGCTGGCGTTACTCGAGGCCTACGGCGTGACGATCTTCGTCACTGCGCCGACGGCCCTCCGGCAGATGATGGATCTGCCCCGCGAGACCATCGATTCGTACGATCTCTCCCTTCGCGTCGTTTCGGCGGGCGGAGAGCGCGTCACGCCCGATATGCTCGAGTGGGCCGAGGAGCGCTTCGACGCGTTCGGGACGCTCGGCTACGGGCAGACCGAGTGTTACAGCGTCGGATATCCGCCCCTCGGCGACGAGCGAGCGGAGAAGCTCGGCGCGCTCGGCAAGCCGCTGCCGGGCTGCGAGGTGACGATCCTCGACGACGACGGGAACGAACTCCCCGCGGGCGAGGCGGGCGAACTGGCGGTCGCGACGGACGACAACCCGACCATGTCTCTCGAATACTTCGACAGACCGGCGGAGACGGAGGCCGTCAGAGAGGGCCGGTGGCATCGGACCGGCGATTCGGCGAGAATCGACGACGACGGTTACGTCTGGTACCTCGGCCGGAGGGACGACATGATCATCAGTTCCGGCTATCGGATCAGTCCGGCGGAAGTCGAATCCAGCCTGAACGCCCATCCGGCGGTAAAGGAGGCGGCGGTCGTCGGCGTTCCCGACGCCGAGCGGACGAACATCGTCAAAGCCGTCCTCGAGCCGGCGGCGGGCGTCCGACCGTCCGGCGACCTGGTCGAAGAGCTTCAGGAACACGTTAAATCGAATCTGGCCCGCTTCCAGTATCCCCGCGAGATCGAGTTCGTCGACGACCTGCCGAAGACGATAACCGGCAAGATAAAACGAAACCGGCTCCGAGACGGCGGCGAGGCGCAATGACTGACGAACCCGTTCTTCTGAACGTGACCAGCGGTCCGGCACGCGTCGAGTTGAACCGCCCGGACAAGTACAACGCGCTGAACGACGCCCTGGTCGAGCGTCTGTCGGACGTCCTCGAAACTGGTCGAGCGCGATCCTGACGTCCACTGCGTCGTGTTGTCGGGCGCCGGCAGTGCGTTCTGTGCAGGCGGCGACATCGGTCGGATGAAAGGCTGTCACGAACGGAACGTCATACTCCAGTCGCCTCGAGACCACCGCGAAGGCGTCGACGCGTTCTTCGAGGACCGCGACCCGGAGTTCCGCGGGGAGTAGATATAAGCCGCAGTTCGGAGACGCTCTTCGCATGGGTGAGAAACCCTTGCAAACATCGATAGCGACGTCGGACGAGCAGCGTATCACCGTCAGAGGGGCGGATCTCACGGAGGAGCTGATGGGAACCCTCGATTTCGGCGAGTTCTTCTACTTCCAGCTGACGGGCGAGATGCCGACCGACTCGGAGTCTCGAGTGTTCAACACGCTCCTGGTCACGGTCGTCGAACACGGAATCACTCCGAGCGTGATCGCGGCGCGGCTCACGTACGACTCCGCGCCGGAGGCGGTACAGGGTGCGGTCGCGAGCGGTCTGCTCGGCGCGGGAAAGACGTTCCTCGGATCGATGCAGGACGTCGCGGAAATGGTTCAGGACGGCGTCTCGCGGATCGACGACGGCGAGCCGAGCGATGCCGTTGCACGCGATATCGTCGCCGCGCACGATCGCTTGCCGGGATTCGGACACCCCGAACACGACCCGACCGACCCGCGGACCGAGCGAATCTTCGACATCCTCGAGGCCGAAGGGATGGACGGTCCATACCTCGAGTTTATCCACGACGTTCAGGACGCGGCCGAAGAGCAGTTCGGGTCCCGTCCGCTGATCAATGCGACGGGAGCGATCGGCGTCGGAGTGTCCGAACTCGGTCTCGATCCGCTCGTCGCTCGCGGAATCGCGCTGGTCTCTCGTTCGGCGGGACTCGTGGGCCACCTCAACGAGGAGGCCCGTGAGCCGATGGCCCGCGGCATCTGGGACGTCGTCGAGGAGAACGTCGACTACCGGGGTGAGCCGTGATGATCGACGGCAAGGTGGTCATCGTTACCGGCGGTGCCAGCGGCCTCGGGCGCGAAACGGCGGTTCAGATGGCCGAGCTGGGAGCGAGCGTCGTCGTCAGCGACCTCGGTTCGGAGCCCCACGGCGAGGGGGCGAACGAGGAACCGCTTCGCGACGTCGTCGACGAAATCACCGAGGACGGCGGCGAGGCGACGGCGAGTTTTGGAGACATCACGGACTACGAGTACGTCGGCTCGCTCGTCGAGGAAACGGTCGCGGCGTACGGTCGCATCGACGGCGCGGTCAACTACGCCGGCTTCCTTCGGGATGACATGCTGTTCAATATGGACCCGGAAGACTGGAGCGCGGTGACGGATGTCCACCTTACCGGTCACTTCAACCTCATTCACCATCTGGGAAGTCACTGGCGCCAGCGCAGCAATTCCGAGGGCCTCGAGACCCAACGCTCGTTCGTTTCGGTGTCGTCGGCGTCGTCCAGAGGGAGTCCCGCACAGCTCAACTACTCCGCGGCGAAGGCGGGCGTGCTCGGGCTCACTCGAACGGCCGCCCGCGAACTCCATCAGTACAACGTCCGCGTCAACGCGATGATGCCGGCAGCGATCACCAGAATGCTCGATGCGAACGTTCCGGACGACGTTCTCGAGCGACTGCCGCGAGACGAACTGGGCCCCGAAAAGGTGGTCGCGTTGCCCATCGTGTTGCTGTCCGACGACGCGACCGATGTCACCGGGTGGACGTTCGCGATCGGCGGCGATACCGTCTTCACCGTCACCGATCCCGAACTGGATCGATCACTGACGACCGAACGGGGCTGGAGTCCGTCCGCCCTCGCGGCCGAGTTTGACGACCTGCTCGAGGGAGCGCCGCGGTCGAAGACCGAACCCGGTGGCCTGTTGAACGAGATCGTCGAGTGACAGGACAGTGTGACTCGATGAGTCGGCGCTTCGGCGTCACGTTTGACAGCCCACGGCTTCCCCGTGCGAGCGATGCGATCGATCGTTGCGATTCGGCTGCGGTGTGATCGATCGCTGCTACTCGTCCGCGATCTGTGCCGGCTGCTCGTCTTCGTTCAACCAGGGGAGCCCCTCGCGTTCGTTGCCGACGAGCTCGGCGTCGAACTCCTCGTCCAGAAGCAGTTTGTAGGCGTCGTGTTGGACGACGCTCTTCATGACCTCGGTCGCACCGCCCATGAACCTGCCAGCGCGGACGTCGCGCTGGGTCTGCTCGACCGGATACGACGTGGTCGTCCCGATTCCGCCCATGATCTGGATACAGGTGTCGGCGATTTCGTGGGCCAGTTCGTTACCGAGCCATTTCGCCATCGCGCTCTCCATCCGGCCGGCGGAGACGCCGCGATCGTCCATAATCCGGGCTGCACGGGTGTTGAGAAGGTACGCCCCGTCGAGCTTCGTCACCATCTCGGCGACCTTGTGGTTGACGGCCTGGTACCGCGAGACCGGCCGTTCGTTGACCTCTCGGTTGGCGGTGTAGTTGGCGGCGATCTCGAGTGCTTGCTGACTCGCCCCGAGACAGTAGCGGGCGACGGTCAGGTGTTCGAGGTTGAGCTCGTCGGTGATGTACGACCACGCCTCGCCCTCGTTTCCGACGAGGTTTGCCTCGGGCACGCGGACGTCGTCGAACCGCATCCACGACGCTCCGGTTCCCCGGAAGCCGTGCCAATCGGACTGATCCTGAAGGAGTTCGATACCGTCGGTATCGCGATCGATCACGATGATCGAGACACCCTCGCGGTCGCCGTCGTCACCACTCGTACGCACGGGCGTGAAGTAGAAGTCGGCGTAGGGCGCGAAGTCGATGAATCGCTTCTCGCCGTTGATCACCCACTCGTCCCCGTCCTTCTCGGCGTCGGTCTCGAGATGGGCGAGATCGGTCCCGCTCCGGGGTTCCGTGTAGGCCTGCGCCACGACGAGGTCGCCCGCGGCCATCGGCTCGAGATAGGCCTCCCTGATGTGTTGATTCCCGTGTTCGTACATCGTGCGCCCGACGTGTTGCGTCAGCGACGTCTGGCAGGCGTGGACGATATTGCCGCAGTAGCCGATCGCCTGTTCGGCCAGCACCGTCTCGATGATCGTCCCGCCCGGACCGCCGTGCGCTTCGGGAACCGAGATCGCGTTGAAGCCGGCGTCCCCCATTCGGCTGACGTACTCCTGCCACTCCTCGCGAGAGCCGTCGTTCTCGTCGAGCGCCCGGAAGTGGTCGTGTCCGAGCCCGTCGACGAACACCTCGGTCTCGAGGGTGGTTATCGCGTCGGCCAGATACGTCTCTTCCTCGTCCGTCAGGACTGTGTCTTCCCCGATCATAGCGGATAGCTCAACGGACACGAGCGACGACCATAAGTGTTGCAATAAATACTATAAACGAGTATCTGGAATAATACGAGGGGAAGAGAATGAGGAGCAGGCATCGTTCGACGGGGAACTCATCTGCGCTCGAATCGGCGGTCGAAACGCGACCTGTCAACTTACGTGAGAAACGCTTATATCTGGATATGTGAATTGGTACCACGGTTAGCCGGAAATGACCCGAAGCCGAGTTACCATGACCGATGACCGCTGGCGGATTTCCGGAAGCGAAGCTGACCTCGAGCCTGTCCGGAGTCCTCGAGGAGTTCACCGAGACGGATGGGCGAGAATACGAAGCGGTAGACGAGTTCCCAGCCGCGCTCCGGGACTGCCCACAGGCAGGGCGGATGGACCGTTTTAACCGCATCCGGGAGACGGGCTAGCGGTTTGATATAGCGTCGTAGAGAAAACACAGCCATGGACTTCGAGTATTCCGAGGAGCAGCAACTGATTCGGCGATCGGTCGCCGAGCTGATGAGCGACTACGATCGCGAGTACTGGCGGATCCACGACATCGACCACGAATTCCCGTGGTCGTTCTGGACGGACGCCGCTCGGGCAGGGTGGGTGAGTATGACGCTCCCGGAAGCCGACGGCGGCTCCGACTCGAGCCTACAGGACGCCGCGATCATGTTGAAGCAGATGGCGGAGTCGAACGCCGGCCTCGTTCCGGTCCTTCCGATCGCGCGGACGATGTTCGTCGGGGAAGTACTCGCGAACTACACGAACGAGCGACAGCGCGAGTTGTTCCTCGAGGACATCGTTACGGGCGAGTCGATTCCGGCCTTCGCGATCACCGAACCCGGCGCAGGGTTCGACGCGCTCCGGATGAAGACACGCGCGACGGAAACCGATTCCGGGTGGGAACTGAACGGAGAGAAAGTCTTCATCTCCGGTGCCGATATCGCGGATCACGTTCTCGTCGTCGCGAGGACGGCCTCGAGGGACGAAGCGAACCCAAGCCGGGGAATTTCCCTGTTCATGGTTCCGACCGACGCGGACGGCGTGACGATAACGCCTATCGACAAAGTCGCGATACGGACGGAGACGACGACACAGTTTTTCCTGGACGATGTCGAGGTCGCTGCGGATCACCTCATCGGCGAACGCGGACGCGGCTGGTACCACGTCCTCGATCTCCTGAACGTCGAGCGAATTACCCTTTCGGCCGGTCTCGCCGGCGCCGCCGAGCTCGCGATCAAACTTGCGTCGGAGTACGCCGCCGAACGCGAAGTGTTCGACCGACCGATCGGAAAGAACCAGGCCATTCAGCTCCCGCTCGCCGAGGCGAAGGTAAATTCCACGGGTGCATGGCTACAGGTCTTGCGGGCGGCTGACATCTACGACCGCGACGGCAGCGATGTCGGGATCGCTGCGAATTCGGCAAAAGTCGCGACATCGAACGCCGCATACGAGGCGGCGAACCACGGAATGCAGACGTTTGGCGGCTGGTCGGTGACCGAGGAGTACGATATCAATCGATTGTGGCGGGATGCTCGCTTTTTCCAGATCGGCCCCGTCTCCAACGAGCTGGCGAAGACCTTCATCGCCGAGCGAGAACTGGGGCTGCCGAAGTCCTACTGATGGTCGGACAGTGGAGACGAACGACTGTCAGTAAGTTCCGACGCAGCCGCGACCCCATGCGGGTGCGCCGGGGCACAGTGACAGCAGACCGTCTGAGTCTCTTCTCCCGCATTTCACTCGGACGAAGTAACTCAAAATCGGCCGACGGGTGGTGCCGTTCGGCTGAGGAGGTCGTTGATTTCTCATCGGTCCAGTTCTATTCTCGTGGAATATGCATGATATATACAGATAAGTATATACGGGTTGGATTGGGTTATCATGACACGGATGTCGTACAACAGACGGCGCTTTATGGCGGCCGCAGGTGTAGCGGGGTTAGCAGGGTTAGCGGGCTGTATCGGTGGCGGAAACGGTGACAGTAGCGTTGAGAGTGACACCACCGATTGGAGTTTCGGGATTACGCGGGAGGGGACGATCGGGTATATAAAAGCCAGCGGGTGGGCCCAGCTTTTCGAGAACGCAGACACGGATATCACCCTGACCCTCAATACGACTGGTGGATCGGAAGAGGCGTACAGGCTCTGTGCCGCGGGTGAGAACCACATCACTCGGGGGACGAGTGCGATGGGGATGGCCTCTTACAACGAGGAGAGTCGACCGGGTGCCCAGTTCGGCGGTGACAACACCATTCCGACCGTCCCACAACAGGTCATGGCGATCGCCGATATCCGCCCGTTCTGGGTGACGATGGACGATAGCATCCAATCGATCGATGACTTAGCGGGAAAGACCGTTCACAACGGCGCTGCCGGGTCCCGCTTCGTCGGTGCGATTCCCTTCGACAGCGTCGGGCTCTACGAAGACATCGAGCTCACCCAGGGCGATTGGTCGGACGTTCCCTTCGCGCTCGAGGAAGGTCGAGTCGATGCCGCATACACGTACGTGATGGCGAGCGGGACGTCGCTTCCCGGGTGGGCCGAACAGCTGAACAGTATGGACAGCCTGCGAGTCCTCGAGTTCAGCGACGACCAGCTTTCGACGATCGAAGAGGACCCGTACCTCAACGTCACCGAGGTGCCGGTCAACGAGGCCTTCGGGTTCGAAACGAACATCGACACAGTCCAATCGCCGACGGCGCCGTACCAGTGGTACGTTCACCCGGACCTCAGCAACGATCTCGTCAAGGAGTTCTGTGAGATATCGTTCAGCAACGTAGACGAGATACAGGAGGTCCACGACGCGCTCGGACTGTTCAACGAAGAGTACGCGGTAGAGGGGCTCACGCAGTCGCCGGTCCATCCGGGTGCGGTCGAGTGGTACCAGGAAAACGATCTCTGGAACGAAGACCTGATCGAAGGATAAGTGGCAGTCCCTTCACTCTCCAATTATGTCGAACACATCCTCCGATCAGGGACTGAGTTTAGAAGAGAAAGGGGACCAGTTACCGGCACTGAATTTTACTCTCGAGAACGCGCAGTGGCTGTTACTCACCCTCAGCGCACTCGTCTTCTCGGTCTATCACGTCGCGTACGGGTATACGTATCTCGTAAATAGCGACCAGCATACCATCATCTCGCTGTGCCTGTCGGTGTTTTTGATGGTCCAGCTGGTCGAAGCCGACCTGGATGCGGTCACCGGTAAGGTGCTGTTCGTCGCGAAGGTAGCCACGTCAGCGTTGCTGCTCTACATCACGTACTATTTCGTGACGACGTACTCCGAGATGTTGTCACGGATCCTCAACTACACGCAGATGGAGTACATGTTCGCGCTCACATTAATCGTATTAATACTCCTCTTCACGTACCTCAGATACGGGTTCTTCGTCTCCGGAATCGTCGTTCTGTCGGTCGGATACGCGATGTTCGGTTCGTACATTCCCGGGACGTTCGGTCACAGCAGCATCTCACTCGCTCGAGTCCTCGAGCGATCCTCCCTCGTGTTCGACATCGGACTCTTCGGATTCCTCCCCGGCGTCGGCGCGCAGTGGATCGTCATCTTCCTCGTCTACGCGAGTCTCCTGATCGAGTTCGGTGCGCTGCAACTGGCCATCGACTTCGGGAGACGGATGAACAAACACCTGCAGTCCGGCGTGCCGCAACTGGCGGTCGTGACGAGTTTCGTCATGGGGTCGATCTCGGGCAGTGCAGCGGCCAACACCGCGACGACGGGTGCCGTGACGATTCCGCTGATGAAGAGTTACGGGATGGACGGCGAGACCGCTGCGGCCATCGAATCGAACGCCTCGTCGGGCGGCCAGGTCCTTCCTCCGATCATGGGGGCCTCGGCGTTCGTCATGGCCTCCTTCCTGAATATCAGCTACCTCGACGTCGTCGTGGGGGCGTTGCTCCCGGCGATCATCTTTTACCTCACCGTGTCGATTACCGTCTACTACGTCAGTAAAGGGTACGATCTCAATAATTCGGACGCAGACGAGGAGCAGATCCTGGAGACGACACAAGCAGCGAACCAACCGTGGTACGTCTACTTGCCCCTGCTCGCGTCCGTACTGATCCTCATCTACGATCTCGGAATCCGCCAGACGGGACCGCTTACCGCTGGCTTCCACTCGGTCATCTCCCTCATCGGACTCCAGCTCGTCTGGAACATGATCCTCATGAGCGACCGACGAACTGCGCTCCGAGATTACGGTCGTAACTTGCTGGTCGGCCTCCAGAAGGGTGCGATAGCCAGCGCGGAGATCATGGTCGTCCTCGGCGCGATCGCGATCTTCGTCAGTATGCTCGGCAGCGGAAACATCGTACAGGAACTGTCGTTCCTCATGTTGGGTCTCTCGGGAGAACTCCTCTTCCCGCTGCTCCTCGTGGCGATGATCCTGTCGATCATGTTCGGCCTGGGGATGCCGACCGTCGCCGCGTACGTCGTCGTCGTGGTGTTCGTCGCGCCGGCCGTCGGGGACCTCGGCATCTCGGTGTTCAACACGCACCTGTTCGTGTTCTACTTCGCGATCCTGTCCGCGATCACGCCACCGGTCGCACTCGCGGCCGTTATCGCCAGCGGCATCGCCGAAGCCGATTTCACCCAGGTAGCGAAGAAGGCGATGATCATGGGAGCGCCGCTGTTCATCCTCCCGTACACGATCATCTACCACCCGAGCATCGCTCAGTGGGGCAGTGATACACCGTTGACGTTCATCTACCTGCTCGTAACGTTCATCGCGATCGTCACCATCATCCACTTCGACATCGACTACAACAAGTACGTCTCCGGCGGCATCAAAGCCGTCGGAGTGGGCGTACTGGTCGCCATCATGTTCTGGGGAACGTCCACCATCCAGATGGGGGGATTCGTTCTGGCGGTCCTCGTTGTCGTCGCGTTCCATTATCTGGAACGTCAGGAGTCAGCAACGGCCACTCCCGCCTGAGGATCCTTCTTTTTTCGAGTACGGATCATCGGATACGTCCGCCGGAGTACTGCGAGACGAACGCGTCGACCGTCCGTCGATCGACAGTACTCCGTCGACAGTGATCCGTGCCGATTCGCACGGAGCGGTCTCTCCCGTTCCGATCGTGTCTCGAGGAAACGAATCGACAGCATCGCGAGCGGAGTGCGGCCGTTTCCGAGGCGACTCGAGCCGATCTCTCGGCCAGTGATCGGGGGTATACTCGTTTCAAACGGCGGCCGATGAACGGGCAGCACCGTTGGCGAGACCGAACTACGCTGATTCTCCCAGGACACCCGCAGCCAGTAGCTCGGTGATCGTCTCCTCATCGTAGCCGTTCTCGCCGAGGACGGCTCGCGTGTGTTCGCCGTTTCGCGGCGGCGACGATGCGGGCTCGAGCGAGCGATCGGCGAAGCGAAACGGCATTCGCGTCGTCCGACACTCGGTCTCGAGGTGCTGATTGTACGTCTCGACGAACAGGCCCCGGTGGTCGGCGTGGGGGTCGTCGTCGACCAGTTCGTCGATGGACTGAAGCGGTCCGACGGGAACGCCGGACTCGGCCAGCGATTCGACGAGTTCCCGACGGTCGAACTCACCGAACTCGGACTCGAGTTCCGCCCGAAGAACGTCGCGGTTCTCCCATCGGTCCTCGGCGGTCCCGAAGCGCTCGTCCTCGAGCAGGTCCGGCCGCTCGAGGGTATCACAGAGTCGGCCGTACAGTTTCTCCGAGGCCGTCGCGAGGTAAAACGGCTGTCCGTCTCCGGCCTCGAAAATACCGTACGGTGCCATCCCGTGGAGACCTGCCCCAGCGCGTTCGGGGAGTTCGTCGGTCGACGTATAGTGGGCGACCCAGTACCCCATCCACGTCGTGGCGACGTCAAACAACGAGAGGTCGATGTGGGTCCCGCTCTCCGATCCGTCGCCGATCAACCCGCCCATGACGAGCATCGCGCCGGTCAGCCCGGTCGAGTAATCGATCGCACTCGTTCCGACTCGAACCGGGTCGCCGTCGGTGGGACCGGTGACGCTCATGAGGCCGGACATCGCCTGTGCGACCGGGTCGTAGGCCGGATACTCCTCGTACGGTCCGTCCTGCCCGAACCCGGTGATCGAGCAGTAGACGATATCGTCGTTTGCCGCGCTGAGATCCTCGTATCCGAGGCCGAAGCGCTCCATCACCCCCGGTCGGAAGCTCTCGACGACGACGTCCGCGTCGGCCGCGAGGTCGCGAGCGATCGCCCGTCCCGGCTCGCTTTTCAGATCGAGACTGATACTTCGCTTTCCGCGGTTGCACGACGCGAACATCGATCCCTCGATAAGAGGCCTGAAGGCGTCTCCTTCGGGCGGTTCGACCTTCACAACGTTTGCTCCCAGGACGGCCAGCGACTGGGTACAGATGGGGCCAGCGATCGACTGGGTAAAGTCAAGCACGTCAATTCCTCTCAGTGGTTGCATGCGAACGATTCGATCCACGTGACGCAATGGGTTATCACTTCTTACTCGTCAGTATCACTTCGGCCGCAGCCCATCGCACAGTGACGGGCGACGGAACAGTCGCACCAAGGTTTAAACAGTCACACCAAGGTCTATACCCTCTCCCCGCGAGAGTCGACGCGTAGATGAGCGGCAAATACTTCGAGGAATTCGAGATCGGAGAAACGTTCGAATCGAGAACCCGGACGATCACCGAGGCCGACGTGACGTCCTTCGCGGGTCTCTCGGGTGACTACAACGAGATACACGTCAGCGAGGAGTACGCCGAGGAGACGATCTTCGGCTCTCGGATCGCCCACGGCCCGCTCGTGTTCAGTATCGGGCTCGGGCTGACGACGCAGATCGGCTACACGGAGGGGACCGTCGTCGGCCTCTACGGGATCGACAACATGCGGTTCCCGACCCCCGTTTTCCCGGGCGATACCGTTCGAACGGTCCAGGAAGTCACCGACCTCGAGGAGAAGGAGAAAGGCGGCGTCGTCACGCTCCGGACGACCGTTTCCAATCAGGACGACGACGTCTGTGTCGTCTGGGACCATCGGAAGATGGTCCAGTACGCCGACGACGAGTAACTGAGGGGATCGGCGGTGTCGCGACCACGGGTCGATCGGAACGACCGCTCTGGCCCCGTTTTTCGCGACCGAGGCGCTCGCTTCAACAAGAATTATGTAGATCTGTGGCGGGTACCAGTACATGGGTTCGACACAGCGGGTCGCAGTGACCGGTATCGGCGAATCGCCGATCGGGAAGACGCCGGATATGGACTCGATCAATCTCTACGCGAGCGCCTGTCTCGAGGCGGTCGACGACGCCGGCCTCGAGAAAGCGGATATCGACGGACTCGTCACCGGGTACTCGCTCGTCGATCCGAAGCTGATGCACAGCACGGTCGTCGCCGATTACCTGGGATTGAATCTCACGTACAACGAGAGCCTTCGACTCGGCGGGGCGACGCCGTTCGTCGGGGTCTGTCACGCTGCGAACGCCGTCCGACAGGGCCAGTGTGAAAACGTCGTCGTCGCGTTCGGTGACAATCGGCAAACGGGATTCGCGAAGGGCGACGACGGGGTCAGCAGCCTCGCGACGGAGGTCGGCCACCCCGAATTCGAGAACCCGTTCGGGCCGCTGGTGCCGTCGATGTACGCGCTGCTCGCACAGAAGCACATGGCGACGTACGGAACGACCGCGGAAGAGCTCGCGACGGTCGCGGTCGCCTGCCGCGAACACGCGTCGATGCGCGGGGCCGGACAGCACACCGAACCGATCGACGTCGACGACGTCCTCTCCTCGGGGCTGATTTCGTCGCCGCTGCACAAACTCGAGTGCGCGTTGATCAGCGACTGTGCCGGTGCCGTCGTCGTTTCCTCGGCCGATGCGGCCGCGGAGACGCGAGCCCCGGTCGAGCTGACCGGGTACGGGGAGGGACACGGGTCGGAGTACATCCACCGACGCGACGACTTGCTGGAGACACCAGCGGCAGCGAGCGGGACGACGGCGTTCGAGATGGCCGATCGAACCCCCGACGACGTCGACGTCGCGCAGTTGTACGACTGCTTTACGATCACGCCGCTCCTCCTCCTCGAGGATCTCGGCTTCTGCGAGAACGGCGAAAGCGGCTCGTTCGTCCGCGAGCGGGGGATCACGACCGACGGCGAACTACCGGTGAACACGCACGGCGGGGAACTCTCCTACGCCGGCGCGGGCGTCTTCCACATTCTCGAGGCCGCACGGCAGATCAGAGGGGACGCCGCGGAGACGCAGGTGGACGCCGACCTCGCGCTCGCTCACGGCGTCGGCGGCGTCCTGTCTACGAACGCGACGCTGCTCATGGAGGCGTGGTGAAATGGCCGACAAACCCGTTCCGACGCCGTCGGAAGACACGACCCGATTCTGGGACGCCTGCAACGACGGGCGGTTCGTCGTCCAGCGATGTACCGACTGCGGACACGAGCGATTCTACCCGGCGGCCGCCTGCCCGAACTGCTGGCACACGGCGTCCGAAGAAGTCGAACTGGACGGGAGCGGAACCGTCGAATCGTTCACCGTCGTCCACCGCGCTCCGACGGAGGCGTTCGAGGGGGAGACGCCGTACGTCGTCGCGCTCGTCGCGATGGGGGCCGACGTGACGGTGATGGCGAACGTCCTCGCCCAGCCGGCGGACGTCTCCGTCGGCGACTCGGTAGAGCTGCTCTGGGAGGAACGCGGCGACCAGCAGCTGTACCAGTTCGAACTCGCGGAGCGATAGCCGACGCTTCTTTTCGGATACAGGCTTGCTTCCTCTCGGACACAGGTTTCCGCCGGCAGTGACGTGGCCGATCGGATATCCCGACCAGCCGTCTATCCGCCCACCCGTCGGTATCACGGGTCCGACTCGACGACCAGTAGGTGTCGTTCCCAAACACTTACCCCAGATCAAGAGTAGGGACAGGTATGGAGGCAGCGAAGTCCCCTGAAACGGACGTGTTACCACTGGACGGAATCACCGTCGTCGATCTGACCCAGGTCGCAGCCGGTCCGTTCGCGACGATGGCCCTCGGCGACCTCGGCGCGGAAGTGATCAAGATCGAAGCGGTCGGACGCGGCGATCGGAGTCGGGACATTCAGCCCACGCCCGCCTACTTCGATACCCTGAATCGGAACAAGTACAGCGTCGCCATCGACCTCAAGAGCGACGCGGGGCAGGAAGCGGCCCAACGGCTCGTCGCCGACGCCGACGTGTTCATCGAGAGCACGAAACCGGGACGCGCCGACTCGTTCGGACTCGGGTACGAGACCGTGGCCGAACTGAATCCACAACTCATCTACTGTTCGATCTCCGGATTCGGCCGCGACAGCCCGTACGAAGACCTACCGGCGTGGGACATGCTGATCCAGGGAATGAGCGGGATCATGAGCATCACCGGCGAAGAAGGCGGGGAACCGCTGTGGTCGGGGCTTCCCAGCGGCGATCTCATCGCCGGTTCCTACGCCAGCCAGAGCGTTCTCGCCGCGCTGTACGCTCGAGAGCGAGGCCGCATCGACGGCGAGTGGATCGAGGTTCCCATGTTAGACGCCGCCATCACCTGGCTCACCGCTCGCGCCGGCTACACGTTCGGCTACGACGAGCCGTTCCCTCGCCTCGGCACGCACCACCCGTCGATCGTCCCCTTCGGAAAGTACGACTGCGCCGACGGGCCGATCATCATCGCAGCGGGGACGCCGGACTTCTGGCGCGGCTTCTGCCGGGCGCTCGAGCGCCCGGAACTGCTCGAAGACGATCGGTTCGCCACGATGGACGACCGGGTCGAAAACCGGAAGGAACTGGACGACATCCTCGAACCGATTCTGGAATCGGAACCGATCGAGTACTGGCTCGATCGGCTTCACGCGGAGACCGTCCCCGCCGGCCCGATTTACGATACGAAAACGGTCTGGGAGGACGAACACGTGAAACAGCGCGAACTCCATCAGATCATGGAACGCGACGACCGGGAGGACGCGGACGTGATCGATCAACCCGTCCACTTCGCCCAGCTCGGAACCCGACTCGAGGTCGCACCCCAGCAGTTGGGAGAGAGTACCGACTCGATCCTCGAGCGCCACGGCTACTCGGCGGACGAACTCTCCCAGCTTCGCGAGGACGGCGTCATCCAGTAGTGGACCGGGACCGGAACCGGGCCGTAGCGAGGTGACGGGGACCCGCAGCCATTCCGGAAGTGACAGACACGGACCCGCGTCCGTCCCTGGCATCAACCGGCCCTCTCCCGGTCGGGACCGAAGAACTAAGTCGATTTGCGGCCCCTCTCAGATATGGCTCGCATCCCGCTCCCGCGACAGTCGGATCTCCCGGCGGAGTATCAGTATCTCCTGAGCGAAGACGCGCTCGGCGAACTCGAATTGCTGCAGGCGATCGGATCCAACCCGCCCGTTCTCCAGACGTACATGCGCCACGGGACCGCGCTGTGGGAACACGCCGGCCTCGCCTCGCGGGACGTCGAGCTGGTTATTCTGGCCATCGCTCGAGAACTGGAAAACGAGTACGAGTGGCACCAGCACGTCGGACTCGCTCGAGACGTCGGCGTCGAGCACGAGGAGATCAGAGCGATCGGCACCGACCGCGTCGACGAGTTCGACCCCGCGGATAGCGCGTTGCTCGAGTACGCGAAACTCGCCGCGAGACGGGCGGTCGACGACGAGGCACACGAGGAGATCGGCGACCACTTCGACGACGAGACGATCGCGGGTATCGCGTCGCTGGTCGGCCACTACCTCGGCACTGCCGTCGTCATCGACGCGCTCTCGTTGCGTCCGGAGACCGCGTTCGTCGGCTGGGAGCCCGACGACGAGACGATCGAGACGTACGATCGCGACGATGAGTAGGTCGTAACTCTCGATCGACGGCACGCGTTCACCGCTGGAACTGCTCGTCCGATTCAGTCCTCGGACGACCCCGCCTCACTCGTTATTCGCCGACTCGTCGCCGAACGCGCCGTTCGCCTCGAGTTCGGCGTACCGATCGCTCAGCCCGAGCGATTCGAAAACGGCCGCCGTGTTTTCGCCGAGCTTCGGAGGGTCTCGGCGGTGCGAGACGCCGATGTCAGTCCCCGCCAACGGCGTGAGTATCGCCTGAACCGTTTCGTCGTCGTCCGACTGGGTCTCCACGAGGAGGTCCAGTGCAGTCAGGTGCGGATCGTCGAGCAGTTCCGACGGATGATTGACGGGAGCCGCCGGGACGCCCGCATCTAGTAGTGCGTCGACTACCGTCGACCGGTCCCGACCGCGAAGTGTCTCCTGAATCGAATCGTAGAGAACGTCGTCGTTCTCCTGTCGGCCCTCGTTCGTCTCGAAGCGCTCGTCCGCGAGCAACTCCGGTGCGTCGATGGCCTCGCAAAACGCCGGCCAGTGGCGTTCGGTGATGACGCCGGCAAAGAGCCACTCGTCCGGTTCGGTCTCGAACACGTCGTAGAGACCGAACGCGGGATGGGAGGAGCCGAGCGGCGGATGGTCGCCGAAGAGCTGCGCGAAGATCGTCCAGTAGTGGCTCCAGTGGGAGGCCGTTTCGAAGAGCCCGGCGTCGATCTTCTGACCCGTCCCGGTCGTTTCGCGCATCCACAGCGCCAGCATCGCCCCGAACGCACCGTAGACGCCGGTTCCGATGTCGATCACCGACGTTCCCGCTCGAAGCGGCTTTCCGCCCGGCTGGCCGGTCATTCGCATCATCCCCGACATGGCCTGGCCGACGACGTCCATACCTGGCCGGTCCTCGTACGGGCCGCCCTGCAGGAAGCCGGCGATGGAGACGTAAATCAGGTCGTCGCGCTCGTCGCTGAGCGCGTCGTACCCGATACCCAGTCGTTCGGTGACGCCGGGTCGGAGGTTCTCGACGACGATGTCGGCCGCCGCGACGAGTTCGTGGTAGGCCTCGCGTCCGGCGTCGCTCTGGAGATTGATCGTCGCGCTGCGTTTGTTCCGGTTGAGCGCGGTAAAGATCGCGTCGCCGGAGTCGCCGGACTGGCGAATCACGTCGCCGGTTCCGGGCCGTTCGACCTTGATCACTTCGGCACCGAGATCGCCGAGCATGAGTCCGGTGAAGGGTGCCGCGACGAGGTTGCCGAGTTCGACGACGGTGATGCCGGACAGCGGGAGTCGCGCTGCTGACTCAGTGGTTGTCATGGTGTGCGTGTCTGTATCGTACGAGGTGGTTCATCACCTGTTCGATCATATCGCCGCCCTGCCCGCCGTACTCCTCCGGGACGAGCAACCCGATCCAGTCGTTTTCGACGACGCCGTCGTAGATCCGGTGTGGGTACTCCCGGTTCGCGTAGCACTTCCGGCAGTACTCGACGCCGATCTTCTCGTCCATGAACTCGTGGACGATATCCCGCCACATCCGGAGGGAGGGGGTGGTATCAATTATCACGGTGTACCGTTCTGCGACCGGACCCATATCTGTTACGCCGCCGTCGGTGTGCGTCACGACTCACCGCGACGCGGGACAGTGCACGAGCACCTCTCGAGTTCGAGACGACGGCCCGGTAGGACAGCGACCGCGATCGAGGGAAAACGTTATTCCCCGACGTTCCGTGGACTCTCTCATGTCCGATGACGTAGTTACTGCCACGGTTACGGAAGGAGTCGGTCGCATGCGAATCGAACGGCCGGAGAGTCTGAACGCGTTCACCCCTCGCGTCCTCGAGGAGTTACACGACGCGATTCGGTCGTTCGAGGCGGACGACGACGTCCGTGCGATCCTGTTCACGGCCGCCGGTGACAGGGCGTTCTGCGCCGGAGTCGACCTCGGCGACGAAGGCGGGCTCTCGGAATCGACGCCGGAGGCGCTGGATACCGTCCACCGAGCACAGCGCGTGCTCAAGGCGCTCCGACGCGCGCCGCTTCCCGTCGTCGGCGGCGTCAACGGCTACGCGATGGGAGCGGGGATGGATCTCGCGCTGGGCTGTGACATCCGAGTGGTCCGAGCCGACGCCGAGCTGAGCCAATCGTACGTGAACGTGGGGCTGTCGCCGGGGGACGGCGGCGCGTACATGCTTCCCCGTCTCGTCGGCGAAGAGGTCGCCAAGGACCTGATCTTCTCCGGTCGTCGCATCTCCGGGACGGAGGCCAAGGAACTGGGAATCGCCTCGACGGTCGTCGATGGAGACGCCGAGCGCACTCGAGAGGTCGCCTTCGACCGGGCCCGCGAGCTGGCGGACGGGCCCACCGTAGCGCTCGGGAACGCGAAACAGCTCGTCAACGAGGCCCACGACATCAACATGGAGACGGGGCTCGAGCACGCGATCGAGGCGCTCGGCGAGTGTCGCGAAACGGACGACCACGCGGAGGCCATCGCCGCGTTCGACGAGAAACGAGAACCCGAGTTCCGGGGCGAGTAACCTACCCGACCATCGTGAGCCCGCCGGAGACGCTCAGCACCTGACCGGTGACGAACGCCGCGTCGTCCGACGCCATGAACGCGACGGCACCCGCGATGTCTTCCGGTTCGGCCATCCGTCCGAGGGGGATCTGGTCCGCCACGCTGCCGAGGATTTTGTCCCCCAGTTCGGAGTCCTCTCGCATCTCTGCGACGAGCGGCGTATCCGCGGGACCGGGCGCGATGACGTTGCAGTTCACGTCGTTTCGGGCCAGCTCCCGTGCGAGCGTCTTGGTGAACGCGATGACGCCGCCTTTACAGCCGGCGTACACCGCTTCGCCGGAACTCCCCACGCGTCCGGCGTCCGACGAGATGTTCACGATGGAGCCCTCAGTTCCCGACTCGACGAAGTGGTCGGCGACGGCCCGCGAACAGTTGATCTGTCCCGTGAGATTGATATCTATCAGGCGGTCCCAGATTTCGGGATCCTGGTCGACGAACCACTCGATGCGGTCCCAGCCGGCGTTGTTGACGAGCACGTCGACGCCGCCGAGTTCGTCGACCGCTTCCGAAACCATCTCTTCGACGGCGTCGACATCCATCACGTCGGCGATCCCGGTGACGGCCTCGCCGCCGTCCGCTTCGATCAACGAGACCGTTTCGTCGGCGTTCGCTTCGTCGATGTCGTTCACCACGACGACCGCGCCCTCCTCGGCGAGTCGCCGTGCGATACCGCGACCGATACCGCGGCCGCTCCCGGTGACGATGACGCGCTTGTCGCTGAGTCCACGCATGCTCTTCATCAATGACAACACACCGCATAACGATTGCGATCGAACGGGAACCCGACGCCGAAGATGCGTCGTTCGAACCCGAATACGGCCGCGGCGTCACTCCCCGTCCACGGGTTGCGATCCGGTGAACGATCGCGGGGTCTGGTCCTCCCTGTCGACGAACGCCTCGGCGCGGTCGCGGAACTCCTCGGAGTCCCAGACCGCGGCCGTCATGTCTCGAGCCATCTCCTGATTGACCATGCCGATGTTCGTCCAGGTCTTCATGATCGTCTTGATGGCGCGGTACGCCTGCGGGCTTTTGGTGGAGACGATATCGTTCGCGAGAGAGACCGCCTCGTCTCGAGCGGACCCGTCGTCGACGACGCGGTTGACCAGTCCCCACTCTTGCATCTGCGATGCGGGGTACATCTCCCCGAGCAGCAGCATCTCTCGCGCCCGTTTCTCACCGACGAGCAGCGGGAGCAGTTGCACGCCGCCGCCGGCGGCGGTCGAGCCGACGCCGACTTCGGGCTGCCCGAACCTGGCCGATTCGCCCGCGACGATCAGGTCACACCCCATCGCGAGTTCGTTGCCGCCCGCGGCGCAAATCCCTTCGATGGCGGCGACCGTGGGCTTGCCCGTGTCCCTGAGCACGTCGATCGTCTCGAAGTACTGACTCATCCAGCGCGTTCCCTCCTCGAACGCCATCTCGGTCAGGTCGCCGAGGTCGGCTCCCGAGCAGAAGACGTCACCGGTCGTCCCGAGGACGATCGCGTCGATCTCCGCGTCGCGGTCGGCCGCCATGAACGCGTCGTCTAACTCCTGGATCGTCCGGAGATCGAGCGTGTTGTGCTGGGCCTCGTTGTCGAGCGAGACGCGGGCGACGCTGTCGTTCGCCTCGGCCGTCGTCACCGATACCTTGTGAAATGATGACATACGATGGAGACCACGGTAGCCGTAGCAATAATTACTGTGTCCCGTTCGGTCGGGCGTCGGGAGGGTGCGGCCAGTACACGCTGCGATCACCCCTCGGGTCGCCCGAATGGGCCGACGACGCTGCGATCACCGTCCGTCCATCCACGACTCACGTGACCGCGGCACAAAGGTTAACGTCGGTCTCCCGTGAACTCGTGTGCATGGCCGTAACCCTCGAGCCCGATACCGACCTGAACAGCGTCGCCCATCTTCGACTGGACTTCGGCGACCTGAACCTGTTCTCTCCCGACGCGATCGTCACCCTCCGCGACCGGGTCGAATCCGTTCCCGACGACGTTTCCGTCCTCACTATCGGCCCCGATACCGACGACGGCGTCGGCGGACTGACCGCCGGCCTGAAACTCGACGAGGTGAAGGACTACTCCGTTTCCGAAGCGCGGGCGATGCTGACGAACCTGTACGAACTCATGCAAGGGGTCCGGAACCTCGACGCGGTCACCGTCTGTCGGTGCGGCGAGTACGCGCTCGGCGGCGGGCTCGAGCTCGCGATGTCGTGTGACTTTCGCGTCGCGACCGAGGACGCCGCGCTCGGGCTCCCGGAGATCGACGCGGGGCTCGTCACCGGTATCCAGGGCGGACTCCTCGTTCGACTGGTCGGCCTTCAGGCCGCAAAAGAGATCGTCTACACGGGCGAGCCGGTCTCCGGGCTGGAAGCCGAGGAACTTGGGTTAGTCAATCGGGCGGTCGCGCCCGAGGCGTACGACGAGACCGTCGCCGACCTCGTCGAGACGCTGGCGAGCAAGAGTCCGCGCATCATCCAGTGGCAGACGCAGGTCTTTCGGGCGCTCCGATCGAACGGCGTCGAATCGGGTATCGATCACAGCCTCGAGACGATCGCCGCCTGTTTCGACACGTACGATCAACAAGAGGCGATGGCAGCGTTCCTCGAGAACCGGGAGCCGGAGTTTCAGGGGCGGTAGGCGGTCCGGCGATTCGAATCCGACGACGGAAGCGCCGCTAGCTATTTATTGGTCGCTTTCGTCTCCCCGTCCATGCCGAAGCTATTCGAAGACTTGCACGAAGGAGAGACGTTCGAGAGCGGAACGCACACGGTGACGAAATCGGAGATCGTCTCGTTCGCGGAACAGTTCGATCCGCAGCCGTTTCACGTCGACGAAGCGGCGGCCGAGGACTCGATGTTCGGCGGGTTGGTCGCCAGCGGACTGCACACGCTCAGTCTCGCCACCCGGCTGACCGTCGACGACTGCCTCAGCGAAATCGAAAACATGGGCGGGAGCGGCATGGACGAACTTCGGTGGAACGCGCCGGTTCGTCCCGGCGACACGCTCACCGTCCGCGCGGAGATACTCGAGAAGACACCGAGCGACAGCCGCCCTGATCGCGGCTACGTCGACTTCAAGCGCCGGGTCTACAACGACGACGGAGACGAAGTGATGTCGGTCATCTCGCACAACATCGTTCGACGGCGTGCGGCCGACGAGGAGAGTTGAGCGTCCGTAAGCGGCGTTCTGCTATCGTTCACGGTGCTATACCGCTCGAGGCCTGTTGGCGCTCGAGGTTCTTCCCGCTCGAAGTCCTGTTACCGCTCGAGGACGGGAAACCAACCACACGACCGGCAGCACGTCATGCGCCGAAAAAACGCGGTCGCCGAAACCGACTCAGTAAGAGCGCGGGAGATCGAGGACGTGCTGTGCGATGTAGTTTTTGACCATCTCGTTCGAGATCGGTGCGAGCACGTTGATCATGACTTCGCGCCAGTATCGCTCCACGTCGTACTCCTTCGCGTACCCCATTCCGCCGTGAACCCGAACGGCGCGCTCGCAGGCCTCGATCGCGTCCTCGCTCGCGCGGAGTTTGACGGCGTTGGCCTCCGGCCCGGAATTCTTGTCGTTGTCGTACAGCCACGCGGCCTTCCGAATCATCAGTTCGGCCTGCGTCAGTTTGGTCCACGAGTCCGCGAGTGGATGTTGAATCGCCTGATAGGTGCCGATGGAGTTGTCGAAGACTTCGCGCTCTCTGGCGTACGATGCGGCCGTCTCGAGTGCGGCCTGTCCGGTCCCGACAGCGTTCGCAGCGATGCTGATCCGTTCTGAGTTCGCGAACGAGAGCAGGTATTTGAATCCCTTCCCTTCCTCACCGATTCGATCGGCGGCCGGAACGCGGAAGTCGTCGAACCAGACCTCGTTCGAATCCGCCGCACCGCGACCGGCCTTCGGTATCTCGCTCACGTCGACGCTGTCCATGTCCTTGTTGAACTCGGTGAAAAACAGCGTGAGGCCGCCGAACCGGTCGTTCGACTCGCGCGGTTGCGTCCGCACGAGGAGCATGATGACGTCCGCTTCCTGTGCCTTCGAGGTCCAGATCTTCTGGCCGTTCACGACGTATTCGTCGCCGTCTCGCTCCGCGAACGTCTCGATCTGCGACGTATCGGTCCCCGCGTTCGGTTCCGTGACGCCCGTACAGACCATGACCGATCCGTCGGCGATCTCCGGCAGGTACCGTTCCTTGTGGTCGTCCGATCCGTACTCCACCAGCGGCGCGGCGCTGAAGACGTGGTGTGACGTGATCGACGTGCCGGCCATCGCAGCGCCGGAGCGGGCGATCTCCTGCTGGATGATGCTCGCCTCCTGGACGCCGTACCCCTGTCCGCCGTACTCCTCCGGAATCGTGACGCCGCACCAGCCGCCGTCGGCGAACTCCTCGTAGAACTCCCACCCGAATTCGTGTTGCATGTCCTTTTCGCGCCAGTACTCGTCGCCGAACTGGTCGCAGAGGTCCTGAATCTCGCTTCTGATGAGTCGCTGCTCATCGCTGAGCTCGAAGTCCATACCAAGTGGTTTTCGGGAAGAAAACTTATAGGCACCGGTAGTCGGAATTTCGGCCGCTCGTCTCGCGGCTGCCAAGCCGTACTACTGCCAATGCTAACGACTAACTAGCGATCGGTCGTAGGGCCACTGATGTCCGAGAAGGTCTTGCTCGACGTTTCGGATCGAATAGCCACGCTGACCGTCAACAATCCGGATAAGCGGAACGCAATGGATCGGGAAACGCGGACCGCGCTTCGCGACCGTCTCAACGATATCGACGCGAACGACGGTATCAGGGTCGTCATCCTCCGGGGAAAGGGCGACTCGTACATCGCCGGCGGCGACATCGAGGCGTTCGCCGAGTTCGATCGGGTCGACGCGCTCGAGTACCTGACGAACTACGGCCAGGGACTGTACAACGACGTCGCGGATCTCACCAAGCCGACGATCGCCGCGATCGACGGCTACGCCTTCGGCGGCGGCCTCGAAGTCTCGCTCGCCTGTGATCTGCGCGTCGCGACGCCGGACGCAACGGTCGGGTTCCCGGAAGTCGGCCTCGGGATCCTCCCCGGCGGTGGCGGCACCCAGCGCCT
>NZ_JAQIVI010000412.1 GCF_028618695.1 Natrinema soli | reverse complement strand
GTCGCGCATGGCGTCGACGACTTGCTCATAGTCGAACTGCGAGTAGACATCGCCGTCCGTAAAGATGGGGAAGTCGGGCATGGTCGACTCCTCGGGCGGATAGACTATAGTAGCCACTGTAGTTCAGCCGCGCGGCGGATCTCGCCCGTTGACACGGTAATGGCGAGCGGCGAACCTACGGCTCCCCCGGAAGCGCCGCCCCTTCGTGCTCGAGCAACTCCCGTTTCAGTGCGAGCCCGCCGCCGTAGCCGACGAGCGAGTCCACGCCGACGATCCGATGACAGGGAACGATCACGGGAATCGGATTGCGGCCGCAGGCCTGCCCGACCGCGATCGGTGCGCTCTCGAGGTCCGACGCGATCTCGCCGTAGGTTCGCGTTTCGCCGGCCGGAATGGCCATCATCGCTCGCATAACGCTGCCCGTGAACCCGTCGGGGAACTCGATCTCGAGGTCGAACGTCCCCCGCTCGCCGGCCTCGTACTCCCGTACCTGTTCGCGGATCGTCGCCGGATCCGCGTCGATCCGCGACTCGTCGATCTCCCGCTCGCGCCCGAATACTTCAACCTGCATCGTTGATCGACGTTGGGCTCGCACCCTCTTTACTCTCGCCGACCGAAGATTTCGACGACGGCGAAGCCGAAGGTTTTTGCGCGCCGGCGCGCCAAAACGCACGTAATGACCGGAGACGACCCGCTCGAGGAGTCCGAGTCAGGGGAACCGACGACCGGGGAGCCGCTGCCCGATGGGGGTGAGCGATCCCCTGGATCGCGATCCTCGTCGGAGCTCCGCTCCGACGGCGGAGCCGCCGGAGCGGACGACGTCGCGCTGGACCCCTGGGGATCCTCGAGCGTCTCCGACTACCGGAAGCTGTTCGAGGAGTTCGGAATCGAGGAGTTCGACGAGCTGCTCGAGCAGGTGCCGAATCCGCACTACCTGATGCGCCGCGGCGTCATCTTCGGCCACCGCGACTATCGACCGGTCGCCGAGGCCTTACGGAACGACGAGCCCGCAGCCGTCCTCTCGGGGTTCATGCCCACCGGAGACCCACACATCGGCCACAAACTGGTCTTCGACGAGATCATCTGGCATCAAGAGCAGGGGGCCGACGCCTACGGCCTGATCGCCGACCTCGAGGCCAACTCCGCCCGCGGGATGAGCTGGGAGGAGATCGACGAACACGCACGCAACTACCTGCTTTCCCTGCTCGCGCTCGGCTTCGACCCCGAAGCGGGCGAACTCTACCGGCAGTCGACGAACCGAGAGGTACAGGATCTCGCCTTCGATCTCGGCGCGGAGGCTAACTTCTCCGAGTTCCAGGCGATCTACGGCTTCGACGGCGAGACCGACGTCTCGCACATGCAGTCGGTCGTCACCCAGATGGCCGACATCCTCTACCCGCAACTCGAGGAGCCCAAGCCGACCGTGATCCCCGTCGGTCCGGACCAGGACCCCCACGTTCGCCTGGCTCGCGACCTCGCCGAGCGGATGCGCTTCTTCAAGGTCTCGAAAGCGTACGCCAGCTTCGAACTCGAGGACGAGGAGCGCGAACTGGTCGTCGAGTTCTACGACCGGCTCGAGCCCGCCGAGTTCGACGACGACACGCTTCGGTGCGTCCACGTCGCCGAGGCGCTCGAGGAGACGCCGCTGTCGGAACTCGCGGTCAGCGCGGACACGCTGAGTTCGGTCCTGACGAAGTTGACCGAGGCGGGCATGGAACCGATCCGGCCGCGGACTCGCTTTTTCGACCGACGGGCGACCGACGACGCCTTCGAGGCGCTGATCGACGCCATCGACGGCGAAAAGCGGGTCTACGAGAGCCACGTCGACGCCTTCGAGATCGACCGCGCCGAGGCCGAGGCGCTCGCCCGCGAGGTCGAGGTCGACAACGGCGGCTACGGGTTCCAGCCGCCATCCTCGATCTACCACCGATTCATGACCGGGCTGACCGGCGGCAAGATGTCCTCGTCGATTCCCGCGAGCCACATCTCGCTGCTGGACGACCCCGAGGACGGCTACGACAAGGTGAAATCGGCGACGACCGGCGGCCGCGAAACCGCTGCGGAACAGCGCGAAAAGGGCGGCCGCGCCGACGAGTGCCCCGTCTACGAACTCTACGCGTACCTGCTGGCCGGCGACGACGACGAGTTCGCCAAGCGCGTCTACGACGAGTGCGTCGGCGGCGAACGGCTCTGTGGCGACTGCAAAGAGCAAGCGGCGCAGTTGATGCGGGAGTTCCTCGCGGAACATCAGGAAAAACGCGAGGAAGTCGCGGACCTGCTCGAGCAAGCGGATATCGAACTCGAGTCGCCGCGGCGTCGCTGAGCGGCGATCCACCGGACGGTGCTAACGAGCGCTGGCGATCGGGTGATCGAACTGATAGGTTTTTTCGGGCGCGAATGATAATACGTTTTCAGCGTCTGACGAAGATATATAGGTCCGGTTGTGGAACCCGGAGATATCGATGGCCCGGTCCCTTCACGAGTCGAACGATGACCTGTTGGTCCCCGCCGACGTGCTCGGTGCGTTCGGCGTCAC
>NZ_JAQIVI010000411.1 GCF_028618695.1 Natrinema soli | reverse complement strand
CGCGTCGCTTTCGGCCGCCGCGTTGACCCGCTCGGCGACGCGCTGGATCACCTGCCAGCTCTCGTCCGGCGACGTGTCGTCGACGGCGTAGATCCGATCGACGTAGTCCGGAACGGTTTCGATGACACGACCGACGAACGACGCTTCGTCGTAGGCCGTTACGACGACGCCGATCCGCTTGCTCTTATACATCGCTCCCTCCGTCCGTGCTCGCGCTCGTCGCCGCTGACGTATCGCGCTCGGTACCGTTGCCCTCAGCGTCGTCACGTTCGGCACCGTCGAGATCGGAATCGTCGTCGCGGTCACGCGACCCCCGCGGCGGTCGCCCGTCGCTCGAGCCGGCGAGGTCGTACTCCCGGTGGACCGTTCCCGAGAGGTCAACGGCGTCCCGGCCGTCGACGACGACCATCGGCTCGAGGACGCCCCAGTCGATTCGATCGAACGCCTCGTGGGGAGTGACGATCACGGCGGCGTCGAACGCCTCCTCCGATAGCTCCTCGATCGTCACCGGGCGCGCGCCGTAGTCGGCCGGATCGACGAGCGGATCGACGCCCGCGACGTCGGCTCCCCGCTCGAGCAGGTCGTCGATGACTCCCAGCGCGGGCGAGGCGCGCGTCTCCTCGACGCCGGGGCGGTACGTGACGCCGAGAACGACGACCGATGCATCCGCGATGTCGATGTCCGCCCGCGCGAGTTCGCGCTCGAGTCGATCGACGACGATCGACGGCATCTCGTCGTTGACTCTGCGGGCCGTCTCCGTGACGGCCATCGGCTCGTCGGTTCGGCCGAGCAGGAAGTGCGGGTAGTACGGAATGCAGTGCCCGCCGACGCCCGGGCCGGGATCGTGGAGTTGACACATCGGCAGCTCGTTCGCCGTGTCCATCGCTTCGCGGGTCGAAATGTCGAGCTCGTCCGCGAGCAGCCCTAGCTCGTTCGCGAGGCCGATGTTCACGTCGCGGTAGATGCCCTCGAACACCTTCACGGCCTCCGCCGTCGTCGCGTCAGAGACGGGGTGGACCTCGTTCTCCGAGAGCTCGTTGTAGACGACCGCGGCTGCCCTGGTGCTCTCCGGATCGACGCCCCCGACGACCTTCGGATACTGGCCGCGGATGTCCCGGAGCGCCGTTCCCGAGGACGTGCGTTCCGGACAGAACGCGAGCCCGAACTCGTCCGGCTCGAGCCCGCTCTCGCTCGCGAGGTGGGGCTCGAGCACGTCTCGACAGGTCCCCGGCGGCAACGTCGACTCGGCGATCACCAGATCGCCGGGAGCGAGACCGGCGGCGATGTCGTCGGCGACCGACTCGACCGTCGTCAGCTCCGGATCGTCGTCGTCGTCCAGCAGCGTCGGGACGATGATCACGTGAATCTGC
>NZ_JAQIVI010000410.1 GCF_028618695.1 Natrinema soli | reverse complement strand
CCGCGTCGGCGATGGTCGCCGCGCCGCGGATCCGCATCGCGGCGATGTCGTCGGCGGTGGATTCGACGGCCGGAACGGTGCCGGGGTCTGCGTCGGCCATGAGGGTCAGTTGCATGTGACAGCTGAAAAGGATACCGTCGGCCGCGGGACAGTGACGCTATGTTCCGGATGGCTGTCGACTGCGTAATCGGACGCCTTTTTGTCGGTCCGACGAGTCGACCCACCTATGGATCGCAGCGAGCTCGCCCCCCTGATCGACCACACCGTCCTCGGTCCCGAGACGACGCCCGCCGACGTTCGAGCCGTCCTCGATGACGCTCGAGAGCACGGCATGAACGCCTGTATCCCGCCCTACGCGGTCGAGTTGGCCGCCGAGTACGCCCCGAACGTCACCCTCGCGACGGTGATCGGCTTCCCGCACGGCCAACACGCGCCCGACGTGAAACGGCGGGAGGGCGTGACGGCCTGGCAGGACGGAGCCGACGAACTCGACGTCGTCATCAACGTCGGTCGCCTGCGGGCGGGCGAAGACGACGCCGTCAGGGCCGAACTCGCGGAACTGGTTGCCGCCGTGCCGATCCCGGTAAAGGTGATCATCGAGACCGCGCTCCTCTCCGACGCGGAGAAGCGTCGGGCCTGCGAGGCCGCCCGAGCGGCCGACGCGGCGATGGTGAAGACTTCGACCGGGTTTGCGAGCGGTGCTTCGGAGAAGCAACGTGCGAACGGCGAAGCCGTGAGCGCCGGTGCCACGATTCCCGACGTCGAACTCATGAGCGAGTACCTCCCCGTCAAGGCCAGCGGCGGCGTCGGCAGCTACGACCAGGCCGTGGCGATGCTCGAGGCCGGTGCCGAACGCATCGGAGCCTCGAGCGGGGTCGAGATTCTCGAGGGCGCACCGGAGTAGCGGCGACGGGGAGACGGCAGCGATGGTTCGCAGACGAGTACGAGGCTATCCACGGAATCGTACAGTAGAGAACAGTCACACAGCGATCGTTCCTCAGGTAGCCGTCTCACCGTGTCAACTGCGACTTCTACCCGTCCACGTCTTCGAGAACGGATGCATCGTTGCTCATGAGTCGAAGATCACCATCTTCGCAGGAACAAGCGGGACCTCGTCCGCTCCCAATCGGCCGTATTTCGCCGTCAGGGCCGAGACGGACTGCATGTGCAGTCTCACAATTCTCGCACATTGCGACTGCCCGCTGGTTCTCCTCTTCATCGGCCACCATACCACACTGTGTGTGATGATACGAGTTAATTTTTTCTCGAGAAAGGTGACATGCCGTTACAGGGGTAGTACGCACCAGCTGACTCGGCAGAAATCGGCCGCGGACAGCCGTTGAACCGTCCGATCACGTCTTCGAGAGGAGAGATCAGGGACAGCCGACCGGCGCGTCGATTTCGAGCGAAGCCGAACAGTTTTGGTCGATCCGCGAGCAACGGATTCCTATGCTCGAGGGGGTGCGAGCGCGACTGCACGCGCTCGCGAGTCGACTGCGACGGCTGGAGCGACGCGAACTCGATTCCTTCGTCCGGTGGCTCGAGCACACCGGGAACCTCCTCCATCTCTCGGTACTGGTGTTCGTCCCGCTGTTGATCGCGGCGGTGACGTGGCTGACGAACATGACGGCGGTGATCTCCTTCCTGCTGTTTCCGCCGCTGGCGTCTGGCACGTACACGCTCTTCGCCGATCCCGAGGGGAAGCACGCCACGCCGTGGAGGTTCGTCGGCGGCATGACCGTCGGCGCGCTCTGTGGCTGGCTCGCGCTCGAGCTCACGGCCGCGGTCGGACTGAACGGCGGTGGCGTCAGCGCGGCCGGAGCCGCCCTCGCCATCTTCTTCACCGGGTGCTGCACGTGGGGGCTTGATCTGGAGGAACCGACGGCGTTTTCGACCGCGCTGCTCGTGCTCGTGACCGGGAACGCGCAGTTCGCCTACGTGCTGGGCATCGTCGTCTCGAGTTCGTTCGTCGCGAGTGCGTTCGTCCTCTGGCGGAGTCGCTTCTACGAGCAGCGCGCGCAGTACCTCTACGGGACGACCGGCGGCGACGATCACGTCCTCGTTCCGATGGCTGACGGCGGGGAGACGGTCGCCCGCTTCGCCGCGTCGATCGCCGGCGCACACGACGCGGGGAAGGTGGTCCTCTTCGACGTGATCGACGAGGACGACGCCGAGCAGCGCGTCGATCTCGTCGATACCGAGGCCGCCGGGGACGACGGGAGCGAGGAACTGGCCCC
>NZ_JAQIVI010000041.1 GCF_028618695.1 Natrinema soli | reverse complement strand
GCGGGCCGGTCGAACCGCTGGTATACATGATCGCCGTCGGCGTCGCCGGGGTGGAATCGTAGACGTCGATTCCGGGGTCGTGAGCCGCGAGCAGTTCGTCGAAGGCGTGTGCCTCGCCCCGCACCGAATCGCCGTCGCCGAGTTCAATCACGTGCTCGAGGTCGGGACACTCGTCGCGGATCTCGTCGACCGTTTCGCGGACGCTCGGATCGACGACGACCGCTTTCGCCTCGCTGTCCGCGAGTCGATACCGCACGGCGTCGCGACCGAAGAGGACGGTCAGCGGCACCGAGACCGCGCCGAGTTTCCAGTTCGCGAGGTGGGTGAGCGGGTTCTGGGGTTTCTGCGGGACCACGACGCCCACCCGATCGCCGGCCCCGACGCCGAGGTCGGCGAGCGCGGCGGCGAGTCGATCCGACAGATCGTCGAGGTCGTCGAAGGAGTAGGTCTCGAGGCCGTCCTCGGGGTCCTCGTACCGTAACGCCGTTCGGCTCGTATCCTCGTGTTTCCGGAGGAAGTCGACGGCGGGGTTGTACTCGTCGGGGAGATCCCACGAAAATTCCTCGCGAGCCGTTTCGTACTCGTCGTATGTCGGCATCACCGTCCAGCTCATGCGGTGGCGTACCGGGGCCAGCACATAGCGTTTTTCGACATGCGCGAACCCCGAATTCGCACGTCCTCGAGGGCGCGTAAAACACGAAGACGCACGACCACGAGGGAGTGGAGGCCGCGTCTCAGCGAGCGTCCCGGGGCCGATCAGTCTTCTTCAGTTTCCTCGGCTTGCGCTTCCTCCTCGTCTTCCGCTTCCCCGGCTTCCGCCTCCTCCTCATCGCCGCCGCTGGTCGATTCCTCGTCCGTTTCATCCTCGCCTTCGACCTCGATCTCCGCTTCGACTTCGATCGTCAACCCGTTCGCCTCGAGTTCGCCCTCGAATTCTCGTTCGTCGCCGACCTCGATCTCGAGTTCGTTTGAGTCCACTTCGACTTCGACCTCGACGTCGACGGTGACTTCGTTGTCCATACGTCTCGTTCACCCGTCGTCCCTAAAGGAATATCGCGTGTTCTCGAAGGCCGAATTCGACCGCTCGATCGCGATCTCGGAAGCGGCAACTCCGTCCGGAACGTATTTTTAGGTTGGCCGAAAATAGGGGGTATGACCGATCCCGTCCGAGTAACGCTCGAGGGACGCGACGAATCCGCCTCCGTTCGCGTCTACGACGACGAGGGCGACGTGTCGACCGACGACGCGACGTTTCGATTCAGCGTCGACGGAGGAAGCGAGGGGGACTCGAGCGGCGATGAGACCGCTGAGACCGCTGAGACCGACGAAGCCGACGAGATTGATGAGACCGACGAGAGCGTTCCCGGTCGACCGGTGACGGCGAGCGACGATCCCCGGCGTATCGCTCCGCTCGCGGCCGTGCCGACGAACGGAACGCTTCGGTGCGAGGCCCGGACCGGAAATCGGGGAATCGAACTGATCCTCCGACGAACGGGCGACGAGGTGTCCGCGTGGCGGAACTCGTGTCCGCACAGACCGACGGTTCGACTCGATCCCGGCCCCGGCGCGATCGTCCGCGACGATCAACTGGTGTGTCACGAACACGGCGCGCGCTTCGAGTGCGGTGATGGCGTCTGTACGGCGGGGCCGTGTCGCGGTGCGACGCTCGACTCCGTCGCCGTGACCGTTCGCGACGAGACCGTCTACCTGATCGACGATCGATTCGATTCGTGCCACCGACTGGACGAGCCGGTCGCGTGATCGGTCCGACCGATTCGTTCGATCGCGACACCGTCGTCTGCCGATAACCGTGTACGAACGAGGACATTTAGCTTCGATAACCGTATACTTCTTTTCCGACTCTCTCCAAACAGGTGTATGTCTCCACCGATCGAGGATGCGCTCACCATTCTGCTGGTCGAACCCAACCCCGGTGACGCGCGTCTGTTCTCCGAGTCGTTCGAGGACGCGAACATCGCGAGCGACATTCACACGGTCACCGACGGCGAAGCGGCGCTCGATTTCGTCCACCAGCGCAACGACCACGCCGCCAGTCCGCGGCCGGACATGATCCTGCTGGACGTGCAGCTCCCCGACGTCGACGGCGCCGATGTCCTCTCCGAACTCAAGTCCGAACGGTCGCTCCGGTCGATCCCCGTGATCGTGCTGACGAGTTCGGCGTCGGAAGAGGACATCGCCCGTTCGTACGACCTCCACGCGAACGCGTACGTCCAGAAACCGGTCGAACCGGACGAATTCATCGATCTCGGCCGCTCGTTCGAAAATTTCTGGCTGACCTTCGTCCGTCTCCCCGGCGAACAATCCCCCTAGACGGCCAAAACAGACCGTTCGGGGCCGCTACAACTCGAGCAGGTCCGGTAGCGCGTTGATCGACTCGAGGACCGCCGCCGCGCCTTCGCGCTCGTACTTCCGCCGCCCCTCCTCGCCCGTCAACCCGCCGGTCAGCACGCCGATGCCGTGGTAGTTCCGGGTCGAATCGGCGTCACCGGCGTTGACCGCCGTCCGGATATCGTCCAGCGTGTCGCCGATGAAGACGACCGACTCGGCGTCGAATCGTCCCGCGAGCGTCGTCAACGCCCGCGGGTGCGGCTTTCCTTCTTCCCAGTCGTCCATCGTAAAGCGGTGCTCGACCGGAATCGCGTCGTCGAGCCCCACCCGACCGAGCGCGATCTCGGCTTCGGCTTCCGGCCGACCGGTCAGGACGCCGACGTCGTCCCCCTCGAGCAGCCGATCTCTCGCGTCGGCTTCGAGCAACACCGGCTCGTCGTGGATGAACCCGTCCGTCTCGCGCTCGAGATCCGGCTCGCCGCCCTCGAGCCCGCGATAGAGCTCGTCGCCGAGGTACAGTTGCTGGAAGACGTCCCGAAGTCGCTCGCGGTTCAGGCGGTCCGTGACGCGCTGGGTCGCCCGCGAGCCGATCGCCTCGCGGACGACGGTCTCGGCCGCCTCAAGGCCGCCGCCCGCGGCGGCGATCCCGTCGGTGTATTCCTCGAGTGACTCGCGATAACCTTCCTCGGTCGCGAGGATGTAGAGCGCGGCGGCGTCCGTCAGCTCCCAGTCGTTGTTGAACCCGCCCGCGTCCTTGAACAGCTGAATGTCGTCCTTGCGGATCGTCCGGTCGTAGACCGCGTCGACGGATTCGACGATCGCCCGTCGATAGGAGTCGGCCACGTCGACGAGTACCCCGTCGATATCGAGGACGACGGCATCTGCGTTCATAGCCGTCCGAACGGGCCGACGGGGATAAAAGAGCCCGATTTCAGAGCGGGCCGAGCCCCACGGCCCACGCCGCCAGAACGAACAGGCCGATCGCGTAGAGCACGTTCGCCCAGAGCCACAAGAGCAGGTTCGCGATGTAGATCACGACGACGATCGGAATACCGAGTAACACCCTCGGCGACCCCCGCCACTCGGCGCGCGACCGATTCCAGAGGACGTTCGCGTCCCCCGTGCTCGGAAACGCGTGCATTCCGATCGAGAGTCCCAGCCAGCCGAGGACGATTGCGGCGGCGATCGTCCCGTTCGAGACGGTCCGGAGATCACCGATCGTCGCGACGAGCGCTGCGAGACCCAGGAACGCAGCGAACGCGACCACCGTGTTGACGAGAAACGGCGCGACGCTGACGACGAACGACGCCCGATACCGCTCGGGCGTGACGTGCTGGACGTACCCCGGTGGATCGCCAAAGCGGAAGTACGCGACCTCGAGGACGGGGACCCCGACGAGATCGCAGGCCTGTTTGTGGGCGAACTCGTGGACGACGACGCCCGGAACCGTAAAGAGTCGGAACAGGAACCGAACGAGGGAGACGATACCGACGACTACTGCCGTCAGTACCGCAACGGCGATTACGGTTACGAGCGCGTAAGTGACGTACTCGGCGTTCACGATCGCAGAAATGTACCGCGCCGGGATAATTCATTCGTGCTGGTCAGTTACGGTCGTGCCGGTCCGTTCAGTCGTGCCGGTCCATCACAGCTACTCCGGCAGCGCTCGAGCGATGTACAGCGTCCCCGCCGCGATCGTCTTCCGTTCGACCGGCACTGCGGGCTGGTCACCGCCCAGTGTCGTAAAGCAGAACTCGGCGTCGACGTTCCGAGCCACCTCGAGCGCCGGTCGGTGGAGTTCCGGCGGCAGGTTGCGCGCGTACACCACGTCTGCGCCCGTATAGACCGCCGGGTCGGGGTCGACGATGTCGTCGCGGACGAACTGCACACCCTCCGGCACGTCTCGATCGTCGATATCGGTCGCGGTGACCGATACCCCTCGTTCCGCGAGCGCGCGAGCGGGGTCGGTCCGGCGGCCGATCCCGATCTCGACGGCACGCTCGTAGCGCGCGAGGTGATCGTTCATCGTCTCGAGATTCCGGCGAGAGTGGGCCACGGCGGGACGTTTATGCCACCCGCGGCCATAGCACTTGCTATGCTCGTCGATATCGTGCCGGTCGGCAACGTGCCCGCCGAGGTCAAGCGGGCGGCCTCCACCGCGTTGCGGTCGGTCTACGACTGCGACGTGACGGTTAACGACTCGCAGTCGGTCCCCAACGGAGCCTACGACTCCGATCGAAACCAGTACTCCGCCGAGACGTTCATTCAGCTCGCCGAGCGGGTCGGCCGCGGCACGAAAAACATCGCGATCACCCCTCACGACCTCTTCTACCGACGGCGCAACTACGTCTTCGGACTGGCCTACCTCGACGGCAGCGGGAGCGTCGTCTCCACCTATCGGCTGCAGACCTCAAGTGACGGCGGCTTCTCGAACCAGAGCGCCGCCGACATCTTCGAGGATCGCGTTCGCAAGGAGATCGTCCACGAGATCGGCCACACCTACGGCCTCGAGCACTGCGACAACAACCGCTGTGTCATGAACTTCTCGCCGACCGTCCGCGAGGTCGACATTAAAGAGGAGAACCTCTGTGGGAGCTGTCAGCGGCTGATCAGCTGACCATTCTACTGCTTCCGTTTTCGAACGAGCCGCATCCTTATATGGCAGAACGACGAATTCAAGTTCGAGATGAGTGCTGAAACCACGGTAACGGTCACCCGGAGCGACGACGGTCGGTATACAGCCGTGGACGCGGAAACCGGCGCGTTCGGTGAAGGTGACTCGAAAGTCGACGCGCTCGCGGACTTGCTCGAATTACTCCAAGCGTTTCGGAAGGTGGAAGAGGCGAGTTCAAAGACTACCGCTGACACAGGGGTCCGGACGGAGACTTCCGTCGACACGGATATTGGCCCGCTCGAGCGATACGAACGTTTGAGCGCTCGAATTCAGAACCGAGTACATGAGGAGGATACTGCCGATGATGTCGTGGAGGACGCTATCGAATGGGCGAGATCACAGTAGTTTTCGACACGAATGTTTTCGTCTCCGCTCTCGGCTGGAACGAGAACCCGGAACGGTGTCTTCTCTATGGCCTCCGCGGAGACATCGAGATGATTGTTTCACCGGCCACAGTTACTGAACTGTGGCGCGTCCTGGCGTACGATCATCTTCCGTTCACCGAGAGCGAACGTATTGCGTTCTACCATCTCGTTTTCCACGCCTCGACGGTCATCACTCCTGACATCGACCTCAGCGTCTCAGACGATTCCGACGATGACCAATTTCTCGAAGCCGCTACCGCCGGGAACGCCGACGTTCTCGTAAGCGGTGACGATCACCTGTTACGTCTCGAGCGCTACGAAGACATCGAAATCGTTGATCCAGCGACGTTCCTCGAAGAGTGGGCTCCCAGCGGCGACGGCGCGGCCGATCAGGGCGCGTAGTAGTACTCGCCCTCGCTTTTCTGCTGGCGATCTAACTGCGACTCGGGCTTGTTGATTCGCGGCCGGGAGGTGCGCTCGTCCCGGCGGAAGGTCACCTCGAGGTTTGCGAGGAACTCGTTCATGCCGTCGCGCATCGGCTGGGGTCGGCCGGCGTGGCCCTGAACGGCGGGTTCGCCGTCGAAGACCATCAGCCGATCCGCGAGCAGATCCATCATGTAGATGTCGTGGTCGATGACCATCACGGTGGCGTCCTGCTGTTCGGCGTAGCGCCGAATCGCCTTGGAGGCCTGAACCCGCTGTTCGACGTCGAGGTGCGCGGAGGGTTCGTCGAGCAGGTAGAGGTCCGCCGAATCGGAGAGGCAGGCCGCGATGGCGACCCGCTGGCGCTCGCCGCCGGAGAGATCCGACAGGTTCTGCTCCATGATCCGCTCTAACTGGAGCGGCTGGGCGATCTCGGTGTTCCAGTACGAGGAGCCGAACTGGTCCGTAATCGACGAGAGGAACGCGTCGACCCGCATGTGCTGGTCGATCGTGACGTACTGGGGTTTGTAGGAGATATCGAGATCGAGGTCGGTGTCGCCGCCATCGGGCGTGAGGTTCCCGGTGAGCAACTTCGCGAACGTCGACTTCCCGATCCCGTTCGGACCGACGACTCCTAGCACTTCGTTCTCGCGAATCGCGCCGCCCTCGACCTCGAGGGAGAACTCGCCCTCGCCGTAGCTCTTGGTGAGGTCGGGGTACTCCACGAGCGTGTCGCCGTAGGTTTCGGTTCGGGGCGCGTGCTCCTCGAACTCGATCGGATCCGGCCGGATCCGCATGTTCTCGTTGTCGAGGTAACCCGAGAGGTACTCGTTGATTCCGTTGCGGACCGATTTCGGCGAGGTGATGACGCCGTACGCACCCGGCTCACCGTAGGCGACGTGGAGCGTGTCCGCGAGCAGGTCGAGGATCGCGAGGTCGTGCTCGACGACGAGTACCGATTTGCCTTCCTCCTCGGCGAGTT
Organism: Natrinema soli; assembly: GCF_028618695.1. Next base: position 8,123 of record NZ_JAQIVI010000041.1, on the reverse strand, counting down.
CGCGGATCAGCCGCGCCGCCGTCACGCGCTGGCCGATGTCCAGATACGGCGTGACCTCGTCGAGGAAGTAGAAGTCCGTATCGCGGGCGAGCGTGGCCGCGATGGCGACCCGCTGGAGCTCGCCACCGGAGAGGTCGTCGATCGACTGCTCCATGACCGGCCCGATCGAGAGCCGCTCGACCAGTGCGTCGAGCGCACCGCGCTCGTCGGTCCGCTCGAGCAACTGTCGGGTGTTCCCGTCGAAACTGTTCGGGATCTGATCGACGTACTGGGGCTTTCGCGCGATCGTGATGTCGCCGTCGCGCACGTCCGCGATGTAGTCCTGCAGTTCGGTCCCGCGGTAGGCCTCGAGCACCTCGTCCCAGCCCGGTTCCTCCTCGTGCCTGCCGAGATTGGGCTCGAGTTCGCCGGCCAGAATACGGACGGCGGTCGTCTTCCCGATCCCGTTCGGACCGAGGATCCCAGTGACCTGGCCCTCCTGCGGTGCGGGGAGGCCGTAGAGCGAGAAGGCGTTCTCGCCGTAGCGGTGGACGGGCTCGTCTTGGAGTTCCTGCGGGAGGTTGATGATCTCGATCGCGTCGAAGGGACACTTCTCGACGCAGATCCCGCAGGTCTCGCCCAGACAGATCTCCTCGGAGATGTGGATCTGTTCGGGCTGGCCCTCGGCGGCCTCCTCGCCGCGGAGGGTGATGCACTCCTTCCCGGTTCGATTCGGCGGACAGTAGTTCTTGCACTCGTAGCTGCACCGATCGGGCTGACACCGGTCTAAGTCTACGACGGCGATGCTGTCATCCGCCATGGTTACCCCGAGAACTCCGCGGTCAGCAGAATGCCCCACGTCACGAACCACAGCGAGAAGGTCATGAACGCGATGAACAGGTAGTGTTTCGCCCCGAACTCGTCCTCGCCGTAGATCCCCGAGACGTTGATGAGGATGTACTGGACGAGGATCGCCCCCAGAACGAACGCGAGCGCCTGCGTGTTCTGGGCCGCGGTCTGGGAGAGCCCGACCCAGTTCGCGGAGGCAAGCGCCGCACCGACGCCCAGCAGCGCGGACAGGGCGGTTACGCTGACCGAGCGAATGTGCTCGCGCCGGTCACTAATCGATTCGGTCGACATGGATAGATGTCCGCGGGCGGGGCTGAAAAGGCGTTCGGGTTGGCCCCGCTAGTATGCCTCCTCCATGGCAGATCGCAAATATGGCGGGTACTGGTTACTTCTCACTGCACCGGTCGCACTCATCGAGCGACAAACGGCGGGCTCGATAGCGGGAAGTAGCGGTAAGACAACAGTATTGGAGCGGCGTTATGCATTCCCGGGCTGAGGGACGACTCGTACCCTGAGTCCGCCCTTGATCCGAGTTCAGACAGCGCGCGAACCAGTGTCTTCAGGCTGCGTCGGTTCTGGTCGCGACGTCGAAGTTATCCTCATTATCGTAGGCAGTGACCGTTAACGTATAATCGGTACTAGAAGTGGGGTGGTTGCTATCGTCCGGTTCGATCACGACGGCAGGATTGTTCCCGGTTCCTTTTCGATCGTATGAATTTCCGCTTACGTCGTCGATGCGGGTTCCAACAACTCCGTCGGTTTCCGTGGTGATCTTGTACTCCACACGGTCAAGTTCGAAGTCGTTGGCAGTGACCTCGACCTGCTGGATGCCCCAGCTGTCGTTGTTCGCTTCGAATTTCTTCACCTTCTTGATCTCGACTGCGCCCGACGTATTACCTGCCACGGCCTCTGTTTCTCGGATCGCTTGGAACGAAAACTTCGAATCTACCGTGGTAGCCGTGATTGAAACTGGGATCATAGTGCCGTTGACGCTAGCCTCGATGTCGACAGCGGCCGAATCGGTTGAGCCGGCGGTGGCAGCGGCCAACGAGAACGTGACCGTATTTCCGGAATTACCATCTGGGCCGTACAGCGTCCCCTGCGTGTTGTCCTCGAGTTCGATCGCCACACTCATACTGTCTGTGACGTTGTTCGTGACCTCAACCAGTAGCTCCCGGCTGTTCTTCTTGACGGTGTCGTTCACCAAGAGACCGACGAGCGCATCCTGATCATCGACCACGTCCACATTTGTTCCTCGGGACGCAGTCAGCCCCGAGAATCCGAAGGTCTGGAGGTTTCCTACCCCAGCAACGACTCCGCCGCTGGCGATCAGCCCGAGAGCTGCCCGTCGCGTCAGCCCAGACTTATCAACCACAGTACCCTCCGTGCGTTGTGCCCGAGCCGATAGTCGCACTGTCCGATAGCGTCCCGTTGACGATCGTTGGCACGACGACAGTCGCCGCCCCCCCGGCCTCAGCAGACCGGCTCCTGACAGTTCCGTGCATTCGTTTCATCGTTACGGTGGCCTCTGCATTTCGCCGAGTCGCATTCGCCGATTCTGAACTACGTGGACGACCGCCGAAACCCCGAACAGCGCGAATACGAGTGTCGCCCACCCGAGTTCCGGTACCGTGTCAGTAGGCACCACCTCGAACCACAACCCCCCCCATCACGATCAAGCCGACGGCGGTCAGCCCCAGATAGTAGACACCCCACGGGACCGAATCGCCGGGGACGATGTCGAGGTAAACATCCAGTTCGGCTGCCTCGTCAGTGAGTTCAATCGTTCGGTCGTCGAACTCGATCATATCTGCTCGCTCGAGCGTGGGCAGATGTGTTTGTTGAAGCGAGGTGTAGACACGCTTTCGCTCAGCCGACGTGATCGCTTCGACCTCTTTGTCGAGTTCCCAGGCGGCGACGTGTTCGGCGAGATCGCCGAGCGTAACGGCCTCGCCCTCGCGCTTGCAGTAGTGGATGGTGTATCGGCGACGCTGGTTGCTCAGCAGGTCGAAAATCTCGCCCTCTCGAGACTGTTCGTCCTGATCTGTTGACCCAGCTGTCTTCGGTTGGCTTTCGCTGATCGCCATCCCCCTAATCAATGGAATAACAGGTCTACTGATACATAACGCTTGTTGCAACATTACGATATCATAACTCTTGATCGGTAGCGCTGGGTTCATGGTCGTCGATCCCCGTTGCACAGCGATTTTATGTTGTGGCTGATAGTCTCATGCTGATGCTGGCCCCAATTCAATCACCCAACCACTATATGGTCAGTATTGACCTCGATACCTGGGTCATCGTGGGAACTGGTTTTGTCACCGGTGCTATTATCCGATTTCCCTTCACCAACATCGACTTGATCTCCCTTCTCGTTGACAGGGGCAGGAGCTGCGATATCCGCAGTTGGTATTTTATCGACTTCCACGAGAACGATCACGTCATTGAAATTTGGATCTCCAGGTGTATTGGTTTCTTTAGCTTGGTCCCAGTAGTCGTCTGGATCCATCGAACCCGGTGCTTCGTCAGTCAATTCAAACAAGAAGACGAATTCCTGATCTTCTTTCAGGTCGAGATATCCTGTTCCGTTCTCGAATTCACCACCGAACAAGTCACGGTCACCGTGCTCGAGCACTTCATCGGCGCTCTGTTGGCGTTGATGGCCGGCTCGGAGTTCTGGAACCGTATTGTTCTCGCTATCTCTAACACGGACGTTTGCGTTGTTCGAGCCGGTCGTTGCATCCACGTTCAGTGACTCGCCACTGATGTCCATACAATCGTAGTGGTCCCAATAACCGTTACCGTCGTATTCTGACCACGTATCGTGGTAATCGTACGTCTCACCGTCAGAGTACATATCAGTATTCTTCTTATCGTAATCCCCACAGGAGTGCAACGTCGAACTCAGAGTTAGACTTACTCTTTCCTGAGTTGTGAAGTTATATCTCCAAATCTTATCTCTCGTATCGTGTGTGTTGAGATTTTGAGCTTCGGGAGATCTTGATTGTCCATAACCGCTGCTTCCCCAGTTATCGGGCTGAAGCGTATTTCGGTCACCAGTCGGAACCCCCTCCTCATTGACAGTCTGTGTAATAATTTCTGTAGTTACCGGAGCCCATTGTTTCTGATAGACATCATATTCTTTCCATTCTCCCGGTCCATTCCAGGTCCAATCTCCGTATTCACTTTCCTCAAGTCTCAGTTCTCGACCGCCGCTCTCAACCCACTGGGGTTCGTAATCGCCATTATATTCCCACCCTCCATTATCAGTCCGTCTCCCTAAGTCGACATCCCACTTACCATTTTCGTCTCTTTGCCACTTACCCTCTTTTTTATCACCGCCGGTGAGCTCAACACGTGCCTCGCCAGTTGGCCCTTCAGCCGAAACCTCGGTTCCAAGAACGGAAACGTTGACTTGGTTTCCAGGATCAAGGTGGAGTTCCGTCTCACCGGGATCGACACCTGTTGTGATTGTGAACGTCCTCAAATCACTTCTCTCATCGCCAGTATCGATTCGATAGCTGTGATTGCCGTAGAGCATTCGGCTCGAGTTGATCGTCCATTTGACTGTCGTCGTTGCACCGTATGTTCCATTAACAATGCTTGCTTCGATGTTTTCATATGCATCAGGCGTCTCATCATCGAGATACTCGAGTTCAAGATCGACCGATTGGTCACTCGTATTCTCGATACCGATATTCTGTACCTCTGCTGTGATGGTCACGTTCTCTTTGACCTTATGGTCCACGTTCGACACTTCAAAATACGGATTAGCTGTCCCGACATAGAACGCTCCAGGCGTATCAATCACATCGTCTTCAGTTTCAATCAAGTATTTATAGGTTTCACCATGAGAAAATTTCTCCATCTCAGTTGAGTTGAGTTCAAATTTAAGCTCTGGATGTCCGATCGTTTTAGTATCCCTATCGTCAATAGTGAGGTTTCTGTGCTCTTTTTCTAGAATTTTCGCATTCAGTTCCTCATCCCAAATTGACACACTGATATTCTGACTGTCCTTTCGCTCACCAGTGTTCTCGATTGTCGTTTTAATGCTAAAGACTGCATTTGTCCCAGCGTTCCCGCCACCTTTCCCGTTGTTAGCACTATTACCATTATTGCCACTCTTACCGGTAAGAGACCGGGCGAGTCGTTGTTCATGATTTAATGGTTTACCACCGGGTCCTTGAAGTCCGTAATCTTTAGCTACAATGAACATCGCAGGGTCAAATGGTTCTCTAACATTCTCAATTCTCACGGTAACATTTTCTGCACCGGGATCATGGGTCACACTCGCATTTCCGTCAAATTCGGACTGGAGATACTGATACCATCCTTCGTGATAACTACTCGTGATGCGGAATGCGACGTTAGTACCATTGGGACAGCCAGCTGCAGTTTGCTTGATTTCTTCAGTAAGTTTCGTTGCTCTGCTATGGTCAGCTCGAGCCACCGCTTCGGAACCGCCGAAATCACCGTTGTCGAGTTGGAGGATCTGCAGTTTGAGCGTGTCGTTGTCGTATCCGATATCCGGCTCGGAGACGATGCGGGTTTGACCGTTGGTTGTTTCCCAGACGCCACCGCCCTGATGGGCGATCGTGCCGCCGGCCTGCTCGTACTCGAGCGTTCCGAGACTGTCCGCAACGGAACAACCCGGGTCGCTCCACGGGTCGCTACTCGAGCCGTTGGCGTACCAGGCGACCTCGATTCGTCCGTCGCCGGTCACGTCAGCCGGTCCCACGCCGTCGGGGAGTACCTGTTCCGTCTTCGTTTCCGCGACCGTCGAGAGCCGATGGTCGGTTTCCAGCATGAACTGCTGTGCCTGCTCCCTGTCGGCTTCCGACTGAATCGCGTCGAACATCGCCGAGCCGGCGACGAACACCAGCATCGCGCCCATCATCACGAGCGCGAACAGCAGAATAATGCCGATGACTGGACTGGCGGCCCGCGTCTCCGAATCGCGGGTAGTTCTCCAGTCTCCTCCTTCTTTGTTGGCCATTACTTGCTTAATAGCTCACCGGTCATAAAAGCATACATGATATTTCGAAAATACTGACCAACATGCACACTGTCAAGTACCGCTTGAGTGGGTCTTCTGTCCTCGCTCGGTACCCGATTATCGACGATGTCTTCTGGTAGTCGTACAGTGGTGTGTCGTTTCCGTCTCCGACTTTTGATGTGACAGTGGCTCGGAAACGCAGCCATCGTCAGTCGACCACCGATCCCTCGAGTCGCTGGCGCTCGCAGATTGATCGATGGCATTTCAGGGAGGGCTTGCGGCCATATGCGGCCCCGAGTATCAGTTCAAGATCGGCCTGAACGGCCGTATGGCCGGTCTTTCGGGTGTTCTGGATACTCAATACAAAGTGGGTGACGTTCCTGGGACCGAGTAGGAACTGCGTTCTGGCACCCGTCGCAGGTCGGTGCTGGGACGTGGAACGGAGATCATACCAATGAGAATGAATCGACGTAATGTGTTAGTTGGACTGGGAACGATTGTCGCGGGCGGCGGAGCCGCGCTCGGAACGGGCGCGTTTAGTAGCGTGGAAGCAGACCGGACCGTGAACGTGAGTGTTGAGGGTGACAGTAGCGCGTTCCTGCAACTTGATCCGTCACCGAGCGGATACGCCAATAACACGGATGGAACACTACAGATAGATCTCGACGCCAACGGACCGTCCAGCGGGAACGGTCTCAACGCGAACGCGACGACGACGATCGGTCCGCTGTTCACCGCTGGCAACGAGAGCGACGGGGGAATCGATCTCCATATCACTGCTGACGGTTCCGCTTCGAACATCACGGTCAACGAAGGAACCGCGATCGAAAACACCGTCACGGATGGCACTAATGACCTGGGTACCATCGAGTTCATCTTCATGGATTCGGGTGATAAGGCGATCGTCAGCAACGATGGTTCGAACAGCGTCAACATCGCTCAGACGAACACTGAAGACATTACGCTCAAGATCAACGTTCCTGATATCAACCCGAGCAACATCGACTCCAGTACGTTTCTCGACACTATCACTATCGTTGCGAACGATGACGGTACGTAACGACGATCCGCACACCCTCTCCAGAAGGATGACTTCTCTCTCTCTCTCTCAGTTCGAGGAGTCGAGTCTCATGATTGGGACTTCGGTCCACGTCCGTCAGATCCGCGGTGTGGCAGACCGTCGACCGGCTTCACTTTCAGTATAGCATCTTGACCAGCTCCCGAACGACGTGATACCGCGCTTTCAGATGCCGTCCAACAGAGTACTACTCACCGCCGCTGCAGTTTGCTTTCTCGTGGCGCTCGTAGTACCGACAGCCGCGGTAACGCTGGGTGAAGATCGTGAAGCTGATGGCGTTTTCATGGAGCCGACCGACTCCCGATATGCCACGATTGACGGTGGCGAACTCAGACTCAACCTCGAGAAACTCAACGATCGCGCAATCACCCGGGCAGACGATGTCTTTACGATCACCGTTACCAACGACGACGTCGAGCACCTCTGGATCGAGAACGACGTTCCCGGACTCACCTTCTACCGAGGCGGCGATCCGACCGCGACGATCAGTGAATCGCGCCCGCTCACGCCGACGTCGGGCTCGAGGACCAGTATCGGCGTCGCGGTCGACACCCACGAGGCGGTCAGCGGGACGAAGACGTTCACGGTCGTCGCGCAGCACGAGGACGAGGACGAAACCGAGTCCGATATCGACGGCTCGAACCTGAGCGTTTCGCCGACGGCCGTGAAAGCGGGCGAGACGGTCACTGTCAACGCGACCTACCGAAACAACGGGGACGGATGGGGCACCGAGACGGCCCGGCTGACGGTCGATGGGACCGTCGTCGATCGGCGAACGATCGCCCTCTCGTCGGGCGAGGAAGAGACCGTCAGCTTCGAACGGCGCATGGAGTGGCCCGGCACGTACGATGTCGGGATCGAGGGCGTCGGCACCGAGTCGGTGACCGTCGAGGGTCCGCAAGTCGAGGTCTCGAGCGCCACTATCGACGATACCACGATCACCGCCGGAGAGACCGCTACCGTCCGGGCGACGGTTCGGAATCCATCCGATAGGTCACTCGAGCGCACGCTCGAGCTGGCGGTCGACGGCATCGTCGTCGATACCAGAACCGTGTCGATCCCGGCGAACGGCGAGCAGACGGTGACCTTCGAGCGGCGGTTCGGGGCGGCGGCGACCTACGAGGTCGGGGTCAGCGGCGTATCTGCAGGCACGGTGACCGTCGAGGAGCCGGGACCGTTTTCGATCCAGAACCGCGAACTCTCGGCGGCGACGACGGCGGC
>NZ_JAQIVI010000409.1 GCF_028618695.1 Natrinema soli | reverse complement strand
GCAGCCGGGCCAACGAGTACGTCGACGTGCCGATCGCCACCGGGCTCGGCCACGCCAGAAACGCCCTCGTCCCGCTGAACGGGGACGCGGTCATCGCACTGGCCGGCGGCGTCGGCACGCTCTCGGAGATCGGCTTCGCCGGCATTTACGATCGCCCCGTCGTCGGTCTCGAGACGCACGAGCTCCCCCCGCTCGAGATCGACCTCGAAACCGCTGAAACCCCGGAAGCGGCGGTCGATGCCGTCGAAGCCGCTGTCGAGCGGTGATCGGACCCGTCGCGCTGCACTGACTGTCGGGTGTCGCAGCTTTTTCGACGCTCGGACACGTCTCGACGGATATGAGCGACTTCGACAAGGAAGCCGAGCGCGAGAAGCTTCGAGAGAAGTACGAGCGGGACAAAGCGGAGCGCGAGGCGACCCAGCGGATGAGCGACCTACTGCTCAAGGGCGCGACGATGACCAACGCCCACTGTGGCACCTGCGGGGACCCGCTTTTCCAGCACGAGGGCACCACGTTCTGTCCCAGCTGTCACGGCAATCCCGACGCCGTCGAGGGGACAGGTCTCGAGGCGCAATCGACCGACGAACAACCGACTGCGGGACAGCCCGCGACGGAACAGTCGACTGCGGAGCAGCCCACTACGGGACAGTCCGCTGCAGGGCAGCCTGCGACGGAACAACCGGCCGACGACAGTCGCGACCGTTCTGCGGGTTCCGACGGCACGACCGCGGACGCGGTCGACGCTGCCGAGTCCGAGGCTGGCCGTGCGGCCGA
>NZ_JAQIVI010000408.1 GCF_028618695.1 Natrinema soli | reverse complement strand
CGCCCTGCCGGCCGCGGCCGTGGCCGCCGCCGAAGAACGCGCCCCAGCGGACGATCATAAACGCGATCGTCGAGAGGAAGGAGGCGATAGTCATCACCATCATGTCGCGATTCTTGACGTGGGCGAGTTCGTGCGCCAGAACGCCGTCGAGCTCGTCCTGATCGAGCGTGCGCATGATTCCCGTCGTCACGCAGACTGCAGCGTTTTTCTGGTTTCGCCCGGTCGCGAAGGCGTTCGGGACCGACGAGTCGACGACCGCCACCTTCGGTTTCGGGAGATCAGCCTGCTGGGAGAGCCGTTCGATCGAGGCGTGCAGCTGCGGATACTCGTCGGCCGAGACCGTCTTCGCGCCCATACTCCGGAGAGTGAGCGTGTCGCTGAAGTAGTACTGGACCAGCGACATCCCACCGAACAGGACGACGAAGACGACGAAGCTGCCCATGTACGCAGCGATCGCTCCGGCGAAGACGATGTACAGCGCGAACAGCAGGAACATCGTCACGAACATTCGAAGCCGCAATCCCCAGTCCGCCTGCCAGTTCATACTCGAAATGAGGGGCTCCGGAGAAATAAGTGCCCTGACGAGACGCTCGAGAACGGCCGCGATAGTGATACCACAGCCGACACCGGACCTGTCAAATAGAAACGATACATTTCGCGTTCGCTGACCGATCAGCGACCGACGCGGTCGGCCCGTCGAACCCCTTCGTTTCGGCTGGAGACCGCGTGACGTGGTCACGTCTGACAACAGTGAACTGAGACGATGTCTGACGTTCGTCTGACGGATTCGATTCGGAACCCCTTCGTTTCGAGTAGAACGACCCGGACGGTCTGCTGTCCCGCTGTACCGGCGCACCCGCGACGCGCCATACAGGCGCACCGGAACTGACGAAGAGTAGTCCGTACCGAACGCCGGGGAACGAACCCGGTCGGGGACCGTGAGGGACCGATGTGGAACGCCTCGAGCGACCGCAACGAAATGTCGGAACGCGTCCCTTAACTCCGTGAGCCCCCAAACGGGGCCAATGAGTGAGTCGCGTGCGTTCTGTCCCCGATGCGGGGACGCGGTGCCCGAGCGATCGGCGAGCGACGCGAATAGCCCGTTGCGGCCCGGCGCGGAGGTCGAACTCTGCGATTCGTGTTACTTCGAGGACTTCGACTTCGTGGACGCGCCGGACCGGATCGACGTTCGCGTCTGCGCCCGCTGCGGTGCGGTCTATCGGGGGAACCGGTGGGTCGACGTCGGCGCGGACGACTACACCGACATCGCCATCGAGGAGGTTAGCGAGGCGCTCGGCGTCCACGTCGACGTCGAGGACGTCGCCTGGCAGATCGACCCCGAACAGGTCGATCAGAACACGATCCGGATGCACTGTTACTTCACGGGCGTGGTGCGCGGAACGCCGGTGGACGAACAGGTGACCGTCCCGGTCAAAATCGCCCGCCAGACCTGTACCCGCTGCGGGCGGATCGCCGGCGACTACTACGCCAGCATCGTCCAGATCCGCGCCGAGGGCCGCACCCCGACGTCCGAGGAGATCGAACGGGCGAAAGCGATCGCGAACGCGATCGTCGCCGACATGGAGGCGACGGGCGACCGCAACGCCTTCGTCACGGAGACGAGCGAGACCGACGACGGACTGAACATCAGGGTCTCGACCAACAAGATCGGCAAGAAGATCTCGAACAAGATGATCGAGGAGTTCGGCGGCACCGTCAACGACGCCGAAACCCTCGTCACGGAGGACGAGGACGGCAACGAGGTCTATCGGGTCACCTTCGCCGTCCGCCTGCCGCCGTACACGCCCGGCGACGTCATCGACCTCGCCGAGGACGACGGCGGTCCCGTACTCGTCCGCAGCGCTCGCGGCAACCTCAAGGGCGTCCGCGTGACGACCGGCGAGCGTTACGAGGCGAGCTACGAGGAGGGGAACTCGCCCGACGCGCGCAAGCTCGGTTCGCTCGAGGACGCGACCGAGGCGACGGTCGTCACCGTCGAGGACGACAACGCCGTGCAGGTGCTCGATCCCGAGACCTTCCGGGCCACGACCGTCGCGCGGCCGGACTACTTCGATCCGAACGCCGAGACCGTGCCCGTGCTGAAGAGTCGCGCCGGATTGCACGTGTTGCCCGACGAGAGCGATGACTGAGGACGCGGACGGCGCAGACGGGGATGACCGGGCTGCGGGCGGGGAATCCCGTCCCCTCGAGCCCGCGGCCGACGACATCCTTGAGCGAGCGGGGGCCGAGGCCCCGCT
>NZ_JAQIVI010000407.1 GCF_028618695.1 Natrinema soli | reverse complement strand
CTGCTCTCTGTGCACTCAACCGAATCAAAGTTCCAGATGTCTTTACGTATTTATGTCCGTGAGTATTATTCCAAGCGATTGAGCCGCACCTGAAAGCTCCAACTGCCGACGTAGTCAATGAGGCTTTCGAGGACGCTGGCCTAGCGTAACATTCGATCAACAGGGTGTCAGAGAAAAGTTCCATACCCTCTCTCTGTGACTACCCGACAAACGATAAGTACAGATGACATAGTGGCCGCGAACCTATCAAGTAGAGAGGCGGGTAGTTCATCATCATTCGTGGTGTATACTACGTGATCAGTGCTGATGCAAGTACAAGAAACTCGGGAAGTCGCGTGTCCGAAATGCGGAGAGAACAGCAGCATACCAGTCCTAGAGAGGGACGTGGAACTGAAAGTTAGTCCGTACATCGCCGCGTTCGGTGAATACACAGAACTCGAATGTTCGAACGAACACTCCTTCTGGGTCTACTACTGCTAACCATACTCTTCTTCTACCAATCGCTCAGTCCGCACATGTGGTTACCGTTCAGTACAGGCTAAGCACACATCGCTCAGTAGAGATGAGAAAGTGACCAGTGGTAGTTCCAGAGTGTGATGATATGGGTGAAGACGGATCTTATATGTCTGACACACGTTTGACGATACAGGTGTGCGTCCGCCTTAACAAGCAGTGGACATCTCGTTGACGGCGTGCTGCCGTCCATTCCCGTGTTTTCCACGTGGTTCGCATACAGAACTCACACTGTAACAAGCGAACTTCGATAATGGAACAACAGAACTCACTCCACCCTGAGAAGAAGGACGAGCTGCTGACTATACTCGCTAATCACCACCGACGCATTGTCCTAAACTACTTCCAAAACGTGTCGGATGACGTAGCCTCAGTTCAGGATCTTGCAGAAGAGATTATCGAACAGGATACTGGAGAAGAAGAACAGGTTACTCTCCAACTCCACCACTTGACCCTCCCTCAACTGGCAGATGTCGGTGCCATTGAGTACGACCAAAGGAGCAACACAGTCCGGTATCAGGGGCACTCTACGTTGGAAATGATGATGGGTTCTATTGCGAATCTCTAGGCGGTGGTGCAGAACTGTTCTCATAGCGTGATGGTTGGGCTGGTGACATCGTTTCCTCGGTGGTAATTAGCGAGGGCGACAGCTAATCGAAGGCAGAGAGCGATGAAGACGTGTGATTTGACACGTGCTCGGCTTCGGACCCGCGGGGCCCCGAGGCCGAGATCCTTGCAGACGCCAATCGCTGTTTCAACCCGTGAGCGTTCTGTATACGTCTCGTTGAGTTGGCGCTGCCAGAGACGGACCGTGTCGCTGTGGTCTTTGATTCGCTCTTCAACGCGATACTCTATGTTTGGCGGATCGTCTGTATTCCGGGGGTTGTACGGCGATATCGGCACGACTGACTGCTCCAGCAGCCAGTCGTACCACTCCAGCATATCGAACTCTGAATCACCGAGGAACCAGCGTGGAGTATCGACGGCGAGCGCGTCACGCGTGACGCGCATCGCCGTCTCCTCATCGACTTTCTTCGCCGGGGTGAACGCTGCTGCGACCGGAATATTATTTGCTGCGGTGACGACACAGCAGCCGTAGCCGTAATAGTAGTCGTCTTCTGTGTGATCGTAGTTCCAGTCGGCGTCTTCGTCACGGTGATCAACTGGGATATCTGTCCCATCGATGCAGAAGAGCTTGCCGAGCGGCACCTGCTCGGCAAGCTCGTGGACTAATTCGATGAAGACGTCTTCGGCGACGAGTTCGAAGTCAGCGATGAACCGTGAGAGTGTCCGCCGGGACGGCGGATGCTCAAAGCCACACTGTCGCCAGACATCCTCGTTGTGCAGTTCCCGCGCCATCGGACGAGGGCCGTAGATATTGTTGTAGAAGCAGTGAAGGACACCTTTCAGGAGTTCTATAGGCTCGTGAACTCGTGTTCGCCCCCTCGGATCGGGGGCGAACACGAGATAATCAGTGAGGAACGACAGATCGAGGTGTTCGAACAGTGCCGTTGTCTCTGTCTCCAGTGTTTTGAAGACCAGTTCGACTGTATCGTTAACAGCGACGAGCGATACGAGCCGTCGATTACGCTCGACGGCTCGTTCGCAGGATCACCTGTGACTTGCTTTGATACCGCTGCGCAAGCCTATCTTCGGTGAAGATCGTAACTGGGTACGGATTTACTGGATCGTCCACTAATGCAGTTATTGTCGTGAAAGTTCGCAGGCGATGTGAATTGCGAGGGCCTTCTGGTCGTCCAGGCCGATTGCTGCTCCCTCTGCTGGTGGTGTAACCTCCATTTGAAGACTACCTTGGTTCAACTGGGCTGTTAGGGTTGTCCCAGCCATGTATTCCCATGTCACTGGAGGGAGATCTACTTCTGTTACGGTTGTATCCACACCAGGGCTTTTTTCATAGAAGAAATTGTGCCCAGAGGGGAGTTCGTGGTTAATAACCCCTGTAAGCGCGTTTTCTTGTAACTGCAGATTCCATGGTTGGAGTACAGACAGTTCTGGATGGTCTTCAGTACTAATCCTTCCTGCTGATATAAGGTGGAATTCTCCAGCTGCTCCCTGCACCGAATTCGGGTCTGGACCCACAGCTAAATGGACGGGGTTGTTCTCTTTGTTGACTTCCGTGGTGCCAGGCTCTGCAATGGTGGCTACTACAGACGTTTGATAGGAGCCATATTGCGAGTATGTATTCACTTGCTCTCCAGAGTAACTGATATTGAGTGTAGTCACTTGGGCGGTTCCTGTGTATTCTCCATACCATTGAGTAGCATCAGATTGGCCTCCAGGGCCGGCTTGAGTGCTATCAGCCCCTAGGCACCCGCTGAGAAGTCCGATTGCGATACTGCCAGTCGTTAAAAGATACTCACGGCGGTCCATGGTATGATATACCACTTGTAAGTAGATAAACTATTTTCAAGTGAAAATGATCGTAAGACAAAATAGCCTGTCCACTTTTTGGCCACCTCTTGTAGCACAACACACATACCCAACAGTGATATCAATCTCCAAATAAAGTAGTACCCTATTCGTAGGTAGTTTCCAGTACAAACTCGTGTTCTGTACATGCCGTCGCTAACGCGAGGACTTGGGTGGGGATCGGTGAAACCGCTCACGCCGTCGCTCGGCTGGATTCGTGCGTATACTGACCGGGCAACCGCGTGCTCGACCCGTGTGACGGTACCGCGCCGGTGGCGATCGCCGCCGAATGTGAGTACGGATCGGACGCGGATGTGCTGGCCGTCGACGTGGAAGCCGACGCACAGGCCGCATATGAACGACGACAAGCTGACGAACTCGAGATTCCGTATCCGGAACAGTGAGCTGAAGCGGTGTTGCACCGGCTCAAACGGTGAAGTGCCTTTCGTCGACTGTTTTAATCGAGGAGAGTAGTGGGCAGTTTAGAGCGGCGGATCATCGATCAACAAACCTATCCAGGAAAATTAATTACACATAATTACTCATACAAATTTATATTCTCAGCTCCCCTTCAATAGCAGTAATAGAGTATAACAATTAGCATGGGGACGGGAATATCACGGGAAGAGAAATTGAGGAAGAACATTGACCGAAAAAGAGCAGGTAGATGGCGGAGAACAGACGACTGGATCAGCCGACGGACCGGGATTTAACGGTATCTCCAGTGGGGATACTTTCTCGATATCCGATACTAACAGACTGCTGGTCGACCCACGAACTGGAAACTGTCTCTTGTTCAGTTCCGAAGACGAGCATGCTCTCGAATTTGAGCTAGTCATCTCGCCGAGTTTCTCGGGGAGTTTGTTCGAACTTGATCGACAGAATCCGCTACAGCGCCAGTACGTCCAAGTTATCTACGGCTCCCTCGAGGGATACGTTCTGAAGTGGGGGGCGACCGGCGCTAGCAGCAGCGAAGCGTTGACACGGTCACCGATAACGCTCAAAGAGGGAGAGAGCCTCGAACTAGCGCCGGGCGAACAGCTGGATGTTCGCAACGGAAGCACCAGCGAACCTGCGAAAATCCGCGTCTGCTACGTCCCAGCGTACAATATGGGCGATTTCATTCGGCAGAGCTATCAGTTCGACGCGCAGATAGCGCAAAACGATCCAACCGATGAGGAATCGTCCCAGTCACCCGTTCGGACCGAGGGTATCGACGGTCCCGTTGACGACTCCACTATGTCTTCCGCGGATCCGGGCATAAAAGCGCTCCAGACGGGAGACACTCGACCTGATGCGATCGGGGATACCTTCCCGAACGCGACCGGAGATACCGATGACTACGAAAAGCGTTCCAGCACTTGGAGCAGGCTGACGGGTCACTTCGACGGCGAGACGGATCCCTTGAGCGGGATTATCAACGCGCCGCAGTCCAACACCGGCGCTGGATCGGCATACCTCGGCGGGCTACTCAAATCGTCGCGAGCGCCGTTCCAGCCGTACGCCGAAAAGTATCACGAGGGACTCGAGACGGTGTCTGACCCGAGCGTTGACCGTCAGGTACTTGGAAGGGGGATGACTTGGTCTCAGGCGTTCCGGGAAGCGTTGAGTTCGTTACGCAAATCGTGGCGCTTCGTCTGGGGTAGTGAGAAGAAGTGGCGCGTGCTGTTACCTGGGAGCGCTCTCTTCCTTTTGTTCGTAATATTCTACGAGCTAGGTATCGGACCGGCCAGATGGCTTGGACTGTTGTTTTTCGTCTTCTTAGCGGGCTACTTCGCCCGGGTTTGTGACGCTGGAATATCACTCAGTCCGACGTTACCAAAGATGGGGGACGTGATCGCCCTCGGCCGAGAAGGTATCGCTCCGGCAATAATACTTCTCATTTTCTTTTTATTTCCGATGCAGATTCTCGCGCTGTTACTCACGGGGATCGGCCTCCCTGTTGGCGGACTCGTGGGGGCAGCAACGGAGGGGAATCAACAGCTCGAAACAGTTCTCATCGTGGCCGTTCAGTACGTCACTTACGGGGTTTTCTTGCTGTACGTTCAAGAACGGCGAATCGATACGGTGGTCAATCTCCCTGGCGTTGCCAGAACGATCCTGTCGCTCGTAACATCGAAGACGTACATTACGGGCTATCTCTCCCTCGTCGGAGGTTTTTTTACGATATCCTTCCTGTGGTCGTTCCTGTGGGCCTTTTTCGCATCATTCCTCGTATCCACTACCGGCTCGAGCGCAACGATCCTGTTAGTGCTGACGATATTTGGGATACATATCTTGTTTTTCCTGATATTGTACTCGTTCATCCTCGTATCCTACCACTATATGGGGAGTTACGTCGGTACTCGAATGCTCGCTGCGACGACACCCGACGAGGACCCGGTGGATGTAAATCGGGCAGACGAGTCGTAGATGGGGGCGACGAACGTGGACGAAAACAAGCGTTCGATGCACGATGGGGCGCTCTTCCGACGAACCGTCGTTCGACTGTTTTCCTGCAGTACGCTCTTCTGTAGGAGATTGTTGATACCGTTCAGCTGCTGCTCTCGAACCAAAGAGGGCAAGGACACCGGGCTAGCGGTGTCCGACACGAATGATTCCGTTGAATGTGTTCAGTTCGGAATCGCTCGCAGCGGACCTGTTGGAACAGGTTCGCTGGCGTGACGGCGTCGAATGCCCTCGCTGCCGCTCTGACCTGACGGTCAAGAACGGCAGCTATGGGGCGTTTCAACGCTCCCTCTGTAAGAATTGCGACCGCCCGTTCAACGATAAGACAGGCACAATTTTCGCTCACTCGAAGGTTGCGCTCCGCAAGTGATTGTTCTCGATCTACGCGTTTCTGCGGTTCAACACGAGTCTTCGTCAACTTCAGCGAGAGATCGATGTGACCTACAAGACGATGCATCGGCGCGTCGAGCGCTCTGTAATGAGTATGAATACTTTTGCAAGTGGAATGTGATGCCCGAGTAATGGGACCACGCCGAACGGAGATCAAGCGTCACCTTCCTGAAGAAGAGATTGACGAGATACTGCGGGAAGCCGAAGACAAGCATCATATTCGACGGATTGGCTTCGTCAAGAACCTCTATCAAGGCGATACGATTCCAGAGGCTGCCGATCGGGAAGGCCGATCGCCAGCCACTGGGACACGCTGGGCAGAAGACTGGAATGAGGGTGGCTT
The DNA here is from genome assembly GCF_028618695.1 of Natrinema soli. The sequence continues at coordinate 6,196 of NZ_JAQIVI010000407.1, read as the reverse complement.
CGAAGAACTTATGCCGAGTTTCGGGGGCGGCAGACCCCCGAAACTCGACGAAGACCAACAAGAAGAACTGGTTGAGATGCTCCGTGAAGATCAGCCTTGGAAATCACAGGAAATTCAGCATCTTCTCCAGGAAGAATTCGCCGTCGAGTACAGTCCGAATTATCTCGGGACGTTCCTTCGGGACCTTGGCCTCTCGTACGCGAAACCACGACCAAAGCGTCCCCACCAACCGGAGAATCCAGACGAAATCCTCGAAGAGCGCGTCGACGACGCGCTCGAGGAGGGCGACAAATCACACAACAAACGCGAGGGTGAAGATGACGACGGCTGGGTCGTTGACGACAATATCTGTACCGATGGCGGCACCGTCCTAGGCTTCTTTGATGCGTCAAAACCACAGCCGTACGATAATTCACGCCGGGTTTGGTACGTTGATGATCCGCACATCGAGCGACCGCTAGTCAAGACAGAAGATTCAGCTGTTGGGTTCTATGCACTCAACGGAGAAAGTCTCATCACGTTCAAGGAAACCGAGAAAAAAGAGCGTATTTGCGAGGTCTTAGAGGGGATCCGAGAGCAGAATCCCGGCAAGCGGATTCTGCTCGTCTTGGACAAGCACGGGTCCCATGTGTGTAAGCACACGCGCAAGCGTGCGCATCAACTCGGGATCGATCTGATTTTTCTGCCATCGAGCTCACCGCATCTGAATCCAATCGAGAAGGTCTGGGATTATCTCAAGTGGACAATGTGTCCGATCATCGTTGAAGACGAAGATGAGTTTAAAGATCTCGTCGAAGATACGTTCGACCAAATAACAGAACGCATCAGCTTCGCAAAAAAGTGGTGTCAGAAGTTCCTTTACTTTCAAAAGTTATCTTAGTCATTAGTGAAGCGCTCGACGCGCCTCAACTTAACCTCGTCGGACCGGTCGAAATCGACGAACTGTACGTCTCTGCCGGGAAGAAAGGCCGCGATCGCGACCAAGAGTCGCGCTCGCGTGGCCTGTCCACACGCGGACGTGGCTCGTATGAGGGAGACAAGCCACCCGTCTTCACCATCGTTGACCGTGGAACGGGGCAACGATACGTTGTCCCAGCGAAATCCGCCGACGAATCGACGGTGCGACTCCTCCTCGTACTCCGAGAGGAGGAGTCGCTAACCGTCTATACTGATGGATTTCAAGCATACGACCCACTGGAGAACGACGACGAATTCGACCGCGAATACGTCGTCCACGGAGACGGCGAATACGCCGATGGAGACGTTCACGTCAACACTTGCGAGAGCCACGCGTCGCTGGCGCGACGGTGGCTCTCGCCGCATCGAGGCATCTCGAAGGACAAGTTGATACAGTATCTCCGCGCCTTTCAGCTACGCAGCGAACTCTTCGAAAAACCTGGTCGAGAAGCACTCAAACACGCTGTCAAAGCGACTCTCTGAAATCAACAATGTGCTACATATGAGCGACTGAGAAAGATAACTCATCTCAGGGCTATGGTAAAGGCGCTTCTCACGAAATAGACTGTATGAGCGTTATCGCTGAGTTCACTCTCTCGACCGAGGAATTCGTCTTCGGTTCAGCCCTTGCTACGATTGAGGAAATGGTACTCGAGCTCGAAGCGATCGTCCCGACGGGCAACCGGGTCGTCCCGTACTTCTGGGCGACTGGTGAAGATTTCGAGTCGTTCGAACGGCATGTTCTCTCGGATCCAGATATTGAGAGCATCACGCAACTCGATCGGATTGACAAGACGGCATTGTACCGTGCTGAATGGTCTCATGACGTGGACGGCCTTCTCGATGGACTTGCAGGAACCGAGGCCGTCGTTCTCGAAGCGTCAACAATGAAAGAGGGATGGCACTTCCGCGTGCGCTTTCTCAACCACGATCTACTCGGGCAGTTCTACAACTTCTGCACTGAACAGGATATTTCCATACACGTTGAGCGCGTCTACACACTCACAGAAGCCTCGCGGGCTGGACAAATCTTCGAACTCACATCCAAACAGCGCAAAGCAATCGTTCTCGCCGTTCAATACGGTTACTTCAAAGTCCCGCGAGAAACCACTCTCTCGGAGATTGCCGATGAGTTAGATATCTCTCAGCAGGCCGCCTCCAAGCGTGTCCGGAGGGGCGCTGACAAGGTACTTCGGAATGCCTTGCTCGCTCCAGGCGAACGTTCGTGATTGAGTGGATAGAACATACTGTCGAGTCTCGTTCGCATATAAACTGGTGGTTATAACTATCCTGTCTTGGAAACGGGAGCGTAGTGTACACCCTTGATAATGAGTACCAGCCACGGTGACGGCGGTACGATTGAAAGAATTTGTGACCTAGTATCTCACCCGACACGACGGGTTCTCCTGCGCGTGCTTCGGGATATCGAGACATCAACTACGATTGAGACCGTTGCTGGCGAAATCATCGATGCCGATGGGAACCGACTGGATGGAGTCGAACAGACTGAGAAAGCGGATCGAGTCGCGGTGGAGTTATATCACATCCACTTACCAAAGATGGCGGACACGGGGATGATTAACTACGATCCCGAGACAGGGACGATCAGAACGAACGATACCATCGACGTAGCCTATAGCGTGTTGGACACCGTCTCAGGAAGAGATGATTTTTGATAGCCACCGATTAGGTCGCTGGTAAGTGTGTTACACCGCTAACCAGTACGTAACACGGTATCCGTTTGATATCGAATTTACCGACGACATCAATTCCCGTCGTCGTAGCGTCGATCCGTTCCTGATCAGTCGCCGGGCTCACTGGCGATCACCATCGTACAGATAGATCAGCTCTGGTGTACCCTCGAATAGATGTCTTACTGCTCGTGCATTCAACAGACTCGTCAGAGAGCGTCACGGAAGTGGGGTTTCCGTGACACCTGATTCACCCTGTTCGTAGATCGAACGCAAACGGTACTTCAGTGGTGCGAAAGCGCAACTGGAGGCTGCGACCGAGGCCGGTGCGGTCGGGACCTGGGAGTGGCACATCCCTGAGGACAGATTGGTCGCTGGCCCCTCGTTCGCCAGGACGTTCGGGATCGATCCCGACGCGACTCGTGACGGCGTGCCGCTCGAACGGCTCGTTTCGTCCATCCACGAGGCCGACCGCGAGCACGCCGAAGCCCGGATCGAGGACGCCGTCGAATCGTGCGGAGAATACGAGGAAGAATACCGTGTCTGGAACGCCGACGACGAACTCCGGTGGGTCAGCGCTCACGGGCACGTCGAGTGCGACGAGGACGGGAATCCCGTGACGTTCCCTGGCGCCCTGACCGACATCACCGAGCGCAAGCAGTTCGAGCGACAGCTCGAGGAGTCCAACGAGCGCTTAGAGCAGTTCGCCTACGCCGCCTCCCACGACCTCCAGGAACCCCTGCGGATGGTGTCGAGCTACCTCCAGATGATCGATCGGCGGTACAGCGACGAACTCGACGAAGACGGTGAGGAGTTCATCGACTTTGCCGTCGACGGCGCCGAGCGGATGCGCGACATGATCGAGGGACTGCTCGAGTACTCGCGGGTCGACACGCGTGGGGGCCCATTCGAACCCGTCGACCTAGACGACATCCTCGTAGACGTGCGCGATGATCTTCAGATGACAATCGTAGAGAGCGACGCCGAGATCACGACCGAGTCGCTGCCCCGCGTCGACGGTGATGAAGGGCAGTTGCGCCAAGTGTTCCAGAACCTACTGGACAACGCCATCGAGTACAGCGGCGATGAATCGCCGCAGGTCCACGTCTCGGCCGAGAGGGACGGTAACAAGTGGATGATATCGGTCAGCGACGACGGGATCGGCATCACCCGGAGAACGCTGACCGCGTCTTCGAGGTGTTCCAGAGCCTGCACACGAACGACGAACACCCGGGAGCGGGGATTGGACTCGCGCTCTGCGAGCGCATCGTCGAACGCCACGGCGGTGACATTTGGATCGAATCCGAACCAGGCGAGGGATCGACGTTTATGTTCACGCTACCCGCCGACAGAGCACAGTGAGTGACTAGGACTATTCCGGTGATCCAGCGGACATCCTGCTCGTCGAGGACAACCCGGGCGACGTCCGCTTCACCGAAGAGGCGTTCAAAGAAGGGCAGATCTGCAATAACCTCCACGTCACGATCGACGGGGTCGAAGCACTCGATTTCCTCCATCAGCGTGACGGGTACACGAATGCACGCTTTGAGGCCGATCGGTCGTGTTTAGTTTGTAGCATTGTGCCAGACGGCGAAGGCTTGGAGCCACGATTCTGCTGTCGACGGTTGTGAGTGGCTGAAACAGTTTGAGAACGAAGAGGTGCGGCGTTTTATCTCGCGAAAGACACGTTCAACACTGTTCCGATTTCCATGTTTTTCGTATCGAAATCGGAGCCCAGATCGGCGGAGTGCAGTCTGAAGATGTTTTGCTCCATCAACGAGAAACACAGCATCGTCAAGGTCATGTTTCTCAGTGAGTTCCTGCAGGAACCGTTCTGTCAGAGCGGTCGTAGTCGTCGAATACAGCCGTGTATGGAGTATATTGTTTGTTTCTGGATCGACAGCAGTATACAGCCAATAGCGGTGTTCGTCAAGTTGAATCACCGTCTCGTCAAGCGCGACGTGATTCGGATCCTCGTTAACTGCCGGCTGTAGATTGCATTTGTGAACCCAATCGTGGACTGCCTTACGACTGCGCTCGACACCGAACCTCTCTAGTTCTCGAACGGTATTCGAAAGCGAGAGGTCAGCAAGGTGAAGTCGAATACCGAGTTCCATCAGCTGACGCGGTGTTCGCTCTCGCTCCACAAAACTCAAATCGATCCAGTCGCTACACCCGCTGAGGCGGCCGATTTTTGGCATGGACACCATAAAATCGCACCGCCTCACTTTTCACGCTTAACGAAACAGCGCCGGCCGATCTCCCCGGTTATTTGTGCCATCTCTTTCAGCAGGTCAATCGTCATCCGGTAAGACGTATCGAGGTAAATCCGCAGACAATGCAGGGAAACGAGGGCATAGTCGGCGAATCCGCCGCCACCTTTCGGGGCGGCGGATTCGTCTCCATCGCCAGTAGCGTTTTGAGCAATCGGCACAACTGCCCCAATGAAGTGGGAGATTTGGGACATGAACAACTGAAGTCTCCCGCTTCAAGACCTTCGATTTAGCGCACCATTCCGCCGCCGTCTAGTGATTCAACACAGCCGAGCATCCCGGGGGTCACCCTCGAAACGTACCGGTGAGCGGTCCAGAGGAGTTAGTCCTCGAGGTTGTCTGCGGAGACAAGTAATCGACGTTCATCCTTTCAATAGTGTATCATAGAACTGGCCCCAAGGGGATTGTTTTCACCCCCAACTTCGCCGAATAGGCTGTTAGATAGAGCCTGCACACTAAGCAGAAATCTATTCACCAAATTATCAGAATAGTCACTTCATCTAAATCCGGGGAGAGTACTTTATACCTAAATATCTAATGGCCATTCGTATAAGCAAGATCCATGGTGAACTATATGAAGTAGTATCGAATGTACAGCGTCGGCAACTGTTATTCGCCTTGGTGGAAGAGAGTCCGAAAACGGATTCGTCAAAAGAATTCGATACTCCACCAAATATTACGAAATTTGAGGGATCAAATAGAATCGAACACCAGCACGTTCACCTGCCGAAATTAGACAACTACGGATTCATTAACTGGTTTCCTGAAATGAACTCTGTAGAACGAGGACCCAAATTTGACGAAATTGAACCCACATTAAAATTGCTCGCTGAACATCATAAAGAGCTTCCAGAAATGAAGTGACCTACTGGTACTCTCTTCGCTTGTACTTATCGTTCACTACGGAGTCTCCAAGGTACGTGACCTATTCTATGAAACGCTTTTGACAAGGCTATACCGACAGAGGCCGAGACATGGACGAGATCGTTCAGATCGAACCATGGTCCTCACATCGGTTTTCGAGCAGCATGCTCTGTGAGTGACGACTTATTATACAAGTCGGAAACGAATCAACTAGACTCCCCGTATTGACCAGGCTATTAGGCGTCTCCCTCAACAAATATTGTACTTCAGAAGACATTTAGTGCCGTTTTCTTATATAGGCATTAGCAGAGATACTCATAGATTTGCGGCGAGCTGAGCGTTGGCAGAGCTGCTAAGAGGAACTCTTTGATCCCATTGACCGTTCGAAACAGCTGATTAGCTCGACCTTCC
>NZ_JAQIVI010000406.1 GCF_028618695.1 Natrinema soli | reverse complement strand
GAGGCGTGTCGCCGGCTCGCGCTCGTTCCGTTGCCCGCGTCCGGAAGCGTCCTGATCGCGGGCGTCGCGGCGAGACACGGCTACGACCGGTTCCGACTGGTCGGACCGGTCCGTCGTTGGCCGGCGGACGGTGACTCGGATCCGTCACCGCCGACGGACGCCGAACGACTTACCCATCCAGTCGAGATCGTCCCGCTGCTCGAGCGCGAGGGCGCGTTCAGTGACGCCGAGCAGGCCGAACGGATCCGGGCGGAAGTGGCCGAGAGCGTCGCCAACCTCGCGCTCGCACGACTCGGCGCGGCCGTGCACGCACAGGTCGAATCGGAGCCGGACACCGAATCGCCGCTCGAGACCGTCACGAGTGGGATTTTGGCTGCGGACGCCGCCGCGTCGTTCGAGCGGATCGTCACCGACGGCCACCCCTTCCATCCCAGCGGCAAGATCCGACGCGGGATGACTCCTGCGGAGGGACTCGCGTACGCGCCCGAATTCACCGACCGGATCGATCTTCACTTCGTCGCGATCGATCGGAAGTACGCCCTCGAAACGCGCGCAACGGGTGCCGACCGGTTGACCGATCGGCTGCTCGCCGCGTTCGACGGGCTCGAGGGC
>NZ_JAQIVI010000405.1 GCF_028618695.1 Natrinema soli | reverse complement strand
CATCTTCGCGTTCTCGGGGCTGCGGTTCGCGGGGCTGCCCTCTCACAAGGCGTTGATCGTTGGCCCCGCCGAACGGGGTGCCGGCGGCCGGGTGACCGGCGCGTACTACCTCCTGCGGAACCTGATCGTCATCCCGAGCGCGGCGCTGGGCGGACTGCTGTGGGACGGGTTCTCGAACCCGCTGACAGGGACGCAAGTGTTCGCCGGCGATCCGACGGTCGCGTTCACCATCGCGACGGGAATCGGGCTCGTCGGCACCGCCTACTTCCTGGTGTTCGGGAAGGAGTTCGAGGCCTATCAGTAGCGGCGCGGCGTCGAAGAATCGCCTCCATTTCGCTACTGAGCCCATTCGTCATCTCGTCCGTTGGTGGGAACTGCTCGAGGGGCCGACTCGTTCGATAGAGGGTAACCAGGTTTCACTCCAGACCGGACAACTGGCGTGCGGTGGCGCGCGCTGTCGACCGGCCGAACGAAAGTGAGGTCGGTCGATGACACTGCGCGAGGGATGAGCGAGCGCCGGAGGCGTGAGCGAATCGGCTGGGGAGGACGTGGCGATTCCGTGTTGCCACGATAGCAGGACACTTCTTCTCACCCAATCCCTCCAGAACATACCGTTCCATTCACACGAGAAACGTATCGAACGGTCTTCGTGAACTGCCTCGAGGTCAAGATTCAAGATGCCTTCGGCGTCTCGTCTTCCCGAGGATCTTCGATTCTCGGACAACCCCGAGGCGCTCGCCTTGCCTCTCTGTAGAGAACGGCGCTTCGCTAGAGCAAGAACCGATAGTAGAACGGACTGACGAACCCTTCAATAACCGCGGCGATCGCCAGCAGAATCCCGATCCCGATCAGCACCCAGAACGCCCGCTCGAGCGCGTCCGCGAGAGCCGTTCGACTCGCGCGAGCCCGCCACGTCCGCCACGCGGTGACGCCGACGGACACCCCCAGCGCGCCCGCGATCAGGATCGCCGGGATCTCGAGCACGCCGTGGGGAACGACGAAGGCGGCGAGTTCCAGCGGATCGACCTCGAGGCGCGCCATGATCCCGAGGAAGACGCCGTTGAACAATAGCGACGCAATCGCGGGGACCGCGAGCGCGACCCCGGCGTAGGCCGTCGTGAGCGCGACGAACCAGTTGTTGCCGAACAGGTTGGCCGCCATCGTCGGCGGGAGTTGGCCCTCGAGGCGAGCCGTGATCGACGCGTCGAACGTTCCGACGAAGGGGCCGGCGGCGGCCCACCCCATCCAGAACCCGAGGAGACCGAGACCGAGGACGAACGCGTGC
>NZ_JAQIVI010000404.1 GCF_028618695.1 Natrinema soli | reverse complement strand
CAAGGAGATTCTGCGTGCCATTGCTGGACTGGGTCATCCCCATCGCCCAGCCGAAGACGACAGTCTCGGCCGCGGCGAGGGTCTCCGCAGCCGACTCGAGCTCCGCAGCCGGGACGTCCGCGACCGCCTCGACCCGTTCGGGCGTGTACGGCTGAACCTTCTCGCGGAGGTCCTCGAAGCCGGTCGTGTTCCGCTCGATGAACGCCTCGTCGTGGAGGTCGTTCTCGATGATGTAGCGGATCAGTCCGTTGATCCAGGCCACGTCGTAGCCCGGCTCGGTCCGGGTGTACTGGTCGGCGTGTTCGGCGATGCCGATCTGCCGCGGATCGAATACGACCAGATCGGCGCCGTCGCGGACGTTCTGCTTGATGCGGGTCGCCAGTACCGGGTGGCTCTCGGTCGTGTTGGAGCCGGTGATGAGGTAGGCGTCAGCCTCGCCGACGTCCTCGTTGATCCGGTTGGTCATCGCGCCATAGCCGAGCGTCTGCTGGAGGGCCGCAACCGTCGAGGAGTGGCAGAGGCGCGCGCAGTTGTCGATGTTCTTCGTCCCGAGGACCTGTCGAGCGAACTTCTGGACGAGGTAGGCCTCCTCGTTCGACCCCTTCGACGACGCGAGACAACTGACGGCGTCGACGCCGTGGTCGTCCCGAATCGCCCGGAGGTTTTCCGCGACGTACTCGAGGGCCTCCTCCCACGAGACGGGCTCGAACTCGCCGGAGTCGGTCCGGACCAGCGGCTCCGTGAGCCGCTCGTCGCTGTTCGCGAACTCGTGGCCGAACTTTCCTTTCACGCAGGTCGAGAAGTCGTTCGCGGGTGCAGCGGCCGGATCGTCGACCGGCTGGACGCCGATCGCGTCGCCGTCTTTTCCCCACATCTCGAAGCGACAGCCGACCGCACAGAACCCGCACGTCGTCTCTTCGGTGTCGATGCGAGAGAGGCGAGCGTCGCTGACGAAGTCGGCGATGTCGAAGAGCCGACCTTCGGGTATCGTGTTCATCGCGATGCTCTCGGCGGTGTGTTCGCCGGCTATCATCGCCTTTCGACCGTACTCGCCCGCGAGTTCCGTCGCGCGCTTCCTGGCCCCCTGCATGAATCGAGCGACCCCCGTCGCGTCGCCGGTACCGGTCGCGCCAGCAACACCCTCGGCCCCGGCTCCGACTCCGCCGGGTCCGGGCGACCGATTGGGCGCGGTCGTATCGTCAAGCGTCTCGACGTCGTCGGTCTCGAGGACGGTCCCGATAGAGTTTCGCTGGGTGAACCCGGGGAGCGGCAGGGTCGCAGCACCGCCGATCCCCTTCTCGGTGAACGCGCCGGTCGGACAAACCGTCGCGCAGTGACCGCAGGAGACGCACTCGGAGTCGGCCATCGTCTCCGCGTCCGACTGGAACCCGATCCGGGTGTCCTCGCCGTGGCCCTCGATGCGGAGCACGCCCTCAACCTGCACGTCGTTACAACCCTCGACACACCGGTTGCAGAGGATGCACTTGTTGCGGTCGATCTGGATGAACGACGAGGTGTCGTCGAGCGGTTCGTACTCGTCTCGGTCAGCGAACACGCCGTAGCGCGGGTGGTCGACGCCCTCGCTGATCGCCGCGTCCTGTAGCTCGCACCGCCCGTTTCCGTTGCAGGTCGTACAGCGGAGGTTGTGGTTCGAGAGGACGAGGTCGAGGTTTACGCTCCGGCTCTCCTCGGCGTCCGGCGTATCGGTCCTGACCGACAACCCGTCTTCCGCGGGGAACGAACAGGAGGGGACGAGGCCGTGCTCCTCGGTCTCGACCATACAGGTCCGACACTCGCTTCGCGGGCCGATCTCGTCGCTCGAGTCGCCGTCCCGATCGTAGTGACAGAGCGCGGGAACGTCGGCGTCCTCGAGGCCGTCGGCGCCCGGATCGACGGTCACCGTCTCGTCGTCGACTGCCTGCATCGCATCGATGACGGTCGAGTCCGGTGGAACGGACACCGACTTCCCGTTGATCGAGAGGGTCGTCGGATTCTCGCCGCCGGTGCCGGCGGGCGGATCGTTCGCAGTGCCGGTCTCGAACGTCGCCGTCACTGGCGTCTGCTCCTGGTGGTCGTCGATCGCCGGTACTCGCGGCAGTGGCTCGTCCGTACTCATAGTTTTTCAGTACACGTCCCGCTCGGACACCGTCCGTCGGCGTGGGCGCGAAACTCCGGTTCGAACTCGTCCATCGCCGTGATCACGGGCCGCGGCGCGTGGGCCCCGATCTGACAGTTGCTCGAGCGCGTCATCACTCGCCCCAGTTCGCGGATGTCGTCGCTCCGAAACGAGCCCGTATAGAGCTCGCGGAGCAGTTCCGTGAGCTGTTTCGTTCCCTCGCGTCCCGGCACGCACCGACCGCTGTTCTCCGTCGCGGCGAAGCGCGCCCGCTCGCCGGCTGCCGCGACC
>NZ_JAQIVI010000403.1 GCF_028618695.1 Natrinema soli | reverse complement strand
GAACGCAGCAGTCATGACTGAGCGGTCACATTCTGCTGGCAGCATGGAGGGGACCGCGACGTGCTGACGACGCTTTCGGTCATCGTGCTGGCGTTCAGCCTCGATCTCCTGCTCGGTGAGCCGCCGACCGCCGCCCATCCGGTGGCCTGGTTCGGCCGGCTCGTCGATGCACTGGACCGAGACTGGTACGACGGCGACCGGGGCCAACGAACGGCCGGTGTGGGAATCGCCGTTCTCGCACCGCTCGTCCCCGCTGCCGTCGCTTCGGGAACCGTCCTCGCGGCGACCACCGTTCATCCGATGGGGGGTGGAATCGCCGCTGCGCTCGTCCTCTTCCTGACGATCAGCCTCCGCTCGTTACTCGAGCTCACCGCGGACGTCGTCGCGGCGACCGAGAGCGATCTCGAGACGGCTCGCGAGCGGGTCAGGGGACTGGTCGGCCGGGACGCGTCGACCCTCTCGCCCGGCGAGCTTCGCAGTGCGGCTGTCGAGAGCGCGGCCG
>NZ_JAQIVI010000402.1 GCF_028618695.1 Natrinema soli | reverse complement strand
TCGAAGCGCTCGGCCGCCTGTCCGACCTCGCCGCGAGCCGACGCAATCGGTTTCCCCGCCTCGCGGACGATGACCTCCGCGAGTTCCTCCTCGCGCTCGCGCAGTCCCTCGGCGATCGTCTCGCACCAGTTCGCGCGCTCGACGACCGTCGTCTCACGCAGTTCCGGTTTGATCTCGTGGGCGGCCGCGAGCGCGTCACGGGCCTCTGTCGGCCCCGCCGCGGCGACCTGTGCGAACGTCCCGCCCTCGGCCAGGTCCGAGACCGATAGCGCGTTCTCGCTCTCGAGCCACTCGCCGTCGACGTAGAGCCGCTCTCGCCGCTGTGCGATTCTGGTTGCCATGATCGTCTCTTGGATGTCGACACTGAAAATGTTTACTCAAGCCCGAAAAAATAAAGATGATATTGACGGTGTCGTTCGATAACACGTCCAGATCCCCCCTTGTCAAACAAATCACTGTCTATCGAGAACTATACTTTAGGTATACCAAAGAAATATTCACTCAGGGGAAGGCTTTATGTGGAATGCGCGTCTACTACGGAGTAGGATGAGTACTCAAAAGACCGTCCGCCAATCGGCAGACAGTGTCGAAGAGAACGCGCTTCGACTCGAGCAGGAAAAGTCCGAGCAGATCGTCGACGCGTTGAACACGGAGCTGGCCAACTCCTACGTCCTCTACCACCAGTTGAAGAAACACCACTGGGTCGTCGAGGGCGCGGAGTTCCTGCCGCTCCACGAGTTCCTCGAGGAGGCCTACGAACACGTCGAGGAAGGTGCCGACGTGATCGCCGAGCGAGCGCAGGCGCTGGGCGGCGTCCCCGTTTCGGGCCCGTCGAATCAGGAGGACCGCGCCACCGTCGAGTTCGAGGGCGAGGACGTCTACGATATCCGAACGATGTTCGAGAACGACCTCGAGATGTACGGCGACATCATCGAGTCGATGCGCGGCAGCATCGAACTCGCCGAAAACCTGGGCGATCCCGCGACCGCCGAGATCCTTCGAGAGATCCTCGTCACGCTCGAGGATGACGGCCACCACTTCGAGCACTACCTCGAGGACGACACGCTGGTGCTCGAGGAAGCGACCCACTGAGGAATCGAGCCCGAAACCGTGTCGACGATCGACTAGCGGAAACCGATTTTTCGCAGAACGAGGGAGCGTTCGCGGCGCGATACTGTCGCACCGATCGAGACCCCGAGCGGCGGCGCGATCAGCGTTCGAGGTCGATGACCAGATCCGTCGCGATCCAGCCATCGTTGTTGTTTCGTTCGGTAAAGACGATCTTTCCAGGGCGGGTCTCGTGACTGCTCACAATCGCTGCCGGCTCCTCATGTTCCTCGTCGAGATCGGGATCCTCCCGTCGGGCGGGTACGTCCATTACGCTGAATTAGGTAGGCCTAATTCTAAAAAGGTTTTGGTCGGCCTAAGATTCGGGATCGGCACAGGTGTCAGATTCGATGTGCGTTCGCGGCAGAATTTACTGCACTTGTACTCTGTCAGTCGCATCAAGGCCTGTAGCGTCGTTTTTGCCAGATATCCGTCGAACAGTCGCCGACTTTCCCGTGCGAGAGGGCCACGCGAAGATAGTATCTTTTTTCGGGCCGGAACGAAACGTTCGTCATATGAGTTCACACGAGAACCGGTCACAGGGCGCAATGGGTCGGCGAGGACGGGACCTGATTGCTCACCTGTTCGACGTCGACGTCGAGCACGTCGAGTCGCTGAGCTGGTCGCTCGGTAACCGGATTACCGTCGAAACGGACGCGGACCGGCTCTTCCGATTCGATCACCGACGGTCCACCCGAACGGTGACCGCGTTCGAGGTGACCGACTACACCTGCATCCTGCGACTCCGAACGCCGGTCGGCCGCGAGAAGTTCTACGGGATCGCGAACGCCGATATCGCGACCCGGCCGGTACGGGACGACTGGATTCGAACGGAGTGAGTCGCCCGAACACGGGTCGAGCCGAGGAACACCACGAGTAGTTTCATTGGGTTCGATCCGGAACCCTCGCGTATGGAGTACGATGTCATTCAGGGCGACATCGCTGCGCAGTCCGCCGACGCACTCGTGAATGCGGCCGGCACGAGCCTCCGGATGGGATCCGGCGTCGCCGGCGCGCTCCGACGCGGTGCGGGCGAGGAAATCAACGAGGATGCGATGGAGAAGGGGCCCGTCGATCTCGGCGCGGTCGCGGTTACCGGCGCCCACGATCACGATGCCGAGTACGTCATCCACGCCGCCGCGATGCCCCACTACGGTGACGGCGAAGCGACCGCTTCGAGCATTCGTGCTGCCACGCGCAACGCCCTCGAGAAAGCCGACGAACTGGACTGCCAGTCGCTCGTGATACCGGCGCTGGGCTGTGGCGTCGCCGGCTTCGACCTCACCGACGGTGCCGCGATCATCGGCGAGGAAATCGTAGACTACGAGCCCGACACGCTCGAGGACGTGCGATTCATCGCCTACAGCGACGAGGAGTTCGACGCGATCCGAGCCGCGACCGGCAACGACGAGTAGCCAGCACGCACCGCCGAGAGGGGACCGATTCGATCGATCTGCTGGCCGGTTCGGCGGAATGAACAGGAGAGTGAAGGCCCCTCCAAGGTGCCATCTCGGCGATGAAATGCGAACCGGTGTTCGAGGCGAGATCGACCGCGTTCAGGTCAGTGAGAGCCCGCGAATCTCGACAGAATCGCCATCTCCGACGCGGCCGATGAGCCGCCCGTCAGTTGCCGCGACCAGCCCGTCGGCCCGCTCCTCGGACAGCGCGACGACGAACCCGGTCCCCATGTTGAACGTCCGGTGCATCTCCTCGTCGGTCACGTTGCCCTTCTCCTGGACGAATTCGAAGACCGGCTGGGCCGGCAGCGGGTCGTCGATCACGTACTCGTGCTCGCCCATTCGCAGCAGATTCGTCCAGCCGCCGCCCGTGACGTGGGCCGCCGCGCGAACCCCGTGCTCGCGCATCGGCTCGAGCAGATCCGTATAAATCCGGGTCGGCCGCAACAGTTCCTCGCCGATCGTCCGCTCCGGATCGAGCGGGAACTCGTCGGTGTACTCGTGCTCGCGGGTCGCCGCTTCGCGAGCGAGGGTCAACCCGTTCGAGTGAATTCCGTTCGAGGGGAAGCCGACCAGCGCGTCGCCGACCTCGGCCTCGCCCTCGAAGATTTCGTCTTTGTCGGCCAGGCCGGCGCACGTCCCCGCCAGATCGAACCCCTTCACGACCTCGGGCATGACCGCCGTCTCGCCGCCGAGCATCGTGAGATCGGCCTGCTCGAGGCCGACCGCGAGCCCCTCGCCGATCTGGTTCGTGAGGTGCTCGTCGGGCTCGTCGATCGCGAGGTAGTCGACGAAGGCGACGGGTTCGACGCCCGCCGCGACGAGGTCGTTGACGTTCATCGCGATGCAGTCGATGCCGATCGTCGAGAAGTCCCCGATCGCCTCGGCGACGAGCAGTTTCGTCCCCACGCCATCGGTCGCTAGCGCGAGATATCGGTCACCGATGTCGAGCAGGCCGGCGTACTCGGTCCGCAGGTCGCTCCCGAAGGCCTCGAGCAGCGCCGCGGTCGCGTCCTCGCTCGCGTCGATGTCGACGCCGGTCTCGGCGTACGTGAGTCGGTCCGCATCGGTCTTCTCGTCGTCCGTGTCGGTCATACTCGAAGGACCTCTCGGGGCGAGCAAAAGGTCACCGGTCCGGCGGAGGGATCGACACTGCCGAGGAGAGCGCTCGAGGCGGTTATCGGGAACCGTCGCGGAGGGCCCAAGACGGTCGTCGGGAACCGCCTCAGGGATTCAAAAGAGCCCGAGGCGGACGATTGCGAACACGGCCAACACCACGCTCGGGACGAAGACCAGCGCGAAGACGCCCTTGTGCCACTGGAGGACGGACTTTCCGTCCAGCGGGCCGAACGGGATCATGTTGAACGCAGCCAGAAAGAGATTAATGACGATCCCCATCTGCCCGATCACCCCGAGAATGCCGGCGAAGAAGCCGGGTGCTCCGTAAAAGAGCAGTAACGGGAGAAAAAGGAGGGCGAGCAGGAGGTTCGTCACTGGTCCCGCAATTGCGATGAGTCCGTTCTCTCGCTTCGTGATCTGGCCCTGATGGTAGACCGCTCCGGGTGCGGCGAACAGGAACCCCACGACCGCACCCAAAAGCGCCAGGACGAGCATCTGATAGTCCGCTCGAAACTCCGCGAGCTGACCGTGTTCGATCGCGACGACTTTGTGTGCGAGTTCGTGCAGGAGGAATCCGACGCCCACGGTCACGAAACTCACGCCGATCGAGAGGACGAACTCCTCGAAGCTGGCGAGTCCCCTGTGAAACGGTGCTCGTATCAACGCGAACGCGATGCTCAGCGCGGTCCACGCGACGGCGAGGTCGCGCAGTTCCGTGTCGCTGAACGTCAGTTCGGGGTCGGGGTTCCGCTCGGTTCGATAGCTCATTACAGCAGCCCCCGGAGCAGTTCGAGACTGTTTTCGACGCCCTCGAGCAACAGCCCCATCAGCGCGTCGACGCCGCCGATTTCGGGTGCCAGCCACGGCAGTACGACGAATGGAAACAGCCCGGTCGCGATCATGCTCCCGATGTTCGTGAGCGCGACGATCATGATCAGGCGGAACAGCGGCACGTCGAACATCGCAGACATGGCCTCGTCGATCGGCCGCTCGGTGTCGTCGATAATCTCGTTGAGCGTCTGGATGTCTCGGACGTTGACCGGTCGGTTCCGGAGTTCGACGTAGCCGGCGAACCAGCCCGGCGCGAGCAGCGGGTTGATGCTCGTCAACCACGCGACCGCGCCACCGACGCCCGCACTCGTCCAGCGCGCGCCGGCCAGCCGCGCCAGCGTGAACGCGAAAATCCCGTTGAACAGGAACCAGGCGACGAACACCTTCAGCAGGAACGTGTTCCTGACTCCCGCCATGAGCAACAGGAAGAAGAAGGCGAAGAAGGCGACCATGATCAGGTAGCCGACGATCTTCAGCGGCGAAAATCGGCGGCTCGAGGCGGTGCCGGACAGCGATTCGACCGGTGGGATCTTCTCGGGGTTGAGCAGGTGGCGTTCGATGCCGGCTTTGTGACCGGCACCGACGACGGCGAGGACGTCGTACCCCTGTTCGCGGAGTTTGTGGAGGTTCGATGCGATGTAGGCGTCCCGTTCGTCGATCAGGGCGTTCGCGCCGCCCGGACTGAACTGGCGGAACTCTTCCATCATGGCGTCGACGACGTTGCCGTCGGTCATCTCCTCGATATCGACCTCCTCGATCTCCTCGACGTCGCCGCCGAACGTGTCGAGCGAGAGACCGAGGATCGCACCGATCGTCACGCCGATACCGAGTCCGGCCAGCGTTCCGACCGTCCCGCGGACCGCGTAGACGCCGACGTTCTCGACGCTCGCAGCGGAGAACGGCCCGACGAACGTCTCGGTCGCGACCAGTGCGAGACAGCCTGCAATACCGATGGCGAGTCCGGCGAGTAGTCGCCCCGAAAAGCCGGAGAGGGCACCGCCCGTGTATCGCTCGACGGACTCGAAGGAGGGGAGGAAGATGAGACCGACGAAGAGGCCGGTGAACGCGCCGATGGCTGCGCCGCCGGCGTACTGCAGCGGGGTGGACGCGAGCCCGCCGAACAACAGGAGGTCGCTGACGCCGAGTACGGGCGCGAGAAACGCGGCGAAGATGAGCCCGATGACCATCCCGGTGACGGCACCGAATGTGAGCCCGATCGTCCGCGGATCGGTCACCCCGAGCGCGAGGCCGCCGACCATCTTGAGTTTCTCGGTGAACGTGAGCCGGCTCCAGAAGCGCTGGATCGTCACCTGGATATCGCGGTCGACCAGTGCGACGCCGTTGCCGTTGGCTTCGGCGGCCTCGATGGCGGCTCGCATGTCGGCACCGGGCTCGATGTCGAACTGGTCGCCCAGACGGGACTGGACGTACGAGAGCATCCAATAGGCGAGAAACTGAAAGACGGTGTTGCCCGAGAGGAGATCCTCCGCTTCGATGTCGTCGGGCGTCCCGCCTTTCATCTGCCGGTAGCGACCGTCGTCGAGTTCGACGGCGACGACATCGGGGTCCTCCCGGTCGATCGTTTCGCGAACTTCGTCGACGCTAGCTTGCGAGACGTGTGCCGTTCCGAGAACCTCGACGGAGCCGCGCTCGCGGTCGGGAGGGGCTGGCGGCTCCGGCACGTCGGCCTCGCCTGCATCGCTCATTACCGGCTCAACTCGGCGGCGACTTTTACCAGTATCGAACCGCGAACCCGCGTCCCATCTCGAGGCGGTCGCTCCGATCGGACGAGCGAGAACCCGGATCAACGGGCCGGGGCGGCGAGACGACAAGCCGACGGTCGCTACCGGTCCCCGCGTTCGATATCGACTCGGCGTGTTCAGATGCTCTCCTCCACGGTCTCGAGCCCGACGCCGGCAGCGATCACTACTGGCCGAGGGCGATCACCGCTTCCCTGACGGCGATCGCCGGCTGCTCGCGGGGTGCCACGATCCGGGCAAAGCAAGACTGATTGCCGGCGTCGAAAAACGTCGGCCGATGACGGACCTCATCGAGACGGTGATCGAGAACCGCGAGATGGTACAGCCGAACCACGCCAACATGCTCGAGACGGCCCACGGCGGCCACGTCATGAAGTGGATGGACGAGGTCGGCGCGATGTCGGCGATGCGGTTTTCCGGAGAGACCTGCGTCACCGCCCGCGTCGATCAGATGAACTTCGAGCGGTCCATCGCCGTCGGCGACACGGCATTCATCACCGCCTACGTCTACGAGGCGGGCACCTCGAGCGTGAAGGTCAGGCTGATCACCGAGCGCGAGGACCTGCGGACGCGCGAGCGCGAGCAGACGACCGAATTGTACTTCGTCTACGTGGCGATCGACGACGATGGCTCGCCGACGACGGTGCCCGAGCTGACCGTCACCACCGAGGAGGGCGAGCGACTGCGGCGGGCGGCCCTCGAGAACGAGGCGGGGGCCGTCGACAGTTCGTGAGTCGCTGGTCGAACTGCTCCAGGCGTTCGTACGGCCGTCTGGGATCGTTCGATCTCTCTCGTGACTCGAGCGCTCGCCATCTGGAACGGGTGTCGCGGGTTCCGGCCGCGAACCCGACGGCACTTCCGATCGCCGTGAGGATGGAGACGTTCCGGAGTGAGTCCCCGATTCGAACCCAATCGCGCGAGTCGAAACCGAGCTACTCGGTGTCGACCGAATCAGTTCGCGGGTCGCGCTCCTTGACGTCTTCGAGGACGCCCTCGAGGGTCCCGCGCGTTTCCGCGATGGTGGCACCGACGAGACCACCGATCGCACCGCCGGTACTCGCGGCGTTTCGGCTGAACAGTCCGCCGATTCCCGCACCGACCGCCGCGCCGATCGCTGCGTACCGTGCGCGAAGCAACACTGCCGTTATACGTTCTCTCATATATTCTATATGGAGACTGTGACGGATAAATATATCTCTTGAATGTGCGGTGAGGCGGTCGATCCGGCGAGCAGTACGGCACGTTCTCGCGGGCAAC
Organism: Natrinema soli; assembly: GCF_028618695.1. The sequence goes on along the minus strand of NZ_JAQIVI010000402.1, from coordinate 2,947 downwards.
ACTTCGAGACGTGATAGCGGACGGCCTGCGGAACGATAGTAGCCACTGACGTCACTGCACACCTGATCGCATGAGAGTAGCGCGGTTCGGAGCGAGGCGCGGTTCGGAGCGAACAGAGTGAGCGAGAACCGCGGGAACGCGAACGGCGAGCGAAGCGAGCCGTGAGCGAACAGAGTGAGCGAGAACCGCTTGCGATCAGCGTGGAACTCGTTTCAGCGGCTACTATAGCGGACGAAGTCGGCCCTAGAGGAGCGTGTCGACCGCGGCCAGTGACTCGAGGACGTGGTCGGGTTCGACGTCGACCGCGGTGAGGGCCGCGCGATCGGTGACGCCGGTGAGGACGAGTGCGGTTTCCATGCCGGCACGATTCCCGAGCGCGATATCGGTGTTGAGCCGATCGCCGACGACCAGGGTCTTCGTGGGATCGGCGTCCAGCCGGTTCATGGCCGTCGCGGCCGCGATGGGTGACGGTTTCCCCAGGATCGCGTCCGGTTCGCGGCCGGCGACGGCTTCCATCGCGGCGAGGATCGCGCCCGAGCCCGGGATCTCTCCCTCGTCGATCGGAATCGTCGCGTCGGGATCGGTGCCGTAGAAGGGAACGTCCCCCTCGAGCGCCCGCAACGATTCCCAGAGCGTTCCGTACGAGAAGCTCTTGTCGAACGATCCCAGCACGACCTCGGCCGCATCGGGATCGGCCGTCAGTTCGACGGCCGCGTCGGCGAGGATCGCCTCGAGTCGTTCGCTGCCCACGAGGTAGACCCGCTCGCCGGGATGGGTCGCCGCGAGGTACTCCGCCGAGACGGTCGCGGAGGTGAGAACGGTGGCCGGGTCGACGTCGATTCCGTGAGGCGCGAGTTGCTCGCCGTAGTGGTCGGCCCCGCGCGTCGGGTTGTTCGAGAAGAGGAGCCGCGAACAGCCCGCCGCCTCGAGTGCGCGCAAGCCGTCGGTCGCACCGGGGAGCAACTCCTCGCCCCGAACGATCGTCCCGTCGACGTCGAGGATCACCGCCTCGTATGCTGTCATCGCCCGGCGGTACGGCCGGCCGTCGATTGAGTGTTTGGATGGGGCGCGAGCACGCGATAGCGGATCCCAGGTCGGCGCTCGCGAATCGCTTCGGTCAGCCCCGGCGCTCGAGCGACAGGTCGTCGGTCTCGACGCCCGTGGTATCGGCCCGCTCGGTGAGATACCAGCGCAGGAACCCCCCGATCACGATTAGGGCGGTGGCCGCGATGGCGTACACCGGACCGGCTACAGCAACAACGCGATTATCAGTACGTCGGCCAGGACGGATTTTATGGCGAACAACTCGACGAGGGAGTAGCTCCGTCCGCCGCGTATCGACGCGGTCAACGAATTCAGCGCGGACCCCAGTTGCGCAGCGGGAAAGCCCCATACCGTTGCCGACCGAACGAGTAGATATGACACTCGATGTCGAGGTTCCCGATCCGCCGAGGCTCCGCGGACCGCAGGACCCCGGCGATTACGACGCCGTCGACGAACCCGAAGAGTGGACGGGTGACGACGTCCGCCGCGAAGAGCTGGCCGACTTTCTGGACGCGGGTGCCTGGGAGGACGCGTTCGACGAATGGAGCGCGAACGCGTCCCTGACGGAAGACGAGTTTCGAGCGCTCCTCGAGCGAGGACTGTTCGCCGAACTCGACTTCTACTGGAACCAGTCCGCGGAAGACGTCGGGTACCGCACACCGCCGGTTCCGGACGAACTGGCGTCGACGCACGACGGACTCGATCAGAGTGATATCGACGACCTCGAGGAGGCGCTGGACTCGCTCGGTCGGACGGTGAGCGAAGTGCTCGAAAACGATTACATCCACCGCGACGGGGAGGAGTTCGGCTACACGTGGGACTGACACCCCCTTCCGCGTTCGCGCGGCGGAATCCCTCGCGCTGGGGTTGCCGTCTGTCGTCGACCGCGAGGAGGGAATTCTTATCCGGTAACCCGACCAACGACCGCGTATGACACTCGAGGTCGAACCCCCCGAGCCGCCGGAACTGGAGTTCGTCGACCCGAACGAGTACGAGGACGCGACCGTCAGCGCCGACGGGGCCGAGGAGATCGACTACCGTCGCGAGGAGCTACAGGGGTTTCTCGAGGACGGAGCCTGGACGGAGGCGTTCGACGAGTGGCGCGCGGACACCGATCTCGAGGAACAGGAGTACGGGATCGCTCGCGATCTCGACCTCTTCGCTGGTTTCGATTTCTTCTGGGACGACTTCGCCGATCGAGTCGGCTATCACGCACCCGGTATTCCGGAGGACTGGCAGGCCCGGGAGTACCATCCCGATCTCGATACCTGGGGGACGGTGTCGTCGATCAACGCCGAACTCACCGAGTTCGGCCAGATCGTTTCGGTCATCCTCAAGGAGGAGTACGTCGACTGGGAGGCCGAATACGAGCCGCCCGAGGATCTGCCGGACTTCGACTGATCGAACTCGCGGCGGTTCGACTCACCACGTGCTCCCGAAACTGGAGCCAGGAACCCCCGAACACAGTCGGGACGGGCGAGTCACACGTCGGATCGGTTCTACTCTCGCGGCACTGCGATATTGCGGACAGTGCCGTCGCAGTTCGGACAGGACTCGAGCGAGTCGGTCGTTTCTCGGTGGCCACAGCGCAGACACTCGTAGTGCGACCGTTCCGGCGAGTACGGGTCTTCGTACACCATGGGTAGTGTTACACTGCAACACGAAAAAGTGTTACGGCGATGCAATATTAGACGAATATAGACAACGTAAACCTCCCAAATCCGATTTATTATTGTACAATCGCCCAATACTCGCGAGACTATCGCGTCGCGACGATCGCGATCGTCTCCGGCCGAGCGCAGGCGCGTTCGATCTCGAAGCCGGCGACCTCGAGCCCGGCCGTGGCTTCGTCGAGTCCGAATCGTTCCGCGAGCGGTGGTCCGGCGTCCGCGTCGCCGTCGGC
>NZ_JAQIVI010000401.1 GCF_028618695.1 Natrinema soli | reverse complement strand
CCCCGCCGAACTGGTAGTCGCCGACGGTCCGGAGTTCCGGGAGGCCCGCGCGCCCGTCTGCTGGCTCGCTCATTGACCGGCGTTCGACCCGGCGCGTCGAAAGCCCTTCGACCTGCCGGCGTTACGATGGCACTCGAGGCCGAATCCGATGCCGCGTTCGCCGGGTGGGGCCGACAGCTGCTCGCGGCGAATATCCGATTGGGTAGAAAACGAATTGGAACGAGATGGGGAATGTTATATTGATCGATTTATTACTATCAGTATCGCATGGATGTCACGCAAATCGGTCTCGGGGTGACACTGCTCGTCATCGGGACCCTGACACTGATCGGGCCGGCCGCACTCGTTTCCGGGCCGCTTACGTACCTCGTTACCGGTGCGACGCTGCTCGTCACGGGGTACGCGCTGTTGATCGGACTCTGGCAGAGCCGGCAGCCGAACTAGCGTCGCTTCCATCCCGAACGGACGACAGGAACCGAGAGACTACTCTCTCGCCCCGAAGCGGGCTCGAGCCGACTCTCGGTCGGGTCCGTCGACGCCTCTCATACGGACTGTCGTCAGTCAGTTCTGGAGCAACCCTAAGACGGTTCGCGGTTGCTCCGGGACATCGTACAGCAGACCGCCTCAGAGGAGAAACGTCTCGTGGCGGTCGCCGAGGTCGAGGAACGAATCGGCCGCGGCCATGAGTTCCTCGGCCGTCGAGGATTCGAAGGCCATCACCTCGACGCGGACGCCCTCGTGGCGCAGGTGCGAACAGAGCCGCGAGAAGTCGCCGTCGCCCGTACAGAGGACGATGGTGTCGACGTGGTTGGCGAGCGTCACCGCGTCGAGGCTCATCCCGACGTCCCAGTCCGCTTTTTTCGTCCCGTCGGAGAACGTCTTGATGTCCTTGATCTTCGGCTCGAAGCCGATATCGACCAGCGCGTCGAAGAAGCTCTCCTCCTCGGGCGAGTCCGCGCGGATGACGTAGGAGATAGCGCGCGTGAGCTGGCGGTCCTGAACGGCCTTCTCGAGCAGCGCGGAGTAGTCGATATTTCGGCTGTGGAGACTCTGTGCGGTATGGTAGAGATTCTGGGCATCGACGAGGACGGCGACGCGCTGCCCGGGGTGTATTTCCGTCATATACTAGCATGTCGCGGGCGAGCATAAAAAGTCGCGGCGTTCGATCCGACCGCGTTGCGACCGCCGGCGGTGCTCAGCTTCGGAGCTTCCGGATCCGCTTTTCCGTGGGCGGGTGGGTCGCGAACAGCGTCTGCAGGAGCCCTTTCTCCGAGTTGAAGATACACAGCGCGCTCACGCTATCGTCGACCGCCGACTCGCGGCCCTGGGCACCCTGCGAGATTTTCTCGAGCGCGCGGGCGAGCGGGTCGCCGCTGCCGATGTACTGGCGGGCATCCTCGTCGGCGACGAACTCGCGGTAGCGCGAGATGGCGAGGACGAAGATCATCACGAGCATCTGCGCGATGTTCGAGATGACCATGCCGACGATGATTCCGCCGATGCCGCGCTCGCTACTCATGATGTAGACCATGTAGGCGACCCAGCCGACCATCATCGCGATCGAACTCCCCACCACCATCGCGAGGACGTCGCGGTTCTTGATGTGGGCGAGCTCGTGGGCGATCACGCCCTCGAGTTCGTCGCGCTGGAGGAGCCGGATGAGCTCCGTCGAGACGACGACGACGCCCTTGCCCTTCCGACCGGTCGCGAAGGCGTTGGGAACGCCCATGTCCATGACCATCAGTTTGGGCTTTTTGATGCCCATATCGCGACAGAGGGAGTCGGTCATCTGATGGATCTCCTGATACTGGCCGTCTTCGGGCATCGGCTCGGCCTTTCTGGTCGCCGACCACGTCCCGATCTTGTACTGAATGACCGGCAAGACGAGCAGTCCGAGCAGGACCAGCGGCCACATGTTGAACCCGAACATCGCCAGGCCGAATGCCCCGACGAGCATGTAGAACGCGAACAGGATCGAGCCGACGATCGCCATCCGCACTTTCAGTCCGAAATCTGTCATGGGCGATGGTAAGTAACGCTCAGGGATAAATTACGCGGAACTGTATGTCAGGTATTGAGCATCACAGTGATCGGTCAAAGACACAACGGATAAGTCAGTTCGGGTCCACGCATCGGATATGCGCCGCGTCGCTCACTCGACCGTCGGTCCCGTCGTGAGCGGCGTCCGCCCTCGTTTTCTCAAACGCAAACGTGCGTGAGTGTGCTCGCGGCGGGCGTGGCACCCCGTCCCGGGTACGATTCGACCGCACGACTGACCGCACGCAACCGACCGCAGATCGCCCACCGATCGGAACCGATACACCCTACCGATCGGGGGGTGACACACGACCCACCGACACCACAGTCAACACATGAGTTCAGCTATCGACCTTTCGGGCGTCTTTCCGGCGATGTGCACGCCCTTCGACGAAGACCGGCGAATCGACTTCGAAACGCTCCGAACTGACGCCCAGCGCCTCGAGGCCGCGGGCGTCGACGGGCTCGTCCCCGTCGGCTCCACGGGAGAGTCGGCGACCCTGACTCACGACGACCACGTCCGCGTCGTCGCGGCGGTCATCGAGGCCGTCGACGACGTACCGGTCATCGCGGGCACCGGCTCGAACAACACGCGCGAGGCCCTCGAGCTCTCCGAGCGCGCCGTCGACGCGGGCGCGGACGCGCTGGTGATCATCTCGCCGTACTACAACAAGCCCGAACAGCGCGGGCTGGTCGAGCACTTCCGGACGATCGCGGACGCCGTCGACCTGCCCCAGATCGTCTACAACGTCCCCTCGCGGACGGGCCGAAACATCGAACCCGACACGGCCGTCGAGCTCGCGAGCCACGAGAACGTCGCGGGCTACAAGGCCGCCAGCGGCGATCTGGGCCAGATCGGCGAGATCGCCGAACGAACGACCGACGAGGACTTTGCCGTGCTCTCGGGCGACGACGCGCTCACCGTGCCGGTCATCTCGGTCGGCGGGACGGGAACGATCAGCGTCGCCGCGAACATCGAACCCGAACGGACCTGCGCGATGGTCGGCGCGGCGCTGGACGGCGACTACGTCCGCGCACGGAACATCCACCACGAACTCGGGGCGCTGTTCCGCGGACTCTTCGTCGAGACCAATCCGATCCCGGTCAAGGAGGCCATGCAGATCCGGGGCTACGGCCCCGCTCGCCTTCGCTCGCCGCTCAGCCGCCTCGCCGACGAGTACCGCGAGGACCTCGAGACCCTGCTGGCCGACCTCGAGCGGGAACCGACCGAAGTGGCGGACGCGGCGGAGGGTGATCGATGACGGTCAGGCTCGGCATCACCGGCGCGACGGGCCGCATGGGTCGGGAAGTGATCGCCGCCGCGACCGAACGAGCGGACTGCGAGATCGTCTTCGCCGTCAACCGAGAGCCCGAAAGTGATGCGACCGTCGAGGGCGTCGCGATCGAGCCCGCGGCCGAGTTCGACTCGCTCGTCGCCGAGCGCGAACCGACGGTCGTCATCGACTTCACCGGCCCCGAGTCGGCCG
>NZ_JAQIVI010000400.1 GCF_028618695.1 Natrinema soli | reverse complement strand
GCCCCCCGAGCGGTCGTGATCGCCGATCGATCGTGGGCCGGCGAGGCGCGGGCGGCCGGCTGGGAACTCGAGTCCGCGTTCGAGCGGCGGGTTCACCGGTCGCTGACGCGGTACGTGATGGTGCTCGAGCGACGATCTCCGTGATGTCTGGTCGGTGTTTTATGTGACGTCCGGATAACCGACACGACGAGTGCGCTGCTATCGTGGCAACACGGGATCGCCACGCCCTCCCCAGCCGATTCACTCAGTCACTTCGCTCCTTCGCCCATCCCTCGCGCAGCATTGAGCCGCGGTTCATTAGCATTCACCGCGGCCCAGCGCGCGCCACCGCAGAAATCGAGGCGGACGTTCAGTCCTCGACCTCAAGAACGCGGTCCCGAAGCCGCTTCGCTTCGTCAGTCTCGACTGAGAGATCGGGGACGGGAACTTTGTCACCGTTCTCGTCGATCGCGACGAACGTGAACGTCGACTCGGTGGTCTTCTCGGTCTCGCCCGAGCGGGGCTCCTCGCGCCAGGCGCGCAGGGCGACGTGGACGCTCGTCCGGCCCGCGTCGTAGACATAGGCCTCCACGAGGGCGGTGTCACCGATCTGAATCGGACGCTCGAAGTCGAGTTCGTTCACGCGGGCGGTGACGCAGGTCTCGCCGGCAAAGCGCATCGCGGACATCGCGCTCACCTCGTCGAGCCACTTCATCAGGTTGCCGCCATGGAGCGTGTCGTTGTTGTTCGCGTGATTGGGCTGCACGCGAAATCGGTTCCGAATGTGGGTCTCGAGAAGCGTCGGCATACCCGACCTTCGTCCGGCGATGGCATAACGCTCCGGATCGGTGAAAATCGCGGTCTCGAGAAGCCCCCATCGACCGAGTGAAGCGAGACAGTCGGACAGTGACGCGACGATCAGGCGTCCCGGCCCAGCTCCGCCAGCAGGTGCGACACGTGAATTCGGTCGCTCGTCCCCTCGTGCATCTCGAAGTCGATCTCGGCGGCCAGCCGATGAACTCGAGCGAGGTGGTCTCCCTGGTAGCGCTTGCGCGCGACTCGGAGGATCACGTCCAGCACCTCGTTGCCGTCTAACCCCTCGTCGACGAGCAGGTCGTCCAGCGTCGATCGCGCGTCGGTGAACTCGCCGGCTTCGGCGTCGTCGAGCATCGACTCGATCTCGTCCTCGAGGCCGACCTCGCCGATCGTCTCGTAGGCCGCGCTCATCGTGAGCTCGCCCGCGTCCTCGACGGTCGTCTGAGCTGCTAGAATGGCCTGCCGGAGGTTCCCGTTGGCGTAGCCCGCGACGAACTCGAGGCCGTCGTCGTCGTACGCGACTCCTTCTTCCTCGACGATGCGCTCGAGAACGGTCACGGTCTCCTCGCTGGTCGGCGAGCGAAGCGAGACGGGGAAACACCGCGAGCGGATCGGCGGAATGAGTTTGGTCGGCTGGCGCGTCCCGACGATAAACTGCGTCGTCCGGTGGTGTTGCTCCATGATCCGGCGCAGGGCCTGCTGGAAGTCCTCGCGGACGTCCTCGGCGTTGTCGAGCAGAATCGTGGTGTACCCCCCCGAGACGGGCGCGTAGCTCGCGGACTCCTTGAGGACGTGGTTGATCATGTCCCGCTTGGACATCGACGAGCGGCCGACGAGGAAGTGCTCGAAGCGGGGATCGTTCTTGATCTCGGTCTTGGTCCGGCCGAAGAAATCGGCGACGTTGATCTCGACGAAATCGTTGTCCGGATCCGCGTGAGCCGCACGGGCCAGTGCGCGCGCCGCGGCCGTCTTCCCGCTTCCGGGCGGGCCCTGCAGGAGGAGGTTGATCGGCTCCTCGACGGCCCGCTCGAGGTACTCGCGAGCGTCGTCCTGTGGCAACTCGGCCAGCTCCGGGGCGTGGGTTTCGGTCCACAGCGGCGCGTCCATCGCCAGCGACTAGGAGTGGGGCGGGTAAGAATCGGTCGGTTATTCGGCGGTCGAATCGGCAGCTACTCGCCGGTCGATTCGTTGTCAGAGCCGTCACCGCCGTCGCCCGAGTCGTCGGCCACGTCTCCGAGCGTGAACGTGGTTTGGACGGGCTCGCCCTCGGACTCGATCGGCGAGGCTGCGTCGGCGTCGTCGGGATTGCCGGCGTAGAGCGCCGCCGTCAGCTCATCGCTCTCGTCGACCGAGACGTCGGAGAGGTTGATACTAACGTTCTCGTGTTCGCCCGGCTCAAGTCGGTCGCTCGTAGCGATAACCGTCCCGTTTCGCTCGAGGGCGACGAATCCTTCCTCGGGAGTCGCCGCAGCGACGGACACGCTCTCGGTGCTCGCGTCGGTGACCGCAACGCTCGGATCGGTGTGGAACTCGAGATCGATCCGGTCGAGCTCGCCGTCGCCCTCGGTGTAGACGCCGATCGACCGGTTCCCGGGCGGTGCGCCCTCGGTGTCCGTGTCGAGGGTCACGGTCCGGGTCTCGCCGCCCTCGAGTTCCAGCACCTGTCGTGCGAAGACGGCCCCGTCGATACGGACCTCGACGGGCTGTTGGGCCCGGAACTCCGTCGGATTGCGGATCGTGGCGTTCACCTCGATCGTCTCGTTCGTCGTCGCCGTCGCCGGCGTGTCGATCGATTCGACCGCGAACGAGTTGCTGACCGCGTCATCGCCGGTCGTCACCGTCGCGGTGTCGCTGACCGGGAACCCGTCCTCGAGATAGGGCTGATCCTCCTCGCCGTCGCTCTCCTCGTAGGCGTAGCCCTCGTCGTCCGACGTGTCCCGATGAACCGTCGCGGTCAGCTGCCCGTGGAGCTCGCGGGTCGCGTCGCTCTCGCGCTCGACGGTCACGGTCTCGTGGGTGCCGGCCTCGAGGCGCTCGGAGACGGCCAGCGGCTCGTCGCCGCCGTCGCTGATGACGACGTAGCCGCCCTCGGAAAGGGTGACCGACTGGACCGTGACGGTGGAGCCGTTGCCCTGCTGATCGTCGAACGTGATCGAGGCCTCGGGGTCCTCCTCGACGCCGAAGATGGCGGGGGCTTGGCCGACGACGATACCGGCGGCGATGACGATCGTGATCGCGATCAGAATCGCACCGATCCGCTTCAGCGTGCCGAACGTCAGTCTCGAACTCATTGGGGGTGTCGTCGTCCCCGTCTTCGTGTTCGACGGATGTAAAATGCGCAGTCCGTTCGCAAGATGGTGGTTCGGTTCGGAACCGTTTACAGGAATAGCCGCCAGTTACGATGGTTCGGCGACGGTGGTCGTCGTCCGAATCGGACGGTCAAGGGGTTTCGGACCGCGTTCAAGAGGTTTTGAACCGAATCCAGCCCATCGATGAGCAGTCGGTACGGTCGACAGGACTGGTGATGAGATGACTCGCCGTACCCGTCACGCGGGAGAACGCACCGCTCGAGACGCCGCCAGCGGGCGACCCGATCGGTCGTGCCTCCGATTCCCACGTGGCGGGTTCGGCGCTGAACGCGGGATTCGGACTCGAGCGATCCGAAGCCGGTTTAGCTTCGGCCCGCCGAAGGGGTACCGATGCCACTGCGCGTGACGTTTCTGGGGACGGCCGGGGCGATTCCGACGACGGAGCGGAACCCGAGCAGCGTCTTCGTCGCCCGTGAGGGCGAGGGACTGTTGTTCGACGCCGGCGAAGGGACCCAGCGCCAGATGATGCGCTTCGGTACGGGGTTTTCCGTCTCGCACCTGTTCGTCACGCACCTCCACGGCGACCACGTCCTCGGAATTCCGGGACTGCTCCAGACGATGGCCTTTAACGACCGCGAAGCGCCGCTGGCGATCCACACCCCTCGCGGCACGCGCGGCCGGCTCGAATCGCTGGTGAACGCCCTCGGGAACCGGCCATCGTTTCCGGTGCGGATCGACGAGGTCGGCGGCGGCGACGTCCCGTACCGCGCCGACGAGTACGAAGTCCGCGCGTTCAACACCGACCACGACACCCGCTCGGTCGGCTACGCGCTCGTCGAGGACGACCGCAAGGGACGGTTCGACCGCGAGCGCGCCGAAGAACTCGGCGTTCCCGTCGGCCCGAAGTTCTCGCGACTCCACGAGGGTGAGCCCGTCCGGCTCGAGGACGGCACCGTCGTCGATCCCGACCAGGTCGTCGGCGACCCCCGTCCCGGCCGATCGATCGTCTACACCGGCGACACCCGCCCCGCTCAGGCGACGATCGAGATCGGCGAGGAGCCCGACCTGCTGATCCACGACGCGACCTTTGCGGACGACCGGGCCGACCGGGCGAC
>NZ_JAQIVI010000040.1 GCF_028618695.1 Natrinema soli | reverse complement strand
TCCCCATCCAGTCATACTCGTCTCTACGCACCGTGAAGATATGAACTAGAGCGCTGATCCCTATAGAAGCTTACAGGCGACCCGAAGCAACCGGGAAAGAGGATCAATACAAGGTATAGATGACCGACGATGAACTCGACGAGTTACGGCGGGCCGCTGCAAACCATCGCGACGATCTCATCATCCAGTTGGGTGGCTACGTTGGGCTCCGAGCATTCGAAATTCCCCAAGTGAAGCCGAAACACGTCAAACGAACCGACGGCGGGGAGCACTATCGTCTTCGCATTCTTGAAAGGAAAGATACCACGGGCAATGGCGGAAAGCCTCGAGATGCCTATCTTCTGGAGGATGTGGAAGATGACATCCACCGCTATCAGAACGCCGAAGATATCGATAGCGGTGAGCCGCTGGTTGATCTCACCGAGCGTGGTGTACGAGCAGTTATAAAGCGTACAGCAGAGCGCACAGCCGACAAGACGGGTGACGCCGACTATCAGCACGTAAGTTCTCATGATCTCTGACGCCGGTATGCACGGTATCTTCTCGTCGATAAGAAGGTAATCCCCAGGGTTATCATGGCGGTCGGTGGCTAGGACTCATTCCAAGCGATTGAGCCGTACCTGAACACTCCAACTGCCGAGAACCTGTGGATTTAGATAAGTGAAAGAGATAACGAGTTAGACATTGATAGACTCAAGATGAGACTCATGAAATATGAAGGATGTCCTCTAAAGTCTTGAACCCACCCACCCCACTACTTCCGCTGTTAGCGATTGAACAACTGTATCACCCTCCATGGGAGGAGGGTGATTTGTATTCGGTATTGAACAGCCTACGGGTGTTGTTTTTGCTGACCTATCTTAAGTCTATCCTAGCCTACTAGAAATATAGAGTGATCAAAGGTAGACTGTCTCACAACCTAACAGCGGAAGTAGTGGGGTGGGTGTGGCAATCTTCCACAGTAACAGCGGAAACGATGGGGTGTCTACTGTATCACAACACGGGAGATATGGAGACAACACGAACCGTTCTTGGAAGCGTACCTGTGGGGTGGCAGGTTTTGGGAGAAATCATACTATATCGGGACGGCAGGTTTCGACAGACCCTATTGAACATCGAACGCACGGAACACGTTTAGCGGAGCGTGCGGCCTTCTCTCTCGGCCAAGCTCTGAGGCACTCGGTCTGCTCCGCCGGTAGATGTAACAGCGGAAGTGGTGGGGTCTCTCTATCGTATTCCTCCTCCATGAACAAAGAAAATTTCAGTGTAACATCGGAAATAGTGGGGTTGGTGGTCCACCTGTCTACTCCTAATCTCCAGTCAATCGAACAACGGAAGCGGTGGGGTTGCTTCTACGGCGACGTCCCAAGAAGTTCATTGAGGCCGGCTTTCACGCTCGAAATAGGTTGTTCGAGTTCATGTTCTTTGAACTTGCCACCGGATTTCCCACGGTTAGTCTCGGTCGACGAAATAATCCCTAGTGTTTCGAGTTCCGCGAGGTACTCCCGTACGGCCCGGGTTGAGACTGGATCGTACCCTTCCCGGTCACACAACACTTCGTAGGGTTCGCGAATCTCTCGTGTCCGCACAGGCGTCTCGCCACGTTCCTCGAGCAACGTTAAAGCCCACAACACAAGCTGACCGTGCTGGGAGTAATTGCTGATCCCTTCGATCACTTGATCAGTCTGAAGTCGACGTCTCGCTTCTGTGACGTGGTTCTCGATCACGACATCGGCGTTTTCTTCGCGAGCAATATCGCCACTTTCAAGCAACAGGTCAAGTGCTTTCCGCGCGTCACCAGAGTCCTTCGCACCGTAAGCAGCGCAGACTTCGATCACACCGTCCTCAAGGACGTTGTCGTGGAATGCAACGGATTCGCGCTGCCGGAGCACCTGGACGAGTTCAGTTGCGTCGTAGGCAGAGAATGAGACTTCTTTCTCACAGAGACTCGAGCGGACCTTCGAACTCAACTGATTACGGAAGCTCAAGTCATTCGAAATCCCGACGACACCAAGTCGAGCATTACTGATATCCCCGTTCGATCGCGCTCGCGGGAGTTTGTATAGCAAACTGTCGTCCTGAATGTGGTCTACCTCATCGAGAACGATCAAAATCGTCCCGCCAAGACTGTCAATTTCGTCGAAGAGAAACTGATAGACAGACGCTTGTGGATACCCGGTATTTGATATTTGATTCGCGGGATCACGAAGCTCGTTTACTAGCGCGACAGCGGTTTGGTAACTCGAGTTTAGCCCATCACAGTTGATTTCCACTGTATGGAGGTCGAGACCATCGATATCCTCGGCACTGTTTTCGAGTCGATTCAGCAGAAACCGCGTCGCGGCCGTCTTCCCGACGCCGCTTTTTCCGTAGAGAAATATATTGGACGGCGTCTCGCCCTCAATGACCGGCTGCAGTGCCGCGTGGTATTGCTGCAGTTCGGTATCGCGACCGACGAGTTTGTCTGGCGTCCACTCCTCGAGTAAGGCTTCTCGCTCTTTGAAGATCCGACCTGTCGGCTCGAAACTAAAATCACCCATTATGAAGTTTCTCTCAGGCCACCTTCTTAACCTTTGCTTCCGATGGTTCCGGTGTCGGTGCTTATTTATATATACCATACCCCATCTGTTCCGGTGTTATGCTTGTTCAGGCGGTAATAGCAACGGACGAACGGCCAACACAGCTCATGCCAACCGTGTTTTTCGGGAATCAACGACAACCGCCACTACTATTCTCAGCTTTGCACGTTAATGAAGTCACATATTTATCGAAAAACAGGCACGAGAAGCGACTTTCTTGTGATTTCGAGCACTCGCAGCGGGTCGGTCTTCACTGGAAGGATCGTGCTGGCTTTCGCGTCACTCGTGACTCCAGCAGAAGGGAACAGGATCCGACTGCCTTCCGAATACGTGTGAGAATCGTCCATGAAACGCCAAAATCGAGGCTATCGACGGACTTGAGCCAGTGATATACAGAGCAACTACCATCCGTCCAGATATTTATTGGGCCTCCAATTGGGCTGGATACGAGGACGATTTCTGGATGATCGACGGATGATCGACTATGGAGGAATTGCTGTAACAGCACCTATTGAACAGCCGCCAGAGGAATACCTGTTTGTTGATCCAGCACGAGATCAAAAGATGATTTTCTCTCGATGTGGCGGCTGATCCTCGTTGAGTCGTTCTTGAGCAGCTACACGCTAATGACTTGCACGTAGCGGACGTCGCCTACCGAGCAGAACTACGTCACCTCAACTGCTCTACCTGCTCAGATAGATAGTTACGGAGGGACGCGATTGTCTCCGTAGAGATTGCTGATGCACCGAAATCACTGCGATAGCCGTGCTTGAGGTCCTCACTATCGAGAATCTCGAGCCCGCGTTCCAGCTGCGTCCGAAGAGCGTCCTCATCTCCCCGGTGTAGATGCGGCGTCACCGTGTCGAGGTCGATCTCCTCGGCAACCGCAAGGACGTCTCTGAGGTCAGCCTCGCGCCCGCTATGGAGTTTCGCAGCCACGAGTACTGCTCCATCAATTGCTCGGGCGGTCGTCGTCACCGTCCCGCCGGCTACCTCGCGTTCTCTACTGTGGTCATGCAGATAGTCAAACGACCACTGTGCCTCAGTTTGGCGACAGCCGAGCCCATTCACCAGAAGATCAAATCCAATCGGTTGCTGCGGGGCAAGGCGTTTTTCGTACTCGATGACTTCCGTGTCGTAGAACCATTTCTTTGCATGACTGCCGGTTTCCTCGAACCCGCGGTCTTCGAGAAACTCCACGAACCCATCCTTGTTGTCGGGCGCAACGACGATATCGAGATCCGTCGAAAAGCGAGCATTGAACGCCGAGACGGCGTACCCGCCGACAAGAACATACTGGAGGTCGCTCTCGTTGAGTTCTTCGAGGAGTTCGATAAGCGCGTTACTCCGATTATTGAAGCTCATGACTGAACCCGTTCAGCTTCCCGGTAGGCAACTCCGAGATCGAGATCTTCGTACATCCGGTCAAGCATCGAGAGTGCCGACTGGAACTGCGCGTAGTGCTCACGCATGTAGGCGATCGTCTCCTCTCGTGGGATTACCGGGTATCCTCCGACGTGTTCGATATCGAGGGCTGGTTGGGGATTGAGGACGATCTGCAGCGGTCCTGCGAGCTGTTCCCTGGGCTGGCGCTCGAATGCGGTCGGGAGGCCGAACGATTCGAAGAACGCCTCCCAGGCGTCGACGTCCTGGTCACGGACGGCGAGGAACAGCGGATAGTCGTCGGGGTCGCGACCGACTTGGTAGCCGCCCTGGGTCCACACATAGACAGCGTCGATCCGTGTGAACGCGAACGGCCAGTCACCGAATTGTGGGAGGACGTAGGCCTCCTCGATGGATGGTGGACTGACGCCGGCGCTGGCAGCGACGACCTCGCGCGCTGCGTCTCTCACGCGGTCGTCAACGACTGAGAGGCCGTCGTCATAGCGGACGTAGCCTGCGTCTTCGAGGCGATTGACGGCCTGTCTCACCGTCTCATACGGCGTGTGGAGGTTTTGAGAGACGCGACGGATGGAGTCTCCACTCTCGATGGCGAGGATAATCTGCGCTGCCGTGTCGTCGAGAACCTCGTACATCTGGTAGTTACCAATAATCCGGTAACCATTAAAAGTCTTACTGGTGGCCGAGGTAGAGCAGCTCTGGCTGAGTTCCACCACTCAGGACTCTCCTATTGAAGGACTGGACAATGTAGATATCATAGACCATCTGCATAATGCGAATAATGTAGATAATGCAGATTGCACTCATTCCGTTGCTTGATGTGGATGGCGGTGATCGTATTGAATATGTATGAAATTCAGACAATGCGAATTGTGTAGATTATGTAGGGCTGGCAGTGATTATGACGAATGAGGGTTGTGGCAACAATCTACGAAATGTACAAAATGTAGATTGTGTAGATGACGCACGCAATCTGTCTGACGCAGAATTAAGGTGGACGAACTTCATTAGCCGCGTATGAGCGGAGCAAAACTCACATTATCAACGAAACGCGCGCAACCTTCAAGATCTACCCAATGTACATTACTTACAAAATGTGCAAAATCCATTTATTACGGGGGTGCTGACCCATGAGTGCTGACGAGTTTGAGGGGCTTCCTGGAGCAGCTGTCTCGTTGCTTAAGGGAGGCGTGGGAAAATCCACGATCGCACTCAACATCGCTGATAGACTCGCTGCTCGCGGCCATGAGACGGTACTACTGGATCTGGATAAGGACGGGCACATGACGACCCAGCTTGGGTACGACGATGCGTACGACCGAGATGCTAACCTCGGTGACGCCCTCATCGATGGGGAGGACCCCGAAGACCTGCTTATTGAGACGGATTTCGGTGTTCACCTTCTCCCGTCCAGCAACGAACTTGAGAACGTGGAGACGAGGCTGAAGGACGAACGGTTCGCAGACGTGAAGCTTCGGCGGAACGTGGTGGACCCGCTCATCCAAAACGGATATGACTACGTGATAATTGATGCTGCAGGCGGCCGTGGAAAACTCTCCGATAACGCCCTCATCGCCGTCCAGCGCGTCATAGTTCCGCTGATTCCGCGTGCTGGCTCGATTAACGGCCTCAATAAGATGATTGAACGCCAAATTTCTCCAATCCGGCAGAATATCGGGTTAGACATCCTCGCGGTTACCCCAAATATGATTCGCGAAACAATGGGGCAACACAACGAGCATCGGACTCTCGTTGAAAATCTCAACCGAGAGTTCGGTTCGTTCGTCCCTGAGTACGCTCGTGTCGACCCGGAGATCTTCGATGGCCTCGATGATTCGGGACGCACCATCGATAGTATCCCGAAGCCCGGAATCCGCGAACGGACTGCGATTTCTCGCGCTTTCAAGCAAGGAATGCCCGTCTCGGAGTTCGCCGAAGATTGCGACCAGATCCCGAATTTCGACCACTTAGCGGACCTCGTGGAGGAACACAGCCATGCCTAATGAGGACGACCGTTTCGGGGACGTCGCTGAACAGCTCAAACAAACGGAGGAAGAGGTAGAATCGGACGATGACGAACGTACTGACACTGGAGATGAACCGCAACCGGATGAGGAGATAGCTACCGAGGGCACAGAGTCAGAAACTGAGTCCGCTCCTGAGCATGATGAAGAAGATGTGGACGAATCCACCGGTGGGCCGGCCTTCTCCTTTGACGAGACTGATATGCACGGCTTCTATGTCCGGGAGAAGACGTGGAATGGTGTCATCCGGATGCGATCATCGGTGACTGCCACATGCTCTATGTTTGATGTCCCCGAGTTCGAGGGAAGAGAGTTTCAAGATGCGTGTCTCCAGGTGATTGCGGACCACGGTGACGAGGTCGCCCTCCAGATCCTCCGAGAGCGTGGTATCGAAGCTGATGAGGATCGTGTACAGGAAGTTGTGGAGATGCTGAGCGAGCAGGCCACGAACGACTAAATTGAGATTCGGTCGATTTTCCCCACTATTTAGGTTTTGTACATTTTGTACATTATGTGGATAGTGAGGGTGTTCATCCGCTTGCAGTCTTGCGATTATGCTCGAAACTGGGTCCGAACCACGTTTCTGGGATGTAGAGCGTCTACAAACGAGCTTCGGAGGAATTAAATAAAATCCGAGTAGAACTCTCTCGAATCCTATGTCGCAATCCTTGGTTCGCTAAGCAAGATGTGCCGAGCAGCGTCCAACACGCGATTTAGGAGAGAGAACGCGAGTCCTGCGGCTTGCCGCAGGCGAGCGACACCGAGTGCTTTCCGCTTAGCCACCTTGTCGGAGAGATTGACTGACCGCCCGGACGAATGTCCTGGCGGTCACGACCGGCGGCGATCTGATCCCGCGGTCTATTCTGAGCTTCACCAAGTAATCGGTAAGCCTCCA
>NZ_JAQIVI010000004.1 GCF_028618695.1 Natrinema soli | reverse complement strand
TGAAGCTCAACTTACCGACCGACTGGTTCGAGAAACTCCTATGTTACAATGTATCGGGATGAGCGTTCCTGATATAGCTCTTCTTGTGAGAGGGGCTCGATGTATTCTGATATTTTCCACCACCGATCACAGGCTGGGAACTCTCCAGGGCTCATTTCCTGAAACACCCCTTCTTCGACTAGGAGGGCCTCAAGACCGTGAATTACATTATCGGCAGGTCGGTGAACCCTGCTATCCTCGATATAGTGTGCGTCTAAGAGTTCTTGCGGATACTCTTCATCAGAGATGTTCACGTCGTCCATGACTCGTGTTGGTGTTTTAGAGTGATAATCATTCTCGATTGTTGATCTGCCCCCACGCAGGTCACGTCTCCAGGAGCTCGAGCTCGAGTAACCGTGTCTGAACCGTCTCAATCGCTGCTTCTGCGTCTGTCGGGTGTTCACCACCTGTAATCACGAGTTTGCCGCTGCCGAACAGTAAGGCGACGACATCCGGCTCGTCCAATCGATAGACCAACCCCGGGAATTGTTCTGGTTCGTACTCGACTGCTTCTAACCCAAGGCCGATCGCAATCGCATTGAGATTGAGTCGAGTCCCGAAATCACCACTCGTCACGATATTTTGGACTGTCACCTCTGGATCAGCTGGCACCGCAATGCCTAATGACCGAAATTTCTCTATCGTGATTCGGACTGCGTCTTCGAGATCGGCAACTGATGACGCACCAGTACAGACGAGTTTGCCCGATCGAAAGATCAGCGACGTTGCCTTCGAATCGGTCGTTCGATAAACCAACCCCGGAAATTGCTCCGGATCGTATGAGACGTCTTCGAGATCATCAGCGAGGCTTTCGAGATCGAGTTCTTGCTCAAGGCTGGTTGAGCCGACCACATTTTCGATACACAGCGTCTCCACCGGATCAGCAATGTATGTCAATTCTTCCATTTCAATGGTGGGATGTGTCCGTTTTCGGTCTGTCAGGGTCCGGCCCGTGTCGGGAAGACTGACACCGTCTACACTCCCAGATCGGTGTGTCGGGGATCTCTGGAACTGGCACTTCATCGAAGCCACCGAATGTGTGGCGCGTCGTCTCACCACACGATCGACACTCCAAATTCCGACGAGTTCGTCCCTCGCGAGGAGAGCTCTCGGAGCGATCCGGTGGGGAGACGTGTTCGAGGGCGATCGCGGGAACGATCCAGGTGCGTGTTGGCTCGTCCCGTCGTGGGTATTCGTCAATATCCCAGTTGGGACTAGTTCGCTCGAGCGTACCGCCAGCGATCAGCTGGCCGACCTCCTCGATGTCAGTGATCGGCTTGCCTTCAGCGTCGAACAGCACTGGCTCGAGCGTCGGTCGGTTTTTCTCGGTGTTGTTGGTGCTCTCCTCAGCAGCTGTAGTGTAGTCGTGGCCTGCGTTCTGGCGGATGATATCGAGCTGGCGCTGTCCTTCAGTCGCATCGACGGCAGCGGCACCAGGCAACTGGCCCCATTCACGAGTGAAGCGCGTGACAAGCTTGCCCTCGAGGTCAGCGATCACTTCGCACTCGTCGATACCGTCGATAGAAGTGGTGAAGGGATCGCCTGTTAATCCTTTGAAGACGGCCTTGGCTTTGCTAATGGCGTTGTGCTCGGTTTTCGCGTCGATGAGGACATGAATCAGTCCAGTGAGCTTGCGCTCGGTGTCAGGCTCGACCGCCAGATCACCATAGTCGAGGCTGTTCGTGAGGCAGCAGTCGCACTTTGTTCGATCGTGAGCGATCTCTGTGCCACACTCGCACCGATTCTCAGCGGTGGAGTCGTCCTCGTGAGACGCTGGTTCAGGAGCGTTTGGATACCCTACGTGACCGTTCTCGAGCGAGTCGTCGACATGTTCGTAGCTACCGTCGTCGACGGCTCTCGAGTCGGTCGCATCAGGGGCAATACTTCCTTCGTCTTCGGGAGCGAACTCCCAGCGATCGTCATCGTCGTAGTTCATGGTGTCGTGGAACTCCTCGGTGTGTCGTCAATTTTCGCTCTTATCCCTACCCTCGTTAATCTCCGGGTAGTGGAGTGAAAGTGAAACGAATCTTGTCGACAGATCAAAAGAGTTATTTTCACGTATTAGTTAACACACATTTGGGAAGACCGTTCAGCTGTGGCCTGTCAGAGGCACCCTCACCCACGCTTTCCGTACGTTTTGCTCCCCTGCCGCCGAGACAATGAGTTGACTCTTCTCTCTCTTTCTCGTCCACAGCCCCGAATGCGCTGTGCAGCGGTGAGTTCGCCGAACGACGCACCACTCTTCTCGAGAGACTCCACCTCTCTTTGAGGAGGACCAACACCACTGGCCAGGAGTTCACTGACTGGTGGATGGTCGATGGCGTTCGGGATCGTCACACGAGCAGCCGATCGCTGCGATGTTACCACAATTCGGACACTCGTAGATCGGAATCACATCCGAGCCGCGCTGGGGCAGCGGACCCTCTTTCGGTCCCTCATATCCACATTCGGCACAGTGGGAGCCTACCATCTTTGGTCACTCTGATCCTACTCGGTGTCGAGTGCCCCAGACCTCCTTAGAGAGCACCTCGAGGATGGTGAGTGCGTCACGGCGGATCGATGCATCGTCGGTCTCGTTGACGTAATCGCGGTGGAGATCGATCGACAGTCCCGGCGCATCATCGTAGCTACCGAGAAAGCCACAGTGGCCTCTGGGAAGCCCGAGTGTCTTGACGTCTGGCTCGGCTCCGTACCCAATGCTGTCGGCGAGCTGGACGGTGATCGTCCCGTCGGCGTGGATACGCACGAGGACGTCTTCGGTAGTCATCCGAAGCTCGTTCACCACGAACTCGTGGAGGCGCTCGGCGGCGCGTACTTGCCGTCCTGACGTGTGTTCTGGCATCTCGACCGTCATGGTGAGGATCGGCCCTCCTCGGCGTTGCTGTCTGCGCTGAGTCCGTCGTCGGGCAGTATCTGCTCCTCGCTGTCCCCGTCTCCGACAGGCGGCTGCTCAGAGTGGGGTACATCTTCGTCGAACGCGCGTTCGTACACATCTAAGAGTGGCATGGTGATCACGTCTTGGAGAGCGCGTATTGCTTGTACACGCACCCTCCACCCCTCTGAGGGGGTGAGCAACACCACAGAGAACCCAAGTGGTACAGTCAAAACGAAGACAGAGTATACAGTACGCACGACTCCCTGCTGATCGACCGTTCGCGTCTCAGGTGTCGCGAACGAGCAGCATCTTCTCGGTAAGTTTGACGTCATACTCACCGACCGAGAACGCGACTGACACCGATTCGCTGGTTGTGACAAGTTGATCGAGCGCTTCGGGGTCGATCGTCTCGGACAGGACGATCTCGTGGGTTGGCCCCAGCTCGGTTGACGGGCAGTTTTCGAGACTCGCGATTGCTTCGATAATTGCGATGCTCGGCGGCGTTTCCGACCACTCGTATTCGGCTTGCCTAGTTGTCATGATTCACCTCCACGGCTACCCCGGCCCCTGCTCCTGACAATCTCGCCCGTTGGGATCGGCAGTTCGGACAGGCATAGAGCGTTCCGGTGTTGTCCGAAAAGACCCGCTTGTACTGTTCTGTGACGTGCGCACTACAGTTCGAACATTTCGGCATCGTCACACCTCCACAGCCGCATGTTCGTACATGGTGATCGTCGTCTCGAGTTCGGCGATTGCATCTGCGAGAGTCAACGGCTCGGCCAGGTGCTCCTCGAGCGTTTGCAGATCGGCTAGTACTGCTTCGAGTTCGGCTTGCACTCGTTCGTCAGACCAGCCATTAGACTCGCTCATCGCGACTCACGCTCCGGGCAGCCGGGCGCATGCGACAGGTTGTCCTGTCCACCGAGTTCGACCAGCAGCTCGCGTTCGCAGTACGTACACCGGACGTACATCTTCCCACCCTGTTCCGGGGGTTCGACATGCCGCGTGTACGTCGATTTCTCGGACTCACTCTGAGTAGCCTCGGCGGCTACGGTCCCGCCGTCGGGAACCACTCGCTCTGTACGAGCAGTCATCTCGGCTTCCGCACGCAGGCGCAGTTCTCGGCCCACGTCAGTTTCGTCGTATTCGGCTCGCTGTACTACTCGGTCGATGGTTCTGAACTGGTTCATCGGTTCAAACCCTCCACCCCTCTTCGAGGGGAGAATAACACCACCGAGCGGGGAGCTGGGCGTCCAGTGCTGTCGCTGGGTCTCTTCGTGCCTGATTGAGCTCTAGTCAGCTTCTGCGGTCACTGTCTCTCGATCCCACGCTGGCTCCCATTCGTTCTCATGTCCGTCAACGTGGTCTGCATACGCCAAAAACCAGTAGCGATCGTAGCCACGAGATTTGGACCCAAGCCATTTGCCCGATGCGAGCGCGCCGTACTCATCAGTCTCGGGAATCGGCTCAGCCTCTTCGACAGACCACGTGTACTGGCTGTCGAACTCAGCGATGAAGCCCTGGTCGCCAGACGGTTCACGCAGCGTACACCGAGTGTTGCAGGTCGCACAGAAAACGCCTTGATAGACAAGGTGTGTCCATTCGTCGGAGCCACAGACAGCACACTTCACCGTGTCGAACGCACCAGCGTACCGCTCTTCAGTGTCGACGATCGCCATCACCCGTCACCCCTCTCTGGACCGATCCGCGTCACGCGACCAATCCTGGCGTGGGCTCCAGCCAACACCCCTGAGACGTGCTCGAGCATCGAGATATCGGTCACAATCGTGTTCCCATCCTTCTGGAGGACGACGACGCCGCTGTTGTGGACCCAGACAGAGACGCCGATGCCCCAATGATGCCATCGACCCGGTAAGAGCGCTCTCGACGGGAGTGAGAGACTCTCGTCACCGCGATTGATCGCCGCCTGAACGCCCTGGCGAAGCGCCCACACTTGCGAGTCGGTGAGCGTGTCCTCGGGTGCGTCAATCTCGTCGACGTACGTCAGCAGATCGGCCATCATCAGATCTCATCTTCGATGATCCGATCGACCTCAGCCAGTTCACGCGCTTCAGCGGCCTCATCCTCATATCCGACGTCAGTTGCATAGTGCTCGAGGACGGTCACGGCTCCATCGTCGTCCGTGGCTGCTCGTTCGAACAGCTCTTCAAGGACAGTGACGACCACACGGTCGGCGACCTGACGGCCAGCATCGGCTGCCTCGCTTTCGATGCGGCCAAGCCGCGACTCCGGATATGCGTATGTTTTCGAGGGTCTGGACTTCAGATTTGAACAGTAGACGACATCGAACACGCGATCGTCGTTGGTTGCGTCGAATCGTGAGTTCCCGTAATTATCGAGCAGATTGTAGTTGTTTGCCTCGGACCACTCCGCTACGGTCTGGCCAGTATCGGTGACCACGTGGACTGGTCGCCCCTGTGCGAGATCCAAACAGACGTCACCAAGTTTGATCGACTGCTCGCTCATTACTCCTCACCCCCGTCGTCACTGAGAGTGCGAGCAAGCGTTGCGGCCTGCTGTTCAATCGGCTCGTGGTGGGCGTGTTTAACGTTCAGAAGAGCGAGGTGCGCTCCATGCCCCCACAGCTCTGCCCGGTGCAGCTCGTCAGCGAACTCCTCGAGAACGTCGTCAGTCGTCTGGCGACCATCGGTGAGACCGTTGATCCGAGCTGCAATCCGGTGAGGGATTGCATCTCGCCAAGAAGGATCTCGTCCTGTGTAGTCGGCCATCGTCTCGACGAGTCCCGCAAATGCCTCAACACGTCCGTCGACCGTGATGTCCCACTCTTCGAGGTCATCCTCGTCGACGGCGTACGTCACAGCGTCGGGTTCCTGTCTCTTGAGGAGAGTCTCGAGAGCCGCTCGCTTCCAGCTGCGGTAATCGCGGAAGCCCCAGAACGTGGCGAACTCTTCGAGCGTCTCGATCGAGTACTCGATGGAGATGTCGGCGTGAACACGCTCGGTCGTCTCGTCACCGTAGTCAGTGATCCGGTCGACCGGCCCGCTGGCAGTCGCGAGGAACCGTCGTGGAAGTGGCGTCGTCTCACCGATGGACTGTGCTTCATCGGGTGTCTCCGCTGGCTGTGCTGCCGTCTCGTCTGCTCGTGACATCTGTGATACCCTCCACCCTTCCCGAAGGGTGAAACAACACCACCGAGCGGGGAGTTGAGTGTCCAGGGCTGTTCCGGTTGGCTTCGTGTTACGGTGAAACAGGCGCGCTTTGAGGGTGAGAGGATGTCACCGTCTGAAGGCCGCCCAGAGCACCAAAAGCACCGCTCCAACAAGGCTCAGCAGAAGACCACCAATGTGCACAAGCCCTGGCAAAAGCCACAAACTGCCGTCAAGAAGCAAGCTCAACAGAATAGATCCGTCTGATCCCACCAATTCCGTGACAATCTCCTTCTCGCCGAACGATGAGCCAGCCGGTGAAAGGACATGCCAGAAGGACAATGCGTTCGACCCGGCCAGCCACGCTAGTGGGTAGCTTACCAACGCAACCAGATACCCAACAACGAGACACATACATCCGACCTCAAACGGATTCTCAACCATCTGCCTGAAATCCCGATAATACACATCCAAGATCAGTTCAGCAACCGCTGCCAACGAACGGTGAAGTCCAGCGAGTTTATCTGATACTTTTTTGGTGACCGTACGGTTGTCGTCCTCTTCGGTGAGAACACGCTCGATAAGTTTCTCATCCATGATACGCTCTCCCTCCGGCCACACGCTTATTCATTCTCATTCACGAGTGTGATAACAGTGAATAAATCACGGAGCCGGCGGAGTTGCTGTGGCTTGTACCTCACTGGTCCTCAGCCTTTGAATCCGCTGTGCGTTGCGTGCAGCCTCGAGAACGGGCGTTCGGATCGCGACTGCAACGCGATGCTTGCACGCGCCCTGGTGGTGTTCGTCTGCCGGGCACGGACAGCTGTGGGGCAGTCCGTCCTCGATCGTCACTAGGTACTCATGGTCCTCGGGATTTGCGTGACTGGCGTTGCGAACGAGGACGCCCTGTGCGACAAGTTCGAACTCGAAGGCTTCGTACTGGGCGCGTCGGAGCGTCCGCTGGGTCGGGTCAAGTCGCTCGATCGGATGTGCTGATGGTGATGGTGACATAGATCGGGTGTAACTACCGTTAGACTGGTCGATTGTGTCGAGTTACGCGCTCTCGCAGTCGGAGCAGATCAGTTGAACGTCGAGATCAGTAGCCGTTTCACAGCTCTGGGTGGGAACAAGCCCGAACTTCCCACAGTAGTCACAGCTTGTATTAGTGTGCTCAGGGGCGTCGAAAACGTCGAAGCGGGACTGCTCGACGGTCGAATCAGACTCGGTAGTAAACTCAACGGCGAGTGGGTTCGTGATCCGGCTGGCAGTTTGCATCGTCTTTAATCCCTCTACTCCTCGTGAGGAGCGAACAACGCCACCGGCTGCACAGCGAATCGAAGAGAAAGAGTGCGGGCGCCCGAAGTGTGAACGAGCACACTAGGGAAAGTCCGGCAGCGCAACGAGCTCGAAGAGAGCGCAGTGAGCAGCCCGGAACCTGGAGGTGGGTAGGAGATGGTGGGTGGGGTGAGCTGGAAACAACGCACCAGAACAGTTACCACTCCGAAAACGAGGCCGGTCGTCTTGGGATCGTATTCTGTCTGCAATGATAACGTAGCTCACGCGAATCAGACGTTGTTGGCAGGAATTTTATTTGATCATTCACTTGTACCTGAGCGTATGAAGCGCCGATGCTTCCTCGGAACGGCCGTTGCAGCCAGCGCACTCGCAGGCTGTCTCGTTGTGACTGGGCACGAGCCGAATGCTGACCCCGACCATTTTGGGGACGTCGATGAGCTCGAAGAAGCCTGGGCAGGAGAGACAACTGAGGTCGAAGTGGCCCAGGCCGCTTCCCATTAGCCGACGTGGAGTTGCTCTTCGACGGTGATGTTGCCTCCAACCCTGGGCATACCAACATGCACAACTTCATGGAGCCAGAAGTGGTTGGCTTCGAGACTTCAATCGAAGATCTATGACATCCTTAGTGATTTCGTGATCAGAGGGGGTCGACACTCACTCGGTTTCGAGATATCGGGTGAGTTCGGCTACCGTTGCATCCACAACCGGGTCCGTGACCGTCGCAACGTGTTTCGAGATGGCATACTTTTTCAACGTCACGACTGACCACGGCGAGACGAACGACCGCTTTGGAAGCGATCCCCTCTCGAAAGCCTGCTCGTCCAACTCGATCGCGGCGGCACGCTCAGTTGTCGTAACGACCGCAGCTACACACTCGTTGTGGGTGAACGGGTGGGATTCGTTCGAGAGCACCACATACGGCCGGCCTCCGGAATTGCCGCCGAACGGGTCCGTTGCAAAGACGACTGCGCCTTGCGGATATGCCATCTAGCTACTCCTCGCTGAGGTCCGGAAGATCTTCAGCCCAATCTGGGTTCTGGCCGTACCAGTCGTCGCCATAGTCCTCCTCGACCGTCGCGAGACCGACAATTGAAGCGCTCGCGGCGGCGAGACGATCGTCCTCGGCGGCCGCCCAGTAATTCCCCTCGTGGCGGACAAGCCCCGCCTGTTCGAGGCGCGACAGTGTTGGGCTCACACTCCCGCGAGCAACACCAGCCTCTTCGTGGAGTTCTGCAGGCGTGAACCCGATACCTTGGTGCTCGAGGAGGAACGACAGGAGGGTCCGTGCGTTCGTCCCCTCTGTAAGGTCGATCCGCCCTTGATCTGCCGAATATTCCCGAAAGTCAACTGGCATAGGTTGTATTAATATTGTATCTGGATCGTATTAGCTCTTCGGATGGCCGAGATCGCTTGTGGCATTCGCGGACGGAGCTGCTATCAAACCTCCACCTCGTCAAGTAGCTCGATTGCTTCGTTGACTTTCTCTCGACCGTCGTCGCTCAACTGCTCCTTGTCGATGTTTCTGAGGTTGCTCCACGCACGCCACAGCAGGTATCCGGGGATATCTTCGTCGTCCATCTGTTTTCTCCCTCTACCCCTCTGAAAGGGGTCGAACAACGCCACCGGCTGTACACTCGTTGTAGGGCTCTCGGCTCAGAGGATCGGCTTCGGACCCCGCGACGAGAGGGCGACCTCGCCGTTCTCTCGCTCGTCTTCCGCCACCAGGTCGTATTGCTCCTCGAGATTTCTACAGACGGTTGCTGCGACCTCGAGTGCTTCCTCGAGCGTTGAGACTTCAGTTTCGATCGATCCCCAGTCTGGATTCATGTTTGGGTAGACAGCCACTTGGTACGTGCCGCCGAAGCGGTCGTGCCAGCTCGCCGATGGCTGGTACACCGGTGTCGGGGCGATCGTCACTTCCATCGGCGTCGAGAACGTCGCCTCGTCGATCTCCTCGACGATGAACCGAACCAACGAGAGGACACACTGCTGTCGGCCCAGCGCCCACGGACGGACGTTCCCCTGCTCACAATCCCATGCCGGGAATCGCTCCTCGATGCTTACCGACGTCTCGAGTGCCTGTGCGGTCGCCAGTCGACTGACCGATTCCTGTATCGACATCGTTCAAACCCTCTACCCCTCTCGAGGGACGAACAACGCCACCGGCTATGCACACGGCCGTTCTTGCTCGAACCGAGACTTGAGACTCTGAGTCGGGCCCGAACGAAGAGAAGTGCCACCGGGTAGGGAGGAGGAATCTGGCAGGGTGAAGAGTGAGAGAGAAACGTCCGCTATGGATGAGGTCACACAAAGCTATTTTAGGCTCCGGCCCTAAACATCGGTTGTGGCCGAGACGCTGCTCGATGATGAATTCACATACGACGATGGGAGTCGTGTCGTCGTGACAGCCCATCTCGTCCCCGAAAGCGAGGAGTATCCGACGGGAATCAAATACCGGTTTCAGTATATGGACGCCGAGGGAAATACGCTGCTTCGATTTGATAACGCGCCACACCACGATGTAGGCAACCACCACGAACATCGTGATGAGGACATCGAGGCAGTCGCATTCGAGTCACTCACCGAGCACTACCAGCGGTTCAAACACGAGGTTGACACAATCTATGACCAACGAAACGCCTGATCACCCCACCGACAGCCATCCAACGCCGCCAGCGGATAGTGTGTTGCGGATCACAGTCGAGAGTGACGATGACTTTCACGAGCGAACGACCGACAAACTAGCGAAGATTGAAGCAGGGGAGACCGCACCACAAGACCACGTGAAATCATTTGCGACTGCTGCACAAGTCCGACGAGTGCTCACCGACAAGCGTCTCGAACTGATCGAAGAGACTATGCGTGACCCACCAGAGAGCATTACTGCACTAGCCGACCGCCTCGATCGAGCAGTCAGCGACGTTCACGACGATCTCGAACTCTTAGCCGACGAGCGTATCATCCAACTTGACCGCAACGGCCGCTGTGTCCAGCCCACAGTTCCCTACAAACGGATCCATATCGATATCACACTCCCACGCACTCCGCCTGCAGACGATCGACAAGCGCCTGCGTAGGCCATCCCAATCACGGATAGCCAGACCTTGTGCACTATGTGTGAGCGGATGACAGACACACTCTCTTCGTGAATCTCTCCTTGCAACCAGCCTAAGAGTAGCAAGCAGCTCCTTCAGTGTACTGTTCATAAAGGGTGTGCCAGTGGCGCTACCCTTGCTGTTCTGGTTGCATCAGCTATCTGCGGTGGCGTGTGATGAATGCGCGCTTTAGCGCGCAGAACGCGCGAGGGACGACCGAGGAGGCGCACTTTAGTGCGCCCCGCAGGGAGGAGGATGGGGAGGACGCGAGCGAAGCGAGCGTGTGGTCAGACACACAAAAAAAGAGAGGGAGCGATGCTATTCCTGGGTCCACCACCGCCCGCGTTCGGGGAACTCGAGGCGGCTCCAGCCGGTCACGGCCAGATTGCATCGCTCGTTGTGCCAGTTCTTCGCCGCGTTCCTGATCCGCACCGTCTCTCCCTCGCTCACTGTTGTCTGGTAGGAGTTCTTCCAGATCGTGAACTTCATCTTCTCGGTCTCGTCCGCGATCAGCCCCACTTGGCTGATCGACGACTTCGAGGGCTCCCACAACTCGATGATCTCGCCTTCCACGTCTACCTCGCCTGCCTCCACCTCCGGCACGTCTGCAATGTCCACGACCGTTCCCGACTCGGCCTTCACTTCATCCATCTCCTCGAGGGTTGCGTCGATCATCGACTTCCCGTCGGTCACCTTCTCCGCCAGTCCACGGCTCACTGCCGCCCGGCTTGGACCTCCACGAACCGTCTCCGTGATTCGCACCGATTGCTTGTTGACCTCCGCCAACTGCTCTTGCTCCAGCTCCGACCGGGGATCCACCCGTTCAACCCGCCGCTCTCGGCGTTGCTCGACCACGACCTCTCGCGTCCGCTTCTCTCGTCCCTCCTGCGTTCCGAACGTCGCCTTCGCACTGATCAACTCGAGCTCCTCTTCTCGAGCCCGAATCCGCTCTTCCTGTGCCAGTGGCAGGTGTCCGAACTCGTTCTCTTCGCGTCCAACCACCGTCTCCGGGTGGTTCGTCTCGACTTTCGTATTGACCTCCTGATCAACTGACGCCGCGAACTCCGGCGTTTCGTCCACGATGTCCTCCGCGAACGAATCTTCCACGTCGACGCCCACGTCCGTCTTCTCCGCAGCCGCCTCTTGGTTGACACTCGATTCATCCGAAGCTTTATCATCTCGGAAGTTCGTAGAACTCATTGTAGTAACCTCGAAGGCGCGTCCCACTGCGTCTTCACCTCAACTCTTCTGAGTCCCAACTGTGTTCATCTCCTGCAACCGCTCTCGCTCGCGCCTTCAGGTCCCCTGAGGCGCGAGTAGAGCGGGACACCCACCCCCACCAGCCAGCACCGCGCGCCGAGACGACCGGCGCGAGCGGCCA
>NZ_JAQIVI010000399.1 GCF_028618695.1 Natrinema soli | reverse complement strand
ACGTCCGCGAGGGTGGTCGTCCCCTCGAGGACGTCGCCGACGTAGATGGGGCGTTCGTACTCGTGGGCCTGCTCGCCGTGGATGACGTACTCCGGCTGGAAGGCGAGATCGAAGCCCTTGCCGTCGACGTCGGCGGGGGTGTACCGCGGGAAGCGACCGACCTGGCTGTAGATCAGCGGCGCGGGCACGCGGTCGTAGCCGCGTTCTGCTGCTGCCGTTTCGTCGCGGAAGAGGGGGTCTTCGGCCGTGATCGCGCGCGCGAACTCCTCGACCTTGCCGGGTTCGATGCGGAACTCCTCGACCGTGACTCGGGAGTCACCGACCATCGCCTCGAGTTCCTCGATCGCCCTATTCGGCATGGTGGCCCTCCGCGGTATTGTTGGTCGGCCGCGCGGTCGCGATCACCGGTCGTTCGGTCGTCCTGCGCCGTCGGTCGGGTCCGTCTCCGCCTTGCATTGCCACAACGGTTTGGGGACGACTGGCATAACAGTACCTCTCCCGGAACCCGCTTTGCTCGGCACTGAACATCGTGTGGGTAGTTCGGTTTCGATTAGTAATCGCTTCGGGGGCGATCGAGTGTCCTGCTCACGCGAACACGAGGGTTCTCCACGTCCTCCCCAGCCGATTCGTTCACTCCCTGCGGTCGTTCACTCCATCCCTCGCACGGCTTCGGGCCGCGGTTCGCCGATGGCAAACCGCGACCCAGCGTGCGCCGACCGCACGCGGTAAGGCCGATCGGGTGTCGCTCGACTCCGCCACCACTGGCTGACTCCGCCACCATTGGTCGACTTGAGCGCTCCGTTTCAGAGCGGTCGAATAGCTTATAATGACCGTCGATGAACCCGTAGACGCGAATGACAGACACTGTCACCCGTAGAGCAGGAGTATCGGCTGTCGGGACCGCCGCGAGCGCGGAGGGGCGGCGATGACGACCGACCAGTTCAGCGTCGCGGGGCAGACGGCGATCGTCACCGGCTCCTCGAGCGGCATCGGGAAAACGATCGTCGAGCGTTTCGCCGACGACGGCGCGAACGTCGTCGTCACGTCGCGGGAGCTCGAGAACGTCGAGCCGGTGGCGGGGGCGATCAACGAGAGCGAGCGGCCTGGCGAGGCGATCGCGATCGAGTGCGACGTGACGGAGCGCGACGCGGTTCAAGACCTGATCGACGAGACGGTCGACGAGTTCGGCGGCCTCGATATCCTGATCAACAACGCGGGGGCGAGCTTCCAGGCCCCGCTGTCGGAGATCAGCGAGAACGGCTGGAAGACCATCGTCGACATCAATCTCCACGGCACCTTCCACTGCTCGCAACTCGCCGTCGAGTACATGCGCGACAACGGCGGCGGCCGAATCGTCAACTTCGCCAGCGTCGCGGGCACCCGTGGCTCGAAGACGATGAGCCACTACGGCGCGGCCAAGGCCGGCGTCGTCAACTTCACCACCTCGTCCGCGGCCGACTGGGCCGAGGACGGCATCTGGGTCAACTGCATCGCACCCGGTCTGGTCGCCACCGAGGGCGTCCGCACCCAGATGGGCGTCGAGGACGACGCCGCGGAGATCGCCCGCACCACTCCCGATCGGACGATCGGCAAACCCGAGGAGGTCGCCGACCTCGCGCAGTTCCTCGCCAGCCCCGCCGCCTCCTACATGGTCGGCGAGACGATCGAAATCAAGGGGATTCCCCGCCTCGGCGAGTAGCGCGGCGGTTCCCTCGAGCGTCTCCGATTCGATGGCTGCGACGCCGGCCGACGCGTGCGGTGGACCGAAACGAGAACCATGTTACCAGTACCCGTACACTTTTCCGGTCGAACGACAAACCACGGGCAACATGGAGCTCGATATCGTCTCCGCGGACGCGCTTTTGGAGCCGCCCTACGACGGGAACGTCGCGAACTTGCTGGAGCGAGCGGTGGCGGAGCACCCCGACGAGATCGCGATCGAACACGCCGGCGAGACGGTCACCTACCGCGAGTTCGGCGACCGGGTCGCGCGCTTCGCCGACGGTCTCCGGGAACTCGGCCTCGAGGCCGGCGATCGGGTCGGCATCTACATGCCCAACGGAATCCCCTTCTGTACGGTCGTCTGGGCCTGTTGTCACGCCGGCGTCGTCGCGAGCCCGCTGAACCCCGAGTATCGCCGTCGCGAGATCGAGTACCAGCTCGAGCACGCAGACGCCGACGCCGTTCTGATCGAGGGCGACGCGGACGACTACGTCCGCGAGGCCGTCGCGGCCCTCGATACCGCAATCGTCAGCGCGACGGCTGCGGATGACCACCCCTCGCT
>NZ_JAQIVI010000398.1 GCF_028618695.1 Natrinema soli | reverse complement strand
CTCTCGCCGTAGCTCGTGGACACCGACCGCACGTCGACCTCGCCCGCGACGGTTCCGCGTACGTGCACACTGTTCCATCAGGGTCGAGCGATCAAAAACGCTATCGGTCGCCGGACCGCGCTCGACCACCCGCTCCTGATCCTACGAACCGTCGATCTCACACGGCGGTAATTCGATGTTACCACCGCTCCCACTGGGAATCGAGTCCGTCTTCGATATCAATCAGCTAGTGACGGGAAGGGAACGGGTGGAACGGACGGGCCGTTTTTGAGCGCGGGACACGAACTCTCGTTGCCATGAGTGACCCCAACGGCGACGACCGCCGGACGAGTGGCGGGTCCGACACCGAGACCGACGCGGGGGCCGGAATCGGCGACGGGCCGGCCAACCGTGCGGAAGAGGCGTCCGCCGACATCGACTCCGGCACCGGTGTCGGAGACGGGGAGTACTCCGCCGGACGAACCCCACGCGACGAGTCGACTCGGGTCGCGAACGAGGAACGGCGGCGAAAGACATCGGTACTCAGCCTGCTCGTCGCCGTCCTCGGCGCGTGGGTCGCGCTGTCGGTGCTCGTCTTCGAGACCGCGGCGGCACCGCTGTGGAACGACGTGCTGGTCGGGCTCGTGATCTGCATCGCTGCGGGATACAACTACTACCGATTGACGAACGACATTCCGCTCAGCACCGCCATCGCGTCCCTGATCGCCGTCCTCGGGATCTGGCTGATCGTCTCGGCCGCGCTGCTCGAGATGATCGGCGGCCTGTTCTGGAGTACGCTCGCCGCCGGACTCCTGATCGCCGGACTGGCGGGATACAACGTCTACGAAGCCCGGGAGGCGCGGTCGGTGACGACCGAGTCGGGGGCGGGGACCTAGAGTCTCGCCCGATCCGGACCGTACTCGGCCTCGAGTCGGCGGATGCGGTGTTCGGCGGCGTGGTGGCCCATCGCGACGACGGAGAAGCCGACCATGACGACGGCGAAGGTGATCGAGACGGCCGGCGAGACGCCGTTGACGTAACTATTCCATAACTGACCCAGCGCCAGCGCCAGCGGTGCGAGCGTCAACAACGCGCTCTTCGCCGGCGTCGCGCGAAACAGTTCGACGAACGAGAGTGAGTGGCGGCCGGACATAGGGAAAGCGTCGGTTACCGCTATCTTCGGGGGACCACTCGTATTCTTTTTGGTTCGGAACGGCCGTTAGCGGCCCCGATAGTCTCTCTGCGGCGTCTTTCGGTGGAATCGATACGTTCATTCTGCCGGCGATCCTCTCGTCGAGTATGCGGATTCGCGAGTGGCAGGACGTACTCGAGGACGTCACCGAACGGAACGTCGATCCGGAGGACTGGCGCGCCGTCGCCGGTGACCGCGCCGGCGGCGTCGGTGAGGACATGTACCTCGCGCATCCACGGGCCGGCGTCTTCTTCCTGAAAACGTACGCGAAGAACCCCTTCGAGGTTCGCGGCGTCGGCACGCGGGTCGCCCGAAACCTCGACGACGAGATCGGATCGTTCCTCCCCGAGCGGGATTCGGGCGGGCGGTTCGCGGTTCAGTCACCGCCCGAAGACGAGGAGCAGGCCGAAACCGTCGGGAAGCGCCTCGAGACCGTCCTCGAGACGCACGCAGACGCGCCGACGCGGCCGCAGGACCTCTTCGACGACGTGATGGAGGCCCTGGAGAGCCCCGCGTTCGGGCCGATGGCGTACGACCAGTACGACCGACCCGACGAACTCGAGGACCTCGCGGCCCGGTTCGACGAGGCCGACGAGTTGCTGAACAGCGAACTCGAGGACCTGATCGAGACCGACGAGGTCGATCGGGGCTTCATGTGAGCGGGTGGAATCCGACAGCTGCGGCCGTCATCGTCGCCGCCTGCGTCTGCGTCCGGTGACTCTTTGGGATCGGACTTCGACGGTAGTGCTATGTCACCGAGCGTGAGCGCAGAGGCCGTCGTTCGCGAGTACTACGACGCACTCCGCGACGGGGATCCCCTCGCTCAGTATTTCGCCGACGACGAGCGGACTGTCAAATTCGGGATCAGCGAGTCCCTGTTCGGCGGGAGCGAGATCGCCGCGGCCCTCGAGGAGCAGACGGAGACGACCGACGAGTGGACGGTCGAGAGCCACAATCTCGTCGTCGACGAACGGGACGGATTCGCGACGGTCGCCGACGAGGTGACGATGGCCTGGACGAAGACGACGACCGGCGAACGGTTCCGGTTCGACAGCCGCTGGAGCGCCACGCTGGTCGACCGGGCTGCAGATGATGGTTCGAGCGCGAGCGACTGGCGGTTCGTTGCGATGCACGTCAGCGCACCCCGCGAGCTGTGAGCCGAGGTCGCGATCCGGGGCGGAGATCGTCGCACTCGAGCGACCTGCCGGGCGGGGGCGATCAGCTCAAAGTCGTTTTCGTGCTGCTCGTCGGGCTCTCCGGCGGCCTGGTGGCCCTCCAGAGCGATGCTCCATTGCTGGTGATCGGCGCGGCGATACTCGGCGGTATCGTCGCCGGCGGCGCGTTGCTCTGGTACGTGATTTGGATAACGACCGATTGAACCACGATGCCGAAACCGCATGCGGTGGCGCGCGCTGTGCCACGGCGAACTGCGAGGCCTGAACGAAGTGACGGCCTCGATGTTGTGAGCCGTGGCTCAAACCCGTGCGAGGTCTTCGTGAACGGAGTGAACGAAGGCTTGGAAGACGCTTCGCGTCTTCATGTGGATGAGTGAACGACCGTAGGGAGTGAGCGTTAGCGCGGGACCGTCGGTCCCGCGAACCATACGAACGGGCCTTCGGCCCGTGAGTAGCAATCGGCTGGGGAGGGTGTGGCGATTCCGTGTTGCCACGATAGCAGGACGCTTGGCTTCGGCGCTGCTATAATTCCATAATACCAGCAAAATAGCGATTTCTCCCTCGAGCCGAGAGACACTCCCTCGAGAAACGATCGACCCTAGCGATCGACGCGCTGGATCCACGTCCCCGGCGCGTCGAGCTCGTCGTGGCTCGGGAGGTTCTCGGGTTGCTCCCAGACCAGACTCGCCGTCTCGAGGTCGCGGACGGCGAGGACGTGCTCGAAGAAGTTCTTGCCGCGCTCGTACTGGCGCTCCTTGAGGCCGAGGCCGAGCAGACGACGGAAGAGCTTCTGCAGGGGACCCCGCCCCTGCCGCCGTTCGTCCAGCTTGCGCCGCAGATCCTCGTACTCCTCGTCGAACGCGTGGTCCATCAGGAGTTCGGCGTAGCCCTCGACGACGGTCATCGCGGCGTCCAGATCGCGGAACGCGTCCCGGTCGAACGATCCCTCCGAGAGCGTCGCGATCCCCTCCTCCATGCGGGTCTCGAGGTGGTCGGAGAGCCACGGCGCGGCCCCGAACTCGGCGGCGTGGGTCACCTCGTGGAAGGCGATCCAGCGCCGGAACCGGTCGGCGTCGACGTCGAGTTTCGCGGCGGCGTTGAGGATGTTCGGCCGGACGAAGTACAGCGCGTGGTCGTCCGTGGGGGCGTCGGCGAGCAGGAGGGGGTCGTACTGGCCGAGGACGTTCCGTCCGAGGAAGGAGAGCAGGACGGTCATCGTCCCCGTGTTGATCGTCCGGGCGACGCCGGGGAACGCGCCGGTGTGGGTCTCGAGCGTCTGCATGACCCGCTCGAAGGTGGCGACGTTCGCGTCGATCCAGTGGTGGCGGTTCTGGATCTCGACGGTCTCGGGGACGTCGAACTCGACGCCGGAAACCGACCGCACGGCGGCTCGCGCGTCTCGGACGTCGCGAGCGTACGCCTCGCGCTCGCCGGGCTCGAGCTCGA
>NZ_JAQIVI010000397.1 GCF_028618695.1 Natrinema soli | reverse complement strand
CGTCCGACGCCGGCGGTCGTTCGACTGCAGTCGAGCCGGCACACACTGCCGACGAACCCGGGAACGCCGTCGCCCCGAACAGCGGTTCACAGCCCTCGACAGCGGCGGATGCCGAATCGGCGATGAAAGCTGAGACGGCCGATCCCGAGCCAGCGGCCGGTGGGGAGGTGGAGACGACAGCGGATCGGTCGGCTGCCTCGAGTCCGCCCGCGGGAGCAGACGGTGAGGGAGCGGACTCGACCCACCACGAGTCGACGGTACTCCCGACCGACGACGCCGAGGACGGCGATCTGGGCGGACTCTTCGACGATATGGGCGAGACGATCGACGAACTCGATGATCCCGACGCCAGCCGAACGGAGCACAGTGAGGAGACGACGACCGCCCAACCGGATACTTCCGGCTTCGACTCGATGTTCCCGGAGGACGACCTCGCTTCGATCTTCGATCCGGATTCGTCCGACGACGAGCCGGCGAACGAATTCGATGCAGCGCTCGACGAGCCGGATACCACCTCGGCGGCCTCGAGCGACGTCGATACCGGCCGATCGGCCTCGAGCGACGCGGACGGACCGGAGACCCCGACGCTCGATGTCGACAGCGAGTCGGCCTCCGATCGGAACGAGTCGAACACCGAACCGCCGACGATCGATATCGATGACGATACCTCGGATCCGCGGGACGACGGGGCTGACGACGCGAACGACGGCACGGAGGCGGCAACCGGCGAACCGGCAGCGGTCGACGACGCCACCGATACCGGTGCCGACGCCGACACCGATTCTGGAGGCACCGTCGACACCGATGCCGACGATAGCACTGACGCCGAACCTGATACCCCTTCCGATACGGATACCGACGCCGCAATCGGTGGCGACGAGGGCGACTCGATATTCGGCGGCGGATCCGGCTCCATCTTCGGCGACGACGAGGACGGAGCCGACGATGACGACGGGTCGCTGTTCGACGGGAGCGAGACGGGTGACGACGGGTCGATCTTCAGAGACGACGAGACGGATTCCGACGACGAGCCGACGGACGGCAACACCGGAATTTTCGACGACGAAGCCGACGCGGACGGCACCGAAGACGGAACCGACGAGGACGACGCATGAGTCTGCAAACTGACGACAGTGGCGGCTCAGGTATGTCGGCCAGCTCCGACGCGCTGGGTGACCGGTTCTACCCGGTCTACGATCGCCTGTTCGGCGAAGACAGCGAGTTCGTCGCCGACGTCGAGACGAAGCTCGCGCAGGCCCGGATGAGCGATACGGTAGAACTCTACCTCTCACGGGCGATCGGAATCGGGTTCATCAGCGGCCTGAGTCTCTGGCTGGTCGGCCTGATGCTCGGCTACGGCATCTTCGCGATCGGTCTCCTCTCGAACGAGGCGCTTATCGGTATTCCGGTCGGTCACGGACTCCTCCTCAGTATCATCGAACTGCTTCGAGTACCGGCCGTCGTCTTCTTCACCGGGCTGGTGTTCGGCTCGATCGGCTTCGCGATCGGGTTCGGCTCGATGGTCGCGATTCCCTACTCGCGCGCCTCGGCCCGCAAACGCGAGATCAACATGCTGATGACCGACTCGGTCTCGTTCATGTACGCCCTGTCGGTCGGCGGCCTGAACCAACTCGAGATCATCGAGGCGATGGCCCAGGCCGACGACACCTATGGCGAGGTCGCAAAGGAGTTCCAGAGCATCGTCAAGGAGACCGAGTACTTCGATATCGACTACCGGACGGCGATCCGAAAACAGGCACTCCAGACGCCCAGCGACGACCTCTCGCAGTTCCTGACCGATATGCTCTCGATCGTCAACAGCGGCGGCGACATCGAGAGCTTCCTCGAAGACAAGAAGGAAAAGCACATGCGCACCGCGAAGCAGGAACAGGAGCTCACCCTCGAGACGCTCGAACTGTTCGGCGAGATGTACATGACGCTGTCGCTGTTCCCGCTCCTGTTGATTATCATCATGGTCGTCATGAAGATGATACCGAACGCGAACGTGACGGACCAGATGCTCTACATGGTCGTCTACGGGCTAATTCCGATGATCGGCGTCGGGTTTCTCGTTCTCGTGTCGACGGTCAAGCACGACGAGCCCGGCGACGGCTACCTCTCGATGGGAAATACCAGTAAACGGACCGAAACCGGGCAGAAAGGCGGATTACTGAGCCTCGGACTCGTCGAGCAGTTCACCGGCGAGCACAGCGTCTTCGACCGGGTCAAGAACCGGGAGGGGACCTATGAAACGCTCGAGGTGCTGCGGAAGCCACACCTCTTCTTCCGAGATAATCCCCTGGTGACGCTCGCGTTGACCGTGCCAATGGTGTTGGTCATCGTCGTGACGGCCATGGTAACCGGGTCGGCTCCCACCTCCTGGCAGGGGATGCTCGACAGGCCGATCTGGGGGACGTTCATCTACGTCTATCTCCCCCTCTACATCACGGCGATCCCGCTCTCGATCTTCCGCGAGTGGAACGTTCGCCACCGTAATTCCGTCGTCAACAAGCTCTCGGAGGACCTGCGGAAGCTCTCGAGTTCGAACGATACCGGGTTGACCCTGCTCGAGTCGCTCAAGTCGGTCTCCGATACCACGAACGGGAAACTCGCTCGTGAGTTCGAGATGATGCACACGAAGGTCAACTACGGGACGAGCCTGAAGGAGGCGCTCATCGAGTTCAACAACAAGTACCACATTCCCCGACTCGCCCGGACGACTCGACTGATCACTGAGGCCCAGGAAGCGTCGAACCAGATCTCGGACGTGCTTCGGACGGCCGCGACTGCGAGCGAGAACCACGACGATATCGAACGCGAACGGAAGTCCCGGACCCGCATGCAGATCGTGATCATCATCATGACGTTCATGACGGTGCTGGCGGTGATCGCGATCCTCAAGACGCAGTTCATCGACACGATGGCGGGTCTCAACGCCGGCAGTAGCGGTACCGAGGCCAGTACCGGTAGCGCCGGCGGCGGCGCGATGCAGGGTGCCAACCTCAGCGAGAACATCGACGTCGACATGCTGTCGGTGTTGTTCTTCCACGCGGTGACGCTGCAGGCGATCATCTCCGGATTCATCTGTGGATACATCCGGGATGCAGACCTGTTGAGCGGATTGAAGTACGCGATCGGTCTGTCGTCGATCGCACTCATCGGCTGGATGTTGGTGGCCTAAGATGATCGGGAACGGAACGAACGAACGAAAAGAGGAACGGACTCGAGTCCGGCGGCCACGAACCATCAACGTTTCGCTGGCCGAGCGGGGCCAGACGACGCAGGACTTCGCCATCGGAATCGGCGTCTTTCTGTTAGCGATCGCATTCGTCTTCTCGTTTCTCCCGTCGGTCGTAACGCCGTTTGACTCGTCGGTCAGTGGGGCCGAGACGGCACAGGCGGATCGAATCGCGGACCGGATCGTCCACAATGCTTCGACTGACACACCGAACGAACTCAATAGTTCAGCCTTCAATGAGAGCTATACCGGCCCAAACCTGGCCGCTCAACTCGGATTACGAGCAAATGGTCCTGATAGTGACGATACCGTGTACGACAATGTCAATGTAAGCGTCGTCCCGATAAACGGTAGCGTGCCCGTCAAGGACACCAATGGGGAGAAGTTAGCTGGTGGTGAACACTATTCAGATCAACCGGCAGCGAGCGCTGCACGAATTGTCACGACAAACACAGACATCTGCACACCAGCCTGCCGACTCGTAGTGAGAGTGTGGTGATTCGATGACTCGAAAACAGACTACTGATACTGAGCGCGGTCAGGCCTACACCCTCGAGGGGTTCATCGGTGCGATGGTCGTGTTGATGGCCGTCCTGTTCGCGTTACAGTCAGCCGTTATTACGCCGTCGACGGGCGGATTAGCTGATCGGTCGGTCCAGGCCCAAATTCAACAGGAAACGCAGGACGCGCTAGTCGTCGCCGCGACGGCTGAGGGGGGCGAAGCAGGAAACCTCTCGTACATGGTTCGACACTGGGACGGACACAATGGCTTCGAAGAGGCTGACGGTTCGACCTACGACATGAGCGAAGGCTATTTCCAAGACGAGTTTAAATTGGGCGCCATTTTAGAGGGCCGATTCGGAGAGGGATGGAGCTACAACGTCGAACTCCACTCCCAGAACGATGACGAGAAGAGACTCGTCTATCAGGGGAATCCTTCCTCGGGTGCCGTGACGGCGAGCTATACCGTCACGCTGTATGACGATCAGAATGCAACTGGAAGCGATAAGCGGGAGCTTTCGAATATTAACGAGGACAGTTCGGCGGAAGCGACAATAGACGATATTGATGACAGCGACGGACCAATTTACAACGTGGTCGAAGTGCGGGTGATCGTATGGTAGCCGACGAACGGAGTCGTGGTCAGGTTATCCTCATCGGCGCGATCACCCTCGCATTCATCATTCTCGGGATCGTCGTCGTGTTCAACGGCGTCCTCTACACGGAAACTCTCTCGTCGGGGCCGTCAAGCCAGAGTGCGACCGATGCCACGGTCACCGAACTCGAGATCGAACAGGGTGTCGCCTGTGTCCTCGAAAGAGGTGATAAGGATCTCACGGGCAATATCACCGCGTTCAATACCGCCTATCGGAACGCGACGGCCGAGTCAACGGCGACAGCCGTGAACATTAGCGTCGATGATGCTGATCCGGATCTATCGAGTACGAACATCACGATCACGTACGATTCGAACGGCCTCAGTTACGAACAGGAACGAATGATCGAAGCGGATGACTGCCTCACGGAGGGCCCATGATCAACCCCCGTTCCGACGGGGATCGCGCGGTGTCGATCTCCGTCACGCACGTCCTCACGATCGGGATCACGACGATCCTCATCGCCATGTTATTGACGAGTGCCAGTACGATGCTGGAGACGGAGTCGGATCACAGCGCGGAGACATCCCTCGAGACAATCGGCGAACGGCTCGCCGATGAAATCGGAAACGTGGATCAGATTGCGGACGAGAACACGACCGTCAATGCTACTGTCAACCATCCACGACGGGCAGCAAGCTCGAGGTACATGGTCGAGTTACGGGAGGGATGTACCGGACCGTTGCTTGACGGTTCGACCGACTGCCTGAAACTGACGGCGCACAGCGCAGATGCTGTCGTTTACGTTCCAATCGAGACCGACGCAGGCCTTGAGGGAGAAGCCACTGGCGGGACCATCGAGATACAGTATAACAGGAACAACAACGGGAATATTTCGATCACGGAGGGGAGCTGATGATCTCGAGCCAAGATGGATCGACCACCGAACCAGAGAGCGGCGAGCGCGCCGTATCGGATATGATCGCGTTCATGCTCGTGTTCGCGACGATCATCGTCTCCGTCGCGTTGTTGTCGACGTTCGGGATGCAGGCGATGACCGAATACCAAGAGGGCGAACAACTGCAAAACGCCGAGCGAGCGATGGTCTCGCTCTCGGATAATTTTGATGACGTACTCCGACACGATGGAATCGAGCAGCGGTATGGTGAACTTTCGCTTCGAGAGGGAACGATTACAACTGGTGATAGCGGAACAGTTGTTACGATCAAATCTACCTCTAGCAAGATCGACGAGGAGGTCAACCTCGGTGAGTTCACATACCAATCGGGATCAGATACGATCGCATACGAAGGCGGTGGGGTCCTCCGGTCTGATGGAGAGGGAAGCGTTGTTCTCAAACGACCCTCACTTACGTGTCGTGAAGACGGTGCAGCAGTCATCTCTCTCATAAAAACCGACTCAGAGAATCGGTCGATACAGAGCAGCGGTGGACTCGGGGTGACGATGACTGAAACTGATCGAACACGAACTACCTACGACGATATTGACACTGTCACTGTCGAAGCCATAGACTCAGACTACGATGATGCATGGGATGATGTGTATAATAGCAGTGATGAGTGGACATGTAACGCTGATCGAGCCGTCATCACAATCGTCACAGTCGATATCGAGTATTGATTGACACATACTCGATCAATCAAATTCGAGAATTGGTATCGGATTCGACTCTCTAACAGGATAACATTAGTCCCAATCTCCCGTCAACATTACTCGCAGTCCCGCTCGAGCGGCCAGCGCTTCGACACGAGTAGCACGCTCGTCGACGTCACCAGCGGTTTCGAGAACGAGGCCGTTCGAGAGTCGTTCCGGGGCGTCCATGGGCGAGTCGTCGGCGCGGGTGGGGTCGGCGTTGAGAACCGTTCGCTCGCCCTCATCCGGGGACCAGGGGACCTCGACGCCGGACAGACCGCGCTCGAGGAGGTAGTCGGCTGCCTCCACGAGCGCCCCCGCAGCCGTCGAGTGGCCGATCGCGCCGATCGAACTCCGATCGTTGAAGAATCGCACGACGTATTCGCCGTCCTCGTCGCCTTCTCGTTCCCGTTTTTTGTCGTCATCCGTCTCCGTATCGGCCGTCGGCCGGGCCGAGTCCCCGTCTCGAGCGGTGGCTTTCGGTCGGTCGGCGCTGCCGGTCGCATCCGGACTGTCCGTCTCGCTCTCGAGATCGGTATCCGCGCTCGAGTCCGCGTCGACGGCCCGCTCGCTCGGCGACTCGTCCTCGCTGATCGTCGACTCGCTGAACCGGATCGAGACGTCCGCGGCGTCGTCCGGCGGCGCACCTCCGTCCTCGGTGAACGCGACGACGAGTCGATCGAGAAACCTGTCGGTCGCGGCTTCGAACTCGGCAGCATAGCGGTCACCCTGCCCGGTGGCGTCCGCGAGTCTGTCGGCGATCGACTCGACGAGAATGGGGTGCTCGACCGCGAGCCGTCTGGCGACGTGGGTCCGGGTGTCTCGTCCGAGTCGCTGTCCGACCGCCGCACGCGAATAGTCGGCGATCACCGACTCGTGCGCGGGGAGTTCGGCGCGCTCGAGTGCGTGGTATTCGACGTCCGTCGTTCCGGCCAGCAGGAGGTACTGACGGCCGTTCGTGTAGATCGCGCGGTCGACGCCCGTCCACGCCATCGCCCGGCGGAGGGCGTTCGCTCGCGACTCCTCGAGCGAGTCAGTCGCGGACTCGGCGGCGACGAATAGGCCCGGCACCGTGTCGACGGTCGGCACGTACTCGAGACGAACGTCGTCGACGATCCGATCGGTCACGCACGACTCGGCGCGAACGGCCCAGCCGAGCGTCTCGAGGAAGGGCTCGACGAGCCACGTTCGAGTCTCCCGCAGAGTGGTGGGCGGCGAGGAATCGACCACCGCCGCGGTGCGGGCGACGAACGCATCGAGGTCGAGCGAAGGCATTCGTCGGACGTATTCGGCGGACCATCATGTAACGATTGGTTGTCTTCCATCTCGCGAACCCGTATCGTTTCGATCTCGTTTTGCGCCCGACCAACCGCTCGGTCACGACGCCGGCCGCAAGTTCGTTAGAATTCGGAGTTCGAGTTCGGACGCCCGTCGGGTCGGTCAGCGTCCGAACCGTCACCCTCTCGCTGGTAAATTCGCAGGCGCGCCTCGCGGACGTCGAATGCCGACTTGAGTGTCGGCGGAATCGTCTCGGCCTTGCCGATGACGAGGTAGCCGTCCCGTCGAAGCGACCGCGCGATCGTCTCGAGCATCGGCTCCTTGTACGCGTTGTCGATGTAGATGAACAGGTTGCGACAGATGACGAGGTCGAATCCCGACTTCGGCTCGTCGTTGATCAGATCGTGGCGCTGGAAGCGGACGGATCGTTTCACGGCGTCGCCGATCCGGTAGGTCCGACCGTCGACGTCAACGTAGCGGTGATAGTCGTCGAGAAAGGAGAGTTGCTCGTCCAGATCGATGGTCCGCGATTCCTCGTAGACGCCGTTGCGTGCCGTCTCGAGCGCCGGGGAACTGATGTCGGTCCCGAGGACGGAGACGGCCGACTCGTCGATTTCGGGGTCGTCGTGGGCGAGCATCGACACCGAGTACGGCTCCCGGCCGTCGGCACACGCGGCGCTCCAGACCCGGACCGTGTCCGCGGTCTCGGAGAGCCGCCGGAGGATCGTCCGAATTCCGGCCCAGACGTCGGGGTTGCGAAAGAACCCCGTGACGTTGATGCTCAGCGCCTCGAGGACCGCGTCCTGTTCGTCCGGATCGGAGCGAAGCGTTTCGAAGTACGTCGCGTAGCTGTCGTTCTGGGTGCGCCGCATTCGGGAGGAAACGCGGCGATCGAGATAGCTGTCGTTGTAGTGGCTCGTCGCAAACGCCAGCTCCTCCTCGACGAATTCGAGAAGGGTGGTAAACGCATCGTCACCGTCGGCTGCTTCCCCATCGTCAGCGTCGGACCCGTTGCCAGCAGCGTCGTTGGAGATCGTATCCGTCTCGCCACCGCCGTCGCCGATCACAGTTCCGTCACTCCGTTGTCGCCGTCCGAGGTCTTGACGGTGAGCGCTCCCGTTCCCGGTGTGAACTCGACGGTCCGACCGTATTCGCCACCGACGTCTTCCGCCTCGAGCGGGACGCCGAGCTTCTCGAGTTCACTCTTCGCGGCGGCGATGTTTCGCTGGCCGACG
This sequence comes from Natrinema soli, assembly GCF_028618695.1. The sequence continues at coordinate 6,026 of NZ_JAQIVI010000397.1, read as the reverse complement.
CCCTCCCCGAAACTCTCGAATTCGAACATATCGCTGCCGCCGGCGATCTTCGCCTCAACGGTGGTGTAGTTGGCACCCTGCTCAACCATCCGGCGCAGCAATGCGCGGATCGCCGTGTCGGCGTACTTCCCGGGTTTGCGGTCGCTGTTATCCGCGGCGTCGCCGTCGGGCAACATGACGTGTGCCAGCCCGCCGATTCCCGATCCGGGATCGTACAGCGCGATGGCCAGGCACGAACCCAGTCCGTAGGATTTGAGCGTGTCGTCGCCGTCACTGACGACCAGTTCCGAGATGCCGACCTGGACCGGCGTCGGTGCGCCCGGTTCGGTACCGTAGGTCTTCATGTGGTATCGACTTCCTGAAACTCCGCCGTCGTCGGGGCCTCCTCGATCCGATCGACGTCGAGGTTGTTTAGCGCCCGCTCGAGGTCCGATTCGTCGGGGATCGCGTACACTTCGCAGTCGAACTCGCGGCCGTCGGCCATGACGACGGTGTCGAAGACGAACGCGAAGTCTTGATTTTCGCCGAGTTGGATGATCACCGGGTCGACGGCCGCCGCTCCGATATCGTGGATGAACTCCGGCGGCGAGTGATCGATCGTCGTATCGAGGACGTTCGCCCAGCCGTCGAGAAAGCCGCTGGCCATGATGTTACCCAGTTCCTTGATCGCGCTGGTTCCCATCTCGCCGAAGCCGTCTTCGTCGACCTCCATCGGCACCATCGCGTCGACGATCTCGTGGGCCGACTCCTCGTCGAACAGGAAGAGGAGATAGCCGCTCGGCATTCCATCGAACTCGAAGGCGACGCCAACGAGTTTCTCGTTCGCTACCTGTTCCGGAATCGCCTCGAGCGAGACGAAGTTGAGCCGACGGATCTCGACGCTGGTGTCGATCCCCGTCAGCGTGGTCGCCGTCTTGGCGACCTCCTCGGCACCCCGCTCGGCCATCCGATCGAAGCCGTCGAGTTTGTCGTATTCGATGCCCTCGCTGGTTCGCAATCGCTCGAGGAGCGTCGCCATTGACTCGCGTTTCGGGAAGAGGTAGTGACTGAATCCGACCTCGGTGCCGACGGTCTCGATCCTGCTCTGGAAGAGCAAGGCGAGATCGTCGTCGCCCGGGGCTTCGTCGATATTCCCGAAGAACGGTTCGGCGGATCGCCCCTCGACGAACTCCGGCGTCGAGACGTCGATGACCGCCTCGAGCACGTCGGCCCAGCCGTCGATGAAGCCGCTGTTGATGATGTGGCCGACCTCGGTCGCGGCGCTTTCGGTCATCTCGTCGAACTCGGTGATCTCGCCGATGTCAGCGTCGACGTCTGCGTCGGGATCCGCTTCCGCGAGTAGCGTTTCGACGATACGGAACGCGTTCTCGCGCTCGAAGACGACGACCGAGTAGCCCTCGATCGCGCCGGTCAGCTTGACCCGGACGCCGACCTTCTCGGTCGAGTCCTCGAAATCGCGCCGGATCTCCTGGCCCCGCATGAAGTTGAGTTTCGTCACGCCCAGTTGCGTCTCGACGCCGAGCATGTGCGTGAGTCGGCCCGCCGCGAGGCCGGCCCCCTCTCGAGCCATTCGGTAGAACGTGCCGAGCGCGTTGACGTCGAGTTTCATGCGGGGTGGACTTCGATACCGTTGACCATTTCCACGAACTCTTCGAGGTCGGGGAACGCGTAGATTTCAGCTTCGATCTGGTAGCTCGGGACCGACAGGTCCGAGTCGAAGAACAGCGCGAGGTCGTCGCCACCGAGCCCGGCCGTCCGGGTGACGATGTCACCGGTCGGCGCGTAGACGAGTTGGGGGGCGGCGATATCGATCGCGCGCCCGAGCACGTCGGCCCAGCCGTCGATGAAGCCACTCGCCATCATGTTCCCCATCTCCTCGACGGCGCTGCGAGCCATCTTGCCGGAGACGTCTCCCATGTCATCAACGACGTCGCGAAGCATGATCGCCGTGATCTTCTTCGCGCTCGCCTCTGGGAAGAGGATGAGGATATGTCCGTGTGGCGGGTCCAGTAGTCGGACGCGGACGCCGACCCGCTTCCCGCCGTCGAGCTGCGACCCGATGTCGTCGACGTCGATGAAGTTCGTCTTGGTCACCTCCATCTGGGCGTCTTCGCCGGTCAGTTTACTCATGTTATCGGCGACGCCGTTCGTCCCGACCTTCGCCATTTCGTTTATGAAGCTCAGCTTTCGAATGTCGACCATCATCGTCATGGATTCCTCCGTAGGGTTGGGTGGTTGCGTTCGTTCATAGTGTCGTCACGTCAAGGATGTTGACTACCTCTCCCCGTCCCCGGACCGTTGCACCGCTTATCCCCGGCACGCCGCTCATGAAGCCCTCGAAGGGCTTGACGACGACCTCCTGCTGGCCGTGGACGTGGTCGCAGTGCAACGCGACGTCGCGGACCTCGCCGCGGATCCGAACGACCATCCCGTCGCCGTTCGCGCCGGGGGTCGGCGTCTCGAGGACGTCCGCCAGCGAGACGACGGGATAGTCGCTGCCGTCGCCGGGAAGGACGGATTCGCCGTCCACCGTCTCGATCGCCCCGGCGGACTCGATGTCCTGGACGGCCTTGGTCGGGACCCCGAACTCTTCGCCGCCGCTTTCGACGAACAGGATCTCGTCGATGGCGACCGTTACCGGGAGCCGCATCGTGACGGTCGTCCCCTCGCCCGCCTCGCTGTCGATCGAAACCGTGCCGTCCAGGTCTTCGACCGTCCGCTTGACGACGTCCATTCCGACGCCGCGACCGCTGACGTCGGTCACCTCGTCGACCGTCGAGAGGCCGGGGTGGAAGATGAGGTCGTAGGTCTCGTCGTCGGACATCGCCGTCGCCTCCTCCTCGTCGAGGACGTCGGACGTGACGGCTTCAGAGCGAAGCCGGTCGGGATCGAGTCCGGCACCGTCGTCTTCGACCGTGATCGTCACGCGATCGCGCGCGCGTTCAGCGTGCACCTCGACCGTACCCTCGCGGGGTTTCCCGGCTTCCGCTCGGTCTTCCGGCGGTTCGATCCCGTGGTCGACGGCGTTGCGGACCAGGTGGATCAGCGGATCGCCGATCCGATCGAGGATACTCCGGTCGAGTTCGACGTCCTCGCCGGTCATCTCGAATTCGACTGCCTTGTCCTGATCGCGGGCGATGTCGCGGACGACCCGCGGCAGGCGGTTCGTCACCGTCTCGAGGGGCACCAGGCGGATGTCCATGACCGTCTCCTGCAGATCGGTCGTCAGGTCCGACAGCGCGTCGAGTTCCGTCTCGAGGGCGTCGTCGCCGTCGTCGTCGGCCTCGGCCGCGTGCCGGAGTCGAACGCGGCTCGTCACCAGTCCCTCGACGAGCGTGAGCAGCGAGTCGATCTGTTCGACGTCGACCCTGACCGATTGGATTTCGTCGGTTTCGGCGTCGGCGTCGGGCCGCTCGCTCGACTCGGGGATGTCGATTTCCGGACGCTCGAATTCGGGTTCGTCGATGATCCGGACGACCGCTTCGTCGTCCGCGTCGGCATCCGAATCGGCCGTATCGTCGTCGAACGACGCCGCCGACGGGCCGCTCGAGTCGTCGTTCTCCCCAGACGCGGCGGGCGAGTCGAAGTCGACACCGCCGACGTCGAACTCGGCGGTTCCGGCGAACGCCTCGTCGTCGAGGTCATCGGACAGGACGTCCCCGAACTCGCTTTCGAAGTCGTCGTCCGCATCGGAATCAGCCGACTCGGCCGCGGGGTCGCCGAACGTGTCGTCGTCGAGCGTATCGCCTTCGAACGTTCCCTCATCCTCGTCATCGAACGGGTCCGAATCGTCCGTCGCCTCCTCGAGGTTGTCGCCGAAGGCCGCTGTCGGCTCGAACTCCGCTTCGACGTCAGCACCGAAGGAACCGCCGGCTACGGTGTCATCGTCCGCAGCTGTGTCTTGCTCGACATCGTCGCCGGTTTCGTTGGTTTCGAGGGTGAAATCGTCACTTTCGACGGTAGCGTCGTCGGTCGACTCGGTTTCGATTGCATCGTTGGCTGTCGGGGACTCGCCAGCGTCGCCGATCGGTTCGGCGTCAGCGGTGTCAGCCGCGGCGATACCGTCGTCGGCTGTATCGTCATCAACTCCGTCGGCGTCGGTTTCATCGGTATCGTCGCTGACTGTGCCGTCCGCATCTTGTTCATCGACGATTTGCTCGTCTGTGACAGCGTCATCGAGAGCCGAGTCAGCTGCGGCGACGTCCCCCACGGGAGCCTCGTCGGCCGTTGCGTCGTCCTCGGCCGTGGCTGTATCGACCGGGTCGTCGCTGGAAACGTCGGGTTTCGAGTCCGTCGGTTCGGACTCGTCGACCGGATCGGGCGCGGGTCCGGCCTCGATCGCGTCGTCCGGTCCGCCAGCCACATCATCGTCCGTTTCAGCAGCGGCCACGTCATCGTCGATCATTTCCTCGTCCGGCTCGGTCGCCGGCTCGAGGCCGCTGTCATCCGCCACTGAGACCTCGTCCACGCCGACGGCTGCCGTCGTGTCGACACCGGGTGCATCGGTCTCGTCCTCGTCATCGGCCGCGTCCGTAGCGAGAGTCTCGTGCGACTCCGCATCAACCAGTATGTCGTCGACCGCGCTCTCGGACGGCTCCTCGCCGGCGAGGAACGCGTCGTCGCCGACATCATCGCCGAGGAGTTCGTCCATATCGACCTCGTCCTCGTCGTCGAATTCGTCGAACTCGAGTTCCGCGAGTTCGTCCTGCAACTCGTCGAAGCCGACCATTTCGACCTCGTCTTTGAGTTCGTCGAAGACCGCGCTGGCGTCGTCGACGTCGTCGGCTTCGGCCGTATCGGAACCGTCGTCGGTCGCCGCCTCCGAACCGGGAGTCGCGTCGTCGTCGGCCTCGTCGAGGGGCGTTGCCGGTGGGTCGCTCGGCTCGGCCTCGAGATCGTCCTCCTCCAACAGGTCGTCGAACGAGCCGGCCTCGCCCATGTTCTCGAAGACCTCGAGTTCGTCGTCACCGATGTCCTCGACCATCTCGTCCAAGTCGTCGAATGCGGTGAACTCGTCGAGGAGGTCATCGACCTCGAGATCTTGGGCCTCCTCGGGCGAAATATCGTCAGCCCGTTCGGCCGCGTCCGCGAGCCGATCCGCCGTCGGCGCCGCCTCGTCGGCGGCCTCGAACCGATCGGAGACGTCGACGAGTTCGAAGTCCGCGACCTCTTCGACCGGATCGAGACCGGAGGAGATGGCGCTCTCGCCGACCGCAGTGGCGAAGACGGCGTCGAAGTGGTCGCCGTACGCCGCGGCCTCGATCGTCTCGCGCGGCGGATCGGTCCCGATCAGATCGAACGCGTCGATTAACGCGTCGACGACCAGCTCGCCGTTGTTGACGCCCTCTCGCTCGGCGATGGCGAGCCGTGCGAGATAGACGTCGTGACCGTCGTCGGCCGGCGGCTCGAACCGCGAGCACACGTCGTCGATCTCGGCCGCCGCGGGCGCGATGAGTCCGGCTGCCGCCTCGCTCTCGGCGTCCTCGAGGTGCGTTCGAAGCGCCTCGATCGTCGCCGACGGATCCGTCTCGATCTCGCCGGTCGCGGCGACTTCGTCGACCAACGTCTCGAGCTCGTCGACGCCGTCGAAGACGACGTCCATCAGCTCCGGCGTCACGTCGATTTCGTCCCCGCGAACGGCGTCGAGCAGATCCTCGATCGCGTGGGCGAGGTCGCTGGCCGCACCCAGCCCCATCGCCCCGCAGTTCCCTTTGAGGGTGTGGGCGATTCGGAAGATGTTCTCCATCGCCTCCTCGTCGTCGGGATCCCGCTCGAGGGTGAGCAAGGCGTTGTTCAGTTCCGTAATTCGTTCTTCGCTCTCCTGAACGAAGTCTGTCAGATAATCAGTCATCGGTCTCACCGTCCGTCGTGAACGCGTCGACGATCGCGTCGGCGATGCCGTGGGCGGGCGCGACCGCGTCGACGCAGCCCGTTTCGATCGCCCGACAAGGGATGCCAAAGACGGGGCTCGTCGCCTCGTCCTGGGCGATCGTCCGACCGCCTGCGGCCTTGACCGCCTCGATCCC
>NZ_JAQIVI010000396.1 GCF_028618695.1 Natrinema soli | reverse complement strand
CCCCGTCGACGTCCCGTCGGGAACGAAACTGGATCGAGCGATGGACGCCGCCGTCGGTGCGGTCGTGATGGGGGCGGTCATCGGCGCGCTGATGGGGATCGGTCGGTACGTCTCGCAGAACGAGCTACTGGCCGTCGGTGCCGGCCCCTTTACCGGAGCGGCCGCGCTCCTGATTCCGATCGCCCTCGTCGCGCTCGTGTTCGCCTCGTTCCTCCAGTCGGTCGGCGCGCTCGACCGCGAGGACCGCACGATCTACCTCTACGAACCGGATCAGGCGATCGATCTCTCAGTCATCGAAGACGTTTCGATCCGGCCGATCGGCGATAGCGCCGTGGTGACGCTCAGTTACGCCCAGCCGGACGGCCAGTACGTCCAGGGACCGAGACGGCTCGTCGTCCCGCCCGCAGTCGCACGTGACGTCGCGGCGATCGTCGACTCGCAGCGCTGATCGGTCACTCGTCACGTTCGTCGATCTCGAGCGGGGACTCCCCCGCTTCCTCGTCCGGCCCGGGTTCCGCGTCCGCGATCTCGAGTTTCTTGAGACGGGCTTTCATGATGCGCGTATTTTCGACGGTTTCGACGGTGATTCGGACCCCGTCGTAGGTGATCTCCTCGCCTTCCTCGACGAGCCGGCCCGCGCGATTGAAGATGAAGCCGGCGATGGTCTCGAACTCCTGGCCCTCGGGGAGATCGATCTCGAGGGACTCGTTGACGTCCTCGATATTCACCTCGCCCCGGACGAGGACGGTGTCATCGTCGATCTCCTCGATCGGCTGTTCCTCGCCGCCCTCGAGGATCTCGCCGATGATCTCCTCGATCATGTCCTCCATCGTCACCAGCCCCTCGGTGGTCCCGAACTCGTCGATCACGATCGCCATATGCATCCGGTTTTCGCGCATCTCGGTCAGCAGCTCGTCGACGTTCTTCGACTCGGGGACGTGTAGCGTCGGCTGGATGAGATCCGCGAGCTCGAGTTCGTCGTTCTCCGACTCGCCGTAGTTGAGATCGCGGACGAGATCGCGGATATGGACGACGCCCTGAACGTTATCGAGACTTCCCTCGTAGACCGGCACGCGGGCGTGACCGCTCTGGATGCAGGTCTCGATGGTCTCGTCGATCTCGGCGTTTTTCGGAACGGCCGTCATATCCAGCCGCGGGGTCATCACCTCCTTGACGATCGTGTTGTCGAAGCGGAATATCCGCTGGAGCATCTCGTGTTCCTCCTCCTCCAAGACCCCCTCGCGCTCGCCGGACTCGATCATCTCCTGGATCTCGTCGCGAGTGACGTACGGCGTCTCGATCGCTCCCGTCGTCGAACCGGTGAGACGGTTGATCTGCCGGGTGAGATAGTCGAAGAGGACGACGAGGGGAAGCATCAACCGCTCGGCGAGCTTCAGCGGTCTGGCGACGCGAATCGACCAGGATTCGGTGTTCTCGACGGCGTAAGACTTGGGCGCGCTCTCGCCGAACAGCAAGACGATAGCGGTGATCCCGAGCGTCGCGGCCGTAACGGCTGCCAGCCCGCCGAAGTACAGTCCGAGGAGGGCCGTCGCGATCGACGACATCGCGATGTTGACGATGTTGTTCCCGACGAGGATCGTCACGAGCAGCCGATGCGGGTCCTCCTTGAGCGCCTTCACGCGCGCCGCGCCGGGGATACCGTCTTCGGCCATCGCCTCGACGCGGTGTTTCGGGATAGAGAACAGCGCGATTTCGGACGACGAGAAGAACGCGGAGAGACCGACGAGGACGACGAGGGCGAGCGCGCCGAGGACCGTCACCATCGACTGGTCGATCTCGAGACCCACCACTGGGATCTCGTAGACAGCGAACACGACCTCGGGGGGCGGAGACAACGCCATTGATGTACAGGCTTATAGCCGGATCGGTTAACCGTTTCCCATTTTACGGTCGGTTACGGATATCGCCGCCGGCGACGACACGTTTACCCGGCTCTTTCCCGTACATTCGGCTATGAGCGAGACCGCCGAACCACCGATCACGTTCTACCGGCTCCAGGGCTGTCCGTACTGCGAGCGGGTCGCCCGGCTGTTGAACGAGTACGACCTCTCGTACCGATCGCGGTTCGTCGAACCGATGCACTCCGAGCGGAACGTCGTCAAACGCGTCGCCGGCGTCCGAACCGTCCCCGTCGTCGTCGACGGGAATACGGGGGTCACGATGGCCGAAAGCGCCAACATCGTCGACTACCTCGAGTCGACCTACGGCGAGGGCGACCGGCCCGACGCGGCCGCGGCGACCGCGGGAGGTGACGACTGATGCCGGAGTTCGATGTCGTCGAGTTGGGTCCGACGGACCACCCCGAACCGGGCGAGGCGGCCCCCGATTTTACCCGCCCGCTCGTCACCGACGAGTTCTGGGAGGACCGCACGCTGTCGGACCTGATCGGCGAGACCGGCGGTCGGACGATCCTCGTCTTCACGCCGATGACCGGTTCCTTCGTCGCGAAGTACGTCTGGGACGAACTCGCGGAACGCGACTGGGACGAACGCGCGGGCCGGGTCGTCGGCGTCACGGCCTCGACCCCATACGGGATCAAGCGGTTCCTAGAAGGCAACGACCACCCGTTCCGGTTTTTCACCGATCCGAGCAACGAGATCGCGGCGTCGTACGGCGTCGACCACGACCTCGACGGCATGACCGGCGTCAGCGAACCGCGGGTCGCCTTCTTCGCGCTCGACGCGGACCGCACCGTCGAGGGCGCGTGGGTCGCCACCGACTGGCCCGACTTCCCCGACTACGACGACCTCGAGGACGAGCTCGGCCTCGAGTAGCGACCGTCTCGCCCGCGAGTCCCGATAGCTTTTTGCCCGACATCCACCGATTTCGAACCGAATGAGCGAACTGGACCGCGCGGCCGAGGCGATCGATTCGGGAGCGCTCGTCGTCTACCCGACCGAGACGGTCTACGGCCTCGCCGCGGACGCACTCGATCCCGACGCCGTCGATCGGGTCTTCGACGCGAAGGGACGCGATCGGTCGAAGCCGCTTTCGTTCGCCGTGCCGTCGGTCCCGTCGGCGCTCCGGTACGTCCGCGCGACCGATCGGGAGCGGCGGTTCATGGCGACGTTTCTCCCCGGCCCCGTGACGGTCCTCTGTCGGCGGCGCG
>NZ_JAQIVI010000395.1 GCF_028618695.1 Natrinema soli | reverse complement strand
CCCGGCGCTGTTCAGCGTCTGGCACAACGTCTCCGGACCGGCGCTCGCGACGCTGTTCACGCACCTCGACGACGAGGAACCGATCGACAGCGAGGAACCGGCTGCCGTCACCAACTGATCCCGTCCAGCGTTTACAGCCGACGAAACGACCCGAGCCGAACGCACAATCTCCTTAATGACATTTAACACCCCCTATGATAGGTTTTTACGTCGGAACGGCGTGCCACATTATATCATGACCGGCGTCACGTACGTCCAGAAAGCGTGCGCGTACATCACTCGCGCAACGGGCGAGTTACTGGTATTCGAGGGACCGGGACACGACGGCCTGCAGATTCCGAAAGGAACGCTCGAGTCGGGCGAATCACCGCGAGAGGCACTGTTCAGGGAGGTGCTCGAGGAGAGCGGCCTCGGAACGCTGAGCGGAGCGAAACACCTGACGACCGACGTCTGGACGCGTCGCGAGGAGCCGCCGAAGCGGTACGTGCGACACTTCTTCCACGCGACGGTGCACGAGCCCCGCGATCGGTGGACTCACACTGTCACCGACGGCGGGGAGGAACACGGTGCCGAGTTCGAGTTTCGCTGGGTCCGACCGTCCACCGCACGGGAGTTCGCGCTCGACCTCGACGAGTACGTCGGCCTGCTTCCGACCGCCGCCGGTCCCGACACCGTCGCGAGCGCCTCCGACTGAGCCACCGATCGCTTGCTTCTGTTGCTCAAGTAGCGACTCCGACCGCGCGCGATTCCTGACTTGATGGAGAAGAGAGGGGCGACGGGAACCGATCGAGCGCGCTGCGACTCCTCGCGGCAGCCAGAAGAGCTATATCGATTTCGTCGCGTTTCCGGGTATGACTCTCCACCGCCGAAAGTACCTCAGCGTCACCGCGGACGCGCTCTTCCCGGGGACAACTGTTCACTACCACTACCGAGACGGTAGTTCGCTGGCGACCGTCGTCGAGCGAACCGAGAGCCTCGTCGCGTTCGTCGGCGAGGACTGCGACGGGAGATTCACGCGCGGCCAGATCGACCGGCTGTTTGCGGACGGCCGCCTCGAGGTCGTCCTCGACGACGAAATTCATCTCCCGGACGACCAGACCGAATAAGCGGCGGTCATCAGATGTCGCCGCATCGCTTCTCGATTACTTGCTCCCTTACAGTTGACAGTGCAGGAGAGGGAGACCTCACTTCGGACTGGTCAACTGACATGCGGTGGCGCGCGCTGTCGGCCAACCGAACGACAGTGAGGATGGCCGATGACGTTGCGCGAGGGATGAACGAACGCCAGTGAGCGAATCGGTTGGGGAGGGCGTGGCGATTCCCTGTTGCCACGGTAACAGGCTGCTCTTGTCCAGTGTGGCCTGTCTGAAAGCAGAGAAAAGGAGGGAGCGATAGAATACCCTATTTCGAGAGCGCGCGCTCGACGGCTTCCGCCACGTTCATCGCCTTTTCGGACAGTTCCTCGGAAACCAGCCCGTCGTCGACGGCGTCCTCGAGTTCGTCGGCGTCCACGATTTCGACCGTCCCGTCGCCCTGCCGGATGACGTCGACGTAGAGGTCGACGTACCGAACCATCTCCGGAAAGAGCTCGACGGGCGTGCAGACGTTGACGTAGGTCCCCTTCGACGTGCCGTCGTCGGCCGTGTACGTCGTCGGATACCACCACCGGCCCTCGCGGAACTTCGTCACGGCGACGTCGCCCGACTCCTTCGAGACGCCGAGCGCGTCGTAACTGCCGCCGCCGCGCATGGCGCGCTCGAGGGTCACCTTCCCCTCTGGGTCCCAGCCGGTGACCTCGCCACGACCGAGCGAGATGAGCCGGCCGTCGGGTTTGCCGTGGCCGATCTCGAGGCGG
>NZ_JAQIVI010000394.1 GCF_028618695.1 Natrinema soli | reverse complement strand
CGCGCTCGAGCGTCGCCGGCTCGGGCTCCGAGCGGGCGGGTTCGGCGAGCGACTCGTCGACGTCGACGTCCGGCGGTCCGGGGACGACGGTGACGGCGATCGAGATCGACTCGGAGCCGTAGCCCGTCAGTACCTCGAGGTGGCCGTCCACGGGACGATCGACTACATCGGCGTTGACGGCAATCGGAACGGTCGTGACGCCGTCCGGTTCGACGAAGTAGTTCGACTCCTCGAGCGATGCGATCCGTTCGAGGTCACCCGCGAGGCGACAGTGGACGTGCGCGGGCGACTCGTGACCCGACAGCGAGAGGAGAAACGAGCCGTTGGTCTCGAGCGACGTGCTCGACGGCTCGAGCGCCTCGGCGGACCCGCGGTTGACGTGGACGGTGACCGCTGGTGGTGACACGATAAATCTGGCCGGTTAGGCCGGTGTTTCCTCGCGCATGTCCGGCGGCAGCAGGTTCGGAATGCCGTCCTCGATGGGATACTCCTCGCCGCACTCGGAACAGACGAGGGTGCCGGCGATGACTTCCTCGTCGTCGTGTTCGGCTCCTTCGAGCCCCAGGTCGTGTTTATCGAGCGGACAGCAGAGAATGTCCAGCAACGACTCCTTCATACTACGTAGGCTCGTCGCCTCCAGCAAAAGGTTTCGGGAACGTCGCTCGCGAGCGGACGGTCGACCGGGCGGTGGTGAGTGGATGACGAATCGAGCGTTCTGCTCGCAGTCCGATCGGCGGAACTGACGGTGATAGAAGAAACCGACCGTCGCGCTACTCGTACGGGTTCTCGACGACGATGGTTTCCTCGCGGCCGGGACCGACGCCGACGGCGTAGACCGGCGTGTCGAGTTCGTCGGCGATATACTCGAGGTAGGTCTGCGCGTTCTCGGGGATGGCCTCGTAGCCCTCGGCGGCGACCGCGGCCCAGTCGACTTCGGGCCAGCCGTCGAACGATTCGAACGTGGCTTCACAGCGCGCCCACTGTTCGGTCGTCGGCGGCATCGTGAAGATTTCCTCGCCGTCGAACTCGTAGCTGTGGCCGACCTCGACCGTCTCGAGGCCCGCGAGCACGTCGATGTGGTTGACCGCGAGTCCGGTGAATCCGTTCGCGCGGGCCGCGTGGCGAAGCATCGGCATGTCGAGCCAGCCGACCCGCCGCGGGCGGCCGGTTACGGTGCCGTACTCCCCACCCTCGTCGCGGATGTACGTCGCGAGTTCCTCCTCGTCCGCGGCCGCGTCCACATCGCCGTGATAGTCCGGCGTCTGGTCCTCGACGCCGCCGAGTTCGGTCGGCAGCGGGCCGGTCCCGACTCGGGAGAGGTAGGCCTTGACGATGCCGATGACTTCCCCGTCGCCGATGACGGTCGGGCCGAGGCCGGTGCCGACGGTCGCGCCGCCCGCGGTCGGATTTGAGGAGGTGACGTAGGGGTAAACCCCGTGGTCGATATCGAGGGAGGTGCCCTGCGCACCCTCGAGCATGACGCTCTCGCCGATGTCGACCCGCTCCTGCAGGAAGGTCCCGCAGTCGACGGTCATCTCCTCGTCGGCGAGGCGCTCGCCGTACTCCCGGTAGGTCTCGTAGAGGTGGTCGATGTCGAACTCCTCGCCAGTCTCCTTCTCGAAGACCTCCTCTGCGAGGGCTTTCTTCTGAGGGACGACGTACTCGAGGCGCTCGCGGAGCACGTCGGGGTCGAGCAGATCGCCGATCCGAACGCCGCGGCGGCCGGCCTTGTCCTCGTAGGTCGGGCCGATGCCGCGTTTGGTCGTCCCGGCGGCGAGATCTTCCTTCTCCGCTTCCTCGATGCCGTCGAGCGCGCGGTGATAGGGGAGGATAACGTGGGCGCGCTCGGCGACCCGGACGTCCGGTTCGAGACCGCGCTCTCGCAGCGTGTCGATCTCGTCGAACAGCGTCTCGGGGTTGACGACGCAGCCGTTGCCGAGGACGCCGATTTTCCCTCGAACGGCTCCCGACGGTACGAGCGACAGTTTATACTTCGTTCCGTCGTGAACGACGGTGTGCCCAGCGTTGTCGCCGCCCTGATACCGGGCGACGACGTCGGCGGCGTCGCCGTAGAGGTCGACGACCCCACCTTTGCCTTCGTCGCCGAGTTGCGACCCGACGATAGTGACGGTCATAACAGCGGCGGGTTCTTGCTGGGCCGATAAACAGATTACGGTATGCGGGTGGCTCTACCGAGGGTCGCGACCCCCCACTCGAGCGACAGCGTCCGCGCAAACGCGTTTCCCAGCAGGTCTCGGGCCTGTAACTCGAGGCCCCACCGGAAGCGACTGATTCGGGTGACTCGCTTGCGGGCGTTTCCAACCTCGACCAGAGCGCCGGCGTCACCGGAAGCGTTAACTACACACAGAAACAAACACCTAGTTGAGAGTGGACGTTCCGGTTCTCGAGGGGAACTTTTAAAAGGTCCAAAGACAAGTTAACAAATGCCATGATAGACCGACTTGAGAAGGAAGTCGATATGTTGGAACGTCATCTGCAGGTCCTGAAGATGGTCATCGAGAACGAACCGATCGGGATCGTCAAGATGTCGAACGAGACGGGATACCCCCACCACAAAGTCCGCTACTCGCTTCGAGTCCTCGAGGAGGAGAACCTGATCGAGCCCTCGAGTCAGGGAGCGATCAAGACCGAGCGCACCGTCGAGTTCGTCGACGAACTCGACGGCAAACTCGACGAAATCGTCGAGAAGCTCGACGGCATGAAGATCGAAGACGTCGCAGAGATCGAAGGCTAGTCTCGCGTCCGATTCGGACGCCGTCGCCCGACCCCGCGGCCACCAGCCGGTGCATCGCCGACGAACGACACCGTTTCCCGCCGTTTTTTGCCAGACAGTGACTATCGTAGTCACTAAAACGATTTACACACTGATCGCATAATCCGCGGTTCTCGCTCACTGTGTTCGCCTACGTACCTTTTTCCGCCTCGGTTCCTCATGGTTCGAGAGACCTTCGATCTCTCGTCACTGAGCCGAGCAAAGCTCGGCGAGGTCCAAAAGAGCGCAAAGCGCTCTTTTGAAGATCACGAAAGACGCAAAGCGTCTTTCGAACGACTTCGTTCGGAACCGCTCGTCTGCTCACGGGCGCATAGCGCCCGTTCGCATGGCACGCGGGACCGGCGGTCCCGCGCTGGCGCAAAAATCTACGCTACAAAGGCCGCCTTCGCGGGCTTCGCCCGCTCCGGCGGTGTCGTTCGAAAGGCGCTCAGCGCGCTTTCGTGATGCCGAGAGAGCGATGCTCTCTCGTCGCAAACCGCTCGCTTCGCTCGCGGATGCTGGCAGCGGTAACTCCTTCGCCTGCACTAATCGGGGTAGATACGTCACGATGAGGAGCGACGGTGATGTCAAAGCAGCCGCCAGTACACCATCTCGCCGTTACAGGACCGAAAAGACGAGCCACGGCACGATGAATAGCGCCAGCGTCAGCACCGCGAGGATCAGTGCGTACCCGATGCCCGTTCCCGCCGCGGTGAGCCACGCCGGATGATCGAATTCGCCGAGATCGACTGCCATGTGCTTGCCATCCGGTGACGAACGCTTAAACGTACCGGAACACCGGCTCCCGCGGCCGACCAGCGACTCGAGAGCCCACTCGAGACCGGCCGTGAGCGTCCCGGCAACCGGGCCGACTACCGGTAGATGTTCTCGTATCGCTCGCGGTACTCCCGCAACGCGAGCCTCGCTCTGCGCCGCGAGGTGAACCCGAAGCCGGTCGCCTCGCAATCATCGTCGTCGCACTCCCAGCGGAAGGTCTCCGAGTGGGGGTCTCTCGTCACCGATGCGTCCGTCTCGCACAGCGGACAGCGCCATCCCCACCGCATATCGCCAGCGTCCGCGCTCGGCCGATCCATTGGTTTGACGACGGGATTGGAGCGATGGTTCAAAAGCCCGCGCCTCGAGTGGGTCGTTCTTTTTCCGTTCGCCGGCGCTCGATCGCGGGTATCGGTCGACTCGAGGGCGCGTTTCGGACCGTTTTTACCCGGTGATCCGCTACGAACATCCAATGACGACTATCGTCGTGGTGGACAACCATGGACAGTTCACCCACCTCGAGCGCCGGGCGCTTCGCGACCTCGGCGTCGACACGGAGTTGATCGACAACGACACGCCACCCGCGGACGTCGACGCCGACGGCGTCGTCCTCTCGGGCGGTCCGGATATGGATCGGATCGGACGGTCCGCCGAATACCTCGAAGCGGACATACCCGTCCTCGGTATCTGCCTGGGAATGCAACTGATCGCGGCGGAACTCGACGGTCGCGTCGGGGGCGGCGAGTACGGCGGGTACGCCGACGTCAATGTCGACATCGTCGACGCCGAGGACCCGCTGACCGGCACCCTGCATCCCGAGACTCGCGTCTGGGCGAGCCACGCCGACGAGGTCACGGAACTGCCCGAGGGCTTCGAGCTGACGGCGAAAAGCGACGTCTGCGACGTCGAGGCCATGAGCGATACCGACCGCGATCTCTACGGCGTCCAGTGGCACCCCGAAGTCGCCCACACCGAGGAGGGCGACGAGATCTTCGAGAACTTCCTGGCGATCTGCGAATCGCAGTAAGCGCTACGGACGATTCAGTTTTGTTGGGAGTCGATATCGTCCGTCTCAGATGCAAGCTACTCGCGTATGGAAATTAGCGCTGTCCACTCACACGAGTATTTGTGACCGGAGACTCGACCGAAGACCTCTTCGTAGACGGCCTGAAGCGCGCGTACTACACCGAACAGTAACTCGTCGACGCCCTCGAGGAGGTGTTCGACCAGGTCGACGCCGACGCGGAGGCCGAGGCGGATCCAGTCGTCGAGGGGATGGTTCAGGCCCACGAGGAGTTCGATTACGGCGAACTGACGGTCTCGGAGTAACGACGTCTCACATTCCGTATTTTCCGGAGCCCGCATCGGTCAGAGAGACAACCCTGCCGGGCGATCGGACGCATCGTCGCCGATTCGATCCGGCGTGTCGGTCGTCGTGTCGAAGCGACGACCGGTGCCGTCGTCCGTCTCCTGCTCCGCGTATCGATCGGCTCCGGCATCACGAGCCACAGCCGAACGCCGATATCGGCTCGGAAATGGCAGAGAAACATCCAGTAGAATCTTCACTGCCCACCCGGATATGGGAACTAATGACAGTCAACACTGTCGGTCGATTCGAACGCGCACTCGAGGGACTCGAAGTGGGACTCGAGCGCGGCGCGGCCGCCGACGCGACCGAGCGAATCGAAACGATCGTCGCGGAGCCAGCGATCGGTGCACCGCTTCCCTTCGACGGCGTCTCGCTCCCCGGCGGGGTGACGACCGAGCCGACGACCGCCGAACTCGAGGCG
>NZ_JAQIVI010000393.1 GCF_028618695.1 Natrinema soli | reverse complement strand
TCTGCGCCGTAGACGCCGCCGCCGACCCGTCGGTCGTGGCCTCGAGCCGTCCCGCATCGACCTGGTCGGCGACGAGGGCCGCGAGGCCGGGTTCGCCGACGACGTGACTTTCACCGTCGGTGATCGTCTCGATGACGGTTGGATCGATGTCCACGCCGGTTACGTTCCCCGTGGTCTCGGCGTAGACCGCTGCGAGCGGAAGCCCCATCTTCCCGAGGCCGTAGACGGCGACCGGAATTTCGCCGCCCGTCAGGCGGTCGCGCTGACGGTCGGGGGACTGGCTCGAGCCGTAGAGCCCGTCGGTAGTCCACCCGTTGGTCGCGTCGCGGCCGTCGCCAGAGACGTCCGGCATCAGGCTTCCACCTCCGGCTCCCGCGGCGGTTCGTCGTCCGTCTCGTCCGTCGGCCCCATCGCGAGCCGATCGATCAGCTGGACCGTCTCGAGGGCCTGAATGCCGTCCTCGGCGGTCACTTCCGGCTCGGTGCCGGCGCGAACCGCCTCGACGAACGACTCGAGTTCGTTTCGAAGCGGCTCGCCGGTGTCGACGCGAGGTCGCTCGACGACGCTCTCGTGGCGGTATCGGGACTGGCCGTCGTCCGTGAGGTACTCGGGGTAGGAATCGCGGTGGATCAGCACCGACTGCTCGAGATAGTCGACCTCGACGAGACACTCGCGGGCGGTGACGGTGAGCGTTCGCACTTTCTTCTGGGTGACGCGGCTCGCCGTCACCGTCGCGATGGCGTCGTCGTACTCGATCGTCGCGGTGGCGTAGTTGCCGTTCTCGGACCCCATCGCGGCGACCGAGTGCGGTTTTTCGTCGAGTATCGAGCCGACGACGTCGACGTCGTGGACCATCAGGTCGAAGACCACGTTGCCCGGTGCCGTCCGATCGATCGGCGGGCCGAGCCGGTGGGCCTCGATGCTGATCACGTCCAGATCGTCGATCAGCTCCTCGACCGTCTGCACCGCTGGGTTGAACCGCTCGATGTGACCGACCTGCAAGACGAGCCCCGCCTCGCGGGCCCGTTCGGCCAGTTTCTGGCCCTGCTCGACGGTTTCCGCGATCGGCTTCTCGACCAGCACGTTGACGCCCGCTTCGAGACAGGTCGAGACCGTCTCGTAGTGGGCGTGGGTCGGAACGGCCACCGTCACGAGGTCACAGCGTTCGCACAGCGTCTCGAGATCGATCGGTTCGGTCCCGTATTCGTCGGCGACTCGCCGCGCGATCCCGTCGTCGTGGTCGGTGACGCCGGCGAGTTCGACGCGCGGTAGTTCGGCGTAGATGCGCGCGTGGTTTTCGCCCATCGAGCCGACGCCGATGACGCCGGCTCGAATCTGTTCATCGGTCGTCGCGTCAGTCGTTCTGTCCGTACTCATTGGCAGGTAACGTGATCCCGCACTGCTTCGACAACGGTCTCCCTGTCGCGTGTCGACAGGCCCTGGTGAACGGGCAGTGATAGCACCTCCTCGGCCGCCCGTTCCGCGTGAGGGAGCCGCGCCGCGGCCGTACTGACCGTTTCGTAGGCCGGCTGGTGATGAATCGGCGTCTCGTAGTAGATCCCCGTCCCGACGTCACGATCGGTGAGGGCCGTCTCGAGGGCGTCCCGATCTTCCGTCCGAACCGTATACTGATGGTAGACGTGCTGAAAGCCGGCCGGCTCCGTCGGCGTCTCGAGCGGGAGGTCGGCGAACCGCTCGTCGTACGCTGCCGCGTTCTCACGGCGGGCGCGGTTAGATTCCGACAGCCGCTCGAGCTGGACGCGGCCGATCACCGCCTCGATACTCGTCATCCTGAAGTTGTGCCCGAGAGCGACGTGGTCGTAGCCGCCGGTCCCGCTCACGTCCCGGCCGTGGTTGACGTAGCTCGCGGCGCGGTCGGCGACGTCGTCGCGGTCGGTGACGATCATTCCGCCCTCGCCGGTCGTCATGTTCTTCGTCGGATAGAACGAGAAGCAGGCCGCGTCACCGAACGTGCCGACTCGCTCGCCGTCGACTTTCGCCCCGTGGGCCTGGCACGCGTCCTCGAGGACGAACAGATCGCGCTCGTCGGCGATGTCACACAGCGCCGGCATGTCCGCGGGCAGTCCGTAGAGGTGGACCGGCAGGAGCCCGGCGATGTCGTCGCGCTCGGCGAGCACCCGTTGTACGTCGGCCGGATCCAGCGTGTAGGTCTCGGGATCGATATCGGCGAAGACGGGGTTGCCGCCCGCCAGTCGGATCGCGTTCGCACTCGCGACGAAGGAAAACGGCGACGTAATCACGGCGTCGCCGTCCTCGAGTCCGATCGCCTCGAGGGCGGCGTGTAACGCGGTTGTTCCGTTGGCCGTCGCGACCGCGTCGTCGGTGCCACAGTAGGCCGCGAATTCGTCCTCGAAGGCCCTGACTTCCGGCCC
>NZ_JAQIVI010000392.1 GCF_028618695.1 Natrinema soli | reverse complement strand
TGCAGCCCTAGTAAACAACGAAGCGAACGACGAGCGTCGGGTATCGGTCGGGTTCGGCATCGGCTATGAGGACAGCATTGAACAGGCACGCGATGCGATCATCGATGAAGGGTCGCGCATCGAGGGCGTGCTCGACGACCCCGAACCGACCGCTCCGGTCACGGAACTGGGCGACTCGGCTGTGGTGCTCTCGGGACGGATCTGGATGAACCCCGAGGAAAGCAGCTACGGGGCGGTCCGCGCACGGTTCGTCGAGGCCGTCAAGGAGCGCTTCGATGCTGAGGGGCTCGATATGCCGTATCCCAACACCGAACTCTCCGGGGACATCGAGGTCACGAACGCCAGTAAAATCAAGACGACCGCTGACGACTGACACTGCGCCCCGCGGACGGCTCGGTAGGGCGTCGCTTCTACACCTACCCCCTCCACGTGTTTCTGATGTTTGGATTCGGTAGAGAATCCCAATTGTGTTTTTTGAACCCATATATAAGTTGAGGATTATAACAAGAACGACTCGTTTAGCAGTCATAGGTAACGTACTTTTCTGACTTGGTGATAAAAGTGAAAAATGATTTCTGAGATGCTTGCTCTTTCCATTGATGTCGAGACGTTTGCTGGTGCCACGGAATGTCTTAGGCTCACGGACAGTAACAGAGCCATTTTGTGTGTTTCGTAAACAAAATTCCGAGGACAGGATACAGAATATCTGGATGCGTCGAACACGGTGAAAACGTAATCGGCAAGGCGAGGACTCCGAGACGTTGTGCAGTGATCTCGCCCGAATTAGCCCGACTTGGGTACCCCTACTCGGACGGTTCGTTCACGCTGGTCGATTCGTCGACGCCGGCCTTCCGGCGCAGCCACTCGAGGCCGAGCGCCCCGCCGAGAAGACTGGCACCAGTCGTAAAGCCGGGCACAATGTCGGCGTCACTGTTGTTCTCGGTGTCCGTCTCGTTTCCTCCGTCTCCATTTCCGGCGTTTCCGTTCCCGACATCGCCGTCATCGGTATCGACAGACTCTCCGTCGTCGCCACTGGATCCGCTATCGTCACTACCAGACTCTCCGTCGTCGCCACTGGACCCGCCGTCGTCGCTGCCGTTTTCCCCCGTGTCGCCGTCGTCGTCGCCGTCCTGCTGATCGTCTCCCTCGTCGGATCCGTCTCCCTCGTCGTTTCCGCCGTCCGTGTCGTCGTTCTCGTCGCTCTCGTCGGACTGGTCGTCCGTGTCGGT
>NZ_JAQIVI010000391.1 GCF_028618695.1 Natrinema soli | reverse complement strand
CCCGCCAGCGACCCGGCCGCACCGCCGGCGGCGGCGTGCTGGACGTGCTCGAGGGTTACCCGCTGGCGCTGCTCGGCCGTGATCGACTGATACTGCGTCAGCACGCCGTATGCCGAGCCCTGAGCGGCCTCCTGAATGTGCGGCGTTTTGCCGACATCACTCGTGCCCGCTTCCTTCGTGGCACCCGCGGCCGCACCCTTGCTCGCGACCTGAATCTGTTCGACGCTGACGTTCTGACTCTGTGCGAGAGCGCCGTGCGTCGCGCCCCAGGTCGCGCTCTGTAGCTGGGTCGCGTTCACCGACTGTGACTGGGAGAGCCCGCCGTCGGTCGCTCCGTTCACCGCGTACTGAATCTGGGTCGCGTTCACCGACTGGGACTGGATCAGCGAGCCGTGAACCGCCCCCTTCGTCGCCGCTTGCACCTGCTCGGCCTCGACGGACTGGTGCTGTGCGACCGACTCGCGAGCGCCCTCGAGCGCCGCCGTTCGCTGTTCCTGTGTCACTTCGATACCTTGCGATTGGACGAGTTCGACCCCTTCCTCGACACCACTCTCGACGGCGGTTTCGGCATCTCCCTGGATCTCCGCCTGCGCGTTCGTCCCGTCGTCCGTCACGTCGGGCTCCTCGAAGGCGACCAGTTCCGAACTAGCGTTTTGTGTCTGAACGCCGCCCGCCTCGAGCGCGGCCTGTGACCTACCCGCGGCTGTCGGATCGTCTGCCGTCTCGGTGGCCACACCGCCGGCCACGTCGAACGGGTTCGAGCCACCGCTCAACACGGGCAGCGCCACGACGCTGCCGACCATCGCGGCCGCGATCAGCGCGACGACAACGGTCGTTCGATCGCGCCTCATCGCGCGATCACTCCACGAGCGGGACGGCCGGTTCCGTCCTCCGGTTTCGATTCCGCCTCCGGCGATCCGGATTCGGTACGCCACCACTCCGACTCGCACCCGTCCTCACCCCGCTTCCATTCGTCCCCATCTGCTTCCCGTCGAATCCCCGGATTGGTCGCGTGGGGATTCGCCGCGTGGTACCTCCGACTGCCGGCCGCAGCACAACCAATTCCCATTTTCCCACCACGGGCCGAATGACGCCATAAGACCGCCGGTCGTTTCGGTTAGCGAGACGAGACAATAAGCTATTACTCAGTTCTATCGACGGGAGACTGCCAGAAACGACGGAACGACGCTCGACCACCGACGAGCCCGGAGGGGCTCCTACCGTCACCGAAACTGAGAGGAAGCGCGCTGTTTCGACCGCTCTTCGACCCGCCCTCGAGTCGATACCTGAGCGATAGCGATTCGAGAGAACGTGTCAACCAGGCGTCTTCATCTCTCGGAAACCGAAGTTTTGATCCGGGTTTACGAGAGAGCGGCAGTATGGCAACGGAACGGAATTCGGTCGATCTCGTGGACGACACCGTAGTCCGGCAGTTCGCTCGAGCGGCGGTGCTCGCCGCACTGATCGGTGTGGCAGCGCTGGTTGGGATTCCGTATCCCCTCTCGCCGGCCCCGGTCACGCTTCAGGTACTGTTCGTCTTCCTCGCCGGACTCGTCCTGGGTCCGGTCTGGGGGGCGTTTTCGCTCCTGCTGTATCTCACGGCGGGTGCCGCCGGGGTTCCCGTGTTCTCGAACATGACGGCCGGCATCGGTGTCCTGTTTGGACAGACGGGCGGGTATCTGTGGTCGTATCCGATTGCTGCGGCTCTGATCGGCGTCATCGTCCACCGCGGGACGACGCTCCGCGATCTGCACGACGTGTCACTCACGGTCGTCGTGGGTGCGCTCGTCGCGGCAACGATCGTCATCTACGCGATGGGATCGGTGTACATGTCCTGGGTGCTCGAGATGACGCTCTGGGAAGCCGTTACGGTCGCCGCGCTCCCGTTCATTCCGGCCGAGATCGTCAAGATGACCGCCGCGATCGCCATCGTCAGATCCGGCCGGATCACGCCGGTTCGATCGTGAGTACGAGGAACCGATGATCGAGTTTCAGTCGGTCTCCTATGCGTTCGACGACGTTCCCGTCCTCGAGGACGTCTCGCTCTCGATCGATGACGGCGAATTCGTCCTCCTGGCAGGGGGAAACGGGAGCGGGAAGACGACGCTGTTGCGCCACTGCAACGGCCTCCTCGAGCCCGATTCCGGCGATGTTCTCGTCGACGGAACACCCGTCGCGGAGGATCTGATCGCCGCCCGCTCGAGCGTGGGCATGGTCTTCCAGCACCCCCGCGATCAGTTCGTCGCCGCGACCGTCGGCGCGGACGTCGCGTTCGGTCCGGAAAACCTCGGGCTCGAGCGGCGGGAGATCGACCGCCGCGTGACCGCCGCACTCGATGCGGTGAACATGGCCGGCCGAGAGGACGACCAAATCGATGCACTCTCGGGCGGCGAACAGTCCCGCGTGGCGATCGCGGGCGCGCTCGCGATGGAACCGACACACCTCGTCCTCGACGAACCCTTTACCGGGCTCGACGAGCCCGCTCGCCGATCCGTACTCGACCGCCTCGCGTCGCTGATGGCCGACGGCACCGGCGTCTTGCTCGCGACCCACGACCTCCGGGACGTCTGCGGACTCGCGGATCGCATCATCGCCATGCGGAACGGCCGCGTCGCCGTCGATGGACCGCTTGCGGCGGTGCTGGACGACCTCGAGGGCCTCGAGGTCCGGGTCCCGGGTCGGTGATCGCGATGGCCGATCCGAGACGCTCGTCACTACCCCCAACGGACGCCGGAGAAAACCGATGCTGACCTACGAACCCGACGAGACGCTCGCACACCGACTCGATCCCCGGACCAAGCTGGCGGTCCAGATCGGGTTCGCGGCCACGGCACTGGCGCACACGACGCCGCGAGCGCTGGCCGTCCTCTCCGTCGTGACGGCGCTCGTTCTGTTTGGCGCGCGCGTCTCGATTCGACGGACGCTCGTCGACTACCGATTTGCGCTGCTCATCCTCGCGCTCGCCCCGCTGATCGCGGGCGTCACCCTGGGGTCGCCCTGGTTCGACACCGCGGACGCCGTCGCGTCGGGGCTGGCGAGCTACCGCGTCCTGCTCATCCTACTCGTCAGTGCGGCCTACGTCCGGTCGACGCCGGTTCGAGACTCTCGAGCGGCGATCCAGTGGACGATCCCCGGGAAGCCAGGTCAACTCCTCGGCATCGGCGTCGCGCTCGTCTTTCGGTTTCTGCCCGTCTTGCAGGGGGATCTCCGGACGATCCGCGAGGGGATGGCCGCCCGGCTCGGGTCCGAACGGAGCGCGGTCGACCGCGCCAGCACGATCGGGATACTCGGCCTGACGCGGGCGTTCGACCGAGCGGACCGACTCTCGCTTGCCCTGCAGGCGCGGTGTTTCGCGTGGAATCCCACGCTCCCGTCGCTCGCCTTTTCGCGTCTCGACTATCCCGTCCTCGTGCTTGCCGTCGCTCTCGCGTTCTCGGCATTCGTCTAGCTCGGTCGGTTCGAACGGTACATCCGACAGAGGGGGCAGATACGGTGCGAACGTGCGGTGAGAACGGGACGAGCTTCGCTCCCCGGAATCGAGAACTCGAGCGCGCTGGCGTCGTTCGGTCGTGGATCGAAACCGGAGCGGTTAGTCCGCGCCTGCGGCCAGGGAATCGGTCCCGGCCGCGCGGCTCCACCACCGACCCTGCAGATACGCGCCGAGGAACATCCCAGCGATCGCCCAGAGGATGGCGACGTTGCCGATACCGAGGCTGGCGTAGGCGGCTCCCGGGCAGATTCCCGAGAGCCCCCAGCCGACGCCGAAGATCCCGCCGCCGATCAGGACGTTTCGGTCGAAGGACTTCAACCGGCGTTCGAACGCGTCGCCGGTCAGCGGAGCCCAACCGAGCAGCCGCGGGGCGAAGAAGAACGTCAGACCCGTGACCGCTGCGCCGCCGAACATCACGAACACCAGGCCGAAGTCCTCGAACTGGAGGAAGTCCAGGACGACCTCCGGACGGGCCATCCGGCTGTATGCGAGCCCGAAACCGAAGATGAGGCCGCCGATCATGACGAGCGGCATGAAGAGGGGATGGCGGGCGCTGTTCTCGGATCGCTCCGTCCGGTCGCTCTCCGCTCGCTCGTCTCGAGGCGCGTGCGTCTCGCTCGCCATGGCTACGGACTCACCCCCAGTGCGGCGACCAGTTGTGCCGTCACGATGGCGACGGCGAGGAACGTGACGACGCCGACGATCGAGGTCTTCGACGCGGAGCCGACGCCGCAGACGCCGTGGCCGGACGTACAACCCTTACCGACGCGCGTCCCGACACCGACGAAGACGCCGCCGACGAGCAGTCGCCACGGCTGGACGTCGGTGGCCCACGCACTGCCCCGAATCACCCACGCCTCGCCCTGATAGACGAGCGCGTACGCGCCGGCACCCAGCACGATGCCCAGCGTGAACGCGAGCCGCCAGTCGCGCGAGGAGACGTACCGCTGGAACCGGGACTGCGCGGAGACGTACGACAGCGTCGACTCGAGGAACGTACTCGCGCCGGCGCTGATGCCGGTTCCGAGGTAGATGACGGTCACCCCGAGCCCGACGAGCAGGCCGCCGATGGCGTAGCGACCGATCCCGTTCGGGAACAGCTCGGCGGTCAGCTGGAGTGGGAGTGGATCAGTTACCATGTGGACTCGTCAGTCACCGGCGAGCGACTCCTGGCTCGCGGCGCAGCTGTTCGAGCCGAGCACGAGCGAGAACGCTTCCCTGTCGTCGACGGCGTTCCGGCCGAGGTTCGTCGCGATGATCTGCTCGAGGACACGGGCGTCGAGCTCATTCTCGAGGAGCTCGAAGTACGGAACGTTGATCGACTCGACGGTCTCGCCGTCACGTTCCACTCGTCGTGGTTCGATTTCATGCGCGCATCGAGGAGTGTAATCTCCTCACCCGCGTCGATGCGACGCTTCAGTGTCTCCGGTGTGACCGCCTCGACATCGGCGTCCGGAGTCGGGAAGTCTTCAGCGTTCATCTCGTCTCTTCCCATCTACTGGACGTCTCCATATAAGGATTCGTATAGAAATTCACTTTTTGCACAATACCTATGGCTCTATCTCTGAACGGTATTGCCGAATGGGCCTCATATGGGCGGGATATAGGATATTGGTTTAATTTTGCTCCACAGTTGTTTTCGTTGTGCGCAAGAGGCAATGTTCTACCATCTCCGGGGTGAGATTGTGCAAGTAACTCAACAGAGAACACGGAGTAATCGGCGAGGCGAGGATTCCGATACGTTGTTCGGTGATCTCGTCCGAATTTGCCTGGCCTGGGATCCCCTTACTCAGACGGTTCGTTCACGCTGGTCGATTCGTCAACGCCGGCCTTCCGGCGCAGCCACTCGAGGCCGAGCGCCCCGCCAAGGAGTCCGGCACCAGTCGTGAAGCCGGGCACGATGTCGGCGTCACTGTTGTTCTCGGTATCCGTCTCGTTTCCGTCGTCCCCATTTCCGGCGTTTCCGTTCCCGACATCGCCGTCATCGGTATCGACAGACTCTCCGTCGTCGCCACTGGATCCACTGTCGTCGCTACTGGATCCACTGTCGTCGCCACTGGATCCGCCATCGTCACTACCAGACCCGCCGTCGTCGCCACTACCGGATCCGCCGTCGTCGCTGTCGTTTTCCCCCGTGTCGCTGTCGTCCTCGCCGTCCTGCTGATCGTCTTTCTCGTCGGATCCGTTTTCCTCGTCGTTTCCGCCGTCCGTGTCGTCGTTCTCGTCGCTCTCGTCGTTTCCGCCGTCCGTGTCGTCGTTCTCGTCGCTCTCGTCGGACTGGTCGTCCGTGTCGGT